>CAIMSN010000119.1 GCA_903844135.1 uncultured Rhodospirillales bacterium | reverse complement strand
GCGACCAGGATCATCGCCTACGTGGTCTCGGGAATCGGCTTCCTCGGCGCCGGCGTGATCCTGAAGGACGGCACCAACATACGCGGCCTGAACACGGCGGCGACGTTGTGGTGCTCCGCCGCGGTCGGCACGCTGGCCGGCAGCCACATGCCGGCGGAAGCGGCCACGCTGGCGGGCTTCGTGCTGGCCGGCAACACGCTGCTGCGGCCGCTGGTGAACTGGGTCAACCGCCGTCCGCTGTCGCCGGAGGTCACCGAGGCGAAATACATGGTCCATGTGGTGTGCCGGCCGCGCGACGTGTCTGACGTTCGCGATCTGCTCGACGAGGAACTGGAACGCGCGAGCTATCCCGTGCGCGAGGTGGAGACGCTGTCGGACAATGACGAGCAGGTCGAGCTGGCGGCGATCCTGGTGCCGAACACCGCCGACGAGGACGAGCTCGATTCGGTGGTGACGGCGCTGGAGCGGTCGCCGCTGGTGCTGTCGTCGACCTGGTCGGTCGAGACGACATCTTGAGAGACAATTCTAGGCAGTTCGGGAACGACGTCGTTCACGGTGCGAGCACGTCGGCCAGCAGAAGCAGGTCGTTGGCCACCACGTCCCAGTCCTGTTCCGGACGCAGGTCGGTGGTCTGGTCGGCGCCGTGCTCGGTCGGGCGGGGCACGAAGGCGGTGCGCAGTCCGCAGGCGCGGGCGGCGGCCAGATCGCTGTTATGGGCGGCGACCATGCAGATCTGCCCAGGCGCCAGCGCCAGCAGCTCGGCGGTGCGCAGATAGGCCTGCTTCGTCGGCTTGTAGGCGCGCACCGCCTCGGCGCCGAGGATCGCGTCCCAGGGCAGTCCGGCACGCTTGGCCATGTTCAGCAGGAGCGCGATGTTGCCGTTGGAGAGCGGCGCGATGACGAAGCGCCGCTTCAGCCGCGTCAGACCCTCGACGGCATCCGCCCAGGGATCGAGGCGATGCCAGGCAAATGTGAGATCGTCGAGTTCGACCTCCGGCACCGCGACCGGATCGATCCCGAACGTGGGCAGAACCGACAGCAGGGTTTCGCGATGCAGCACGTCCAGCCGGACGAAGGGCCGCCGGCCGCTCCGCACCTCTTCCATCGACGGTCCGTAATGCCCGCGCCAGCGATCGGCGAACGCGAACGGATCGGCGCCCGTCGCGCCATACCGGGCCAGGAACGGCGCCGCGGCGGCGGCGATACCGCTGCGCCAGTCCACCACGGTGCCGAAAACGTCGAACAGCACAGCGCGCAGGTCGGTCTGCATCGGCCCTCATTCCTGTCCGCCCGAACGGGCACTCAAGACGAAACAAGTATCGGACCGCCGGAACGAGTCTGCAAATATGCAAATGGCGCCAGGGGCGAATCCGACTTCTGGATTGGTCTCAAAACCAATGCTTGACCGTGACTGACGGCAGTCGCCAGGGTGTTAACGCAGACAAACCAGCGTTCCCGAACGGGGCGGAGCGGGCCTCACGCGACGATCGTCGTACGCAAGGACATCGTCGCAATTTCGAACCCCGCTCCGAAAAAAAGATCGCCGAGTTCCGTTCGTGCGCCGGGCCGTTCTGCATCACGAGGGGGCGATCAATGGCAGATCAGACAGGCGGTCCGGGAATATATACCGGAACCGGAAATATCTTCGATGGCGTCGGGACCGGATCATACACGCTGGAGGGGGACGCGCTCCTCGGCCTGGGCGGCAATGCCGGTGCGACCGTCACCACGGGAACCATCGCCCAGATCACGATCGGCTTGAATCTCGCCGGGATCGGCGTCGCGGCGCTGAGCAACGTCACCATCACCGCGGCCGGCGGCGAGGCGGATATCGAGTCCGTGATCGGCGCGGTGCTGGGCGTGACCACCTTGAACGCGATCGGCGGCACAGTCTCGATCGGCAGTGCCGTCACCGCGCTCAGCGCGGTGCAGGCCAACATCCAGCAGGGCGGTACCTTCGACGCCTACAACTCGCTGCTGTCGGTGCTCTCCGGCAGCGCCGTCAATTTCGGCCCCGGCGGCGGCAGCTACGTGATCGAATCGAGCGGGCTGTCGCTCAACGTGCTCAGCGGCGTCACCATCAATGGATTCACCTCCGGCGACACGATCGTTGACGACAACGTGACCGGCGCCTCGGTCGCCAGCTATTCGGTCGGCACCGACGGCACCGTGACGTTCTACAGCGGCGCGGACGAGACCGGCGCGATCGGCGGCCTCAAGTTCGCCGCCGGAACCTTCATTGTCGGCGACTACGTCACCGGCACCGGTCCGCTGCTGCTGTCGAGCGCGGCCGGCGCGCTGCAGATCGAGCTCTCGTGCTTCGTGCGCGGCGTACGCATCGCGACGCCGCATGGCGAGTGCGCGGTCGAGGCGCTGTCGGTCGGCGACCTGGTGGCGGTGCGTCGCGACGGCAGGACGTGCTTCGAGCCGGTGGTCTGGATCGGCCGACGCCAGGTCGATGTCCACGCGCTTGGTGACGCGCTCGACGCCTATCCGGTGCGCATCCGCGCCCATGCCTTCGCGGAGAACGCGCCGCAGCGCGACCTGCTGCTCACCTCGGAACATTGCGTGCTGGCCGACGGACGTCTGGTGCCGGTGCGGATGCTGGTCAATGGCGGCTCGATCGCGGTGGACCGTTCCATCCCGCGCTACGAATATTTCCATGTCGAGCTCGAGAGACATTCGATCCTGCTCGCGGAAGGGCTCGAGACGGAGAGCTACATCGACACCGGAAACCGCGGCAATTTCGCCAATGCCGAGATCCCGTCGATGATTCCGTCCTTCGCCATCGCCCACGAACACAAGAGCTGGGAACGCGACGCCGCGGCGCCGCTGGCGGTGGACCGCGAGACCGTCGAGCCGATCTGGGCCCGGCTGAACGCGCGCGCGCAGGCGATGGGGATCGGCGGCACAGCGGCGCCGGCAGAACTCGACAGCGATCCCGGCCTGCATCTGCTGTCCGAGACCGGGTTGCGGATCGCGCCGGTGCTGTGCGACGGAACCACCTACGGTTTCGTGGTGCCGGCCGGCGTGCGGTCGCTGCGTCTGGCCTCGCGCGCGGCGCGACCGTCCGATTGCATCGGTCCCTATCTCGACGATCGCCGCACGCTCGGCGTGCTGGTCGGGAAGATCGGCGCCGGCGCGGGCCGCGATCGTGCCGAGCTGACCGCGCATCTGGAGGTCGAGGCGCTGTCGGGCTGGCATGGGCAGGAACCGGACTCGCCGGGGCGCTGGACCGACGGCAGCGCGACGCTGCCGCTCGATCAAGCGGCGCTTGGCGATGGCGCGATCTATCTCGACATCGAGATCGTGCATGCCGGGCCCTACCCTGCGCTGCGTCCCGCCGCCCTGGCGGCGTGACAGGGCTCCGAAGCCGCGCATCGGCGCCCGGCTTCCTCCCGGCCTACCGGTCGTCTTCGCGCTCGTCTTCGCGATAAACTAGGCTTCCGACAAAAGCGGAGGCCGAGCGGATGGCGGAACGGAATGCGGCAAGCATCGCCGGCAAGGTGGTGCTGATCACCGGCGCCGGCAGCGGCATCGGAGCGGCCAGCGCCAGGGCGCTACAAGCGTCCGGTGCCAGGCTGGTGCTGGTGGATGTCGCCGAGGGCGGGCTCCAGGCGCTGGCGGCGGAACTGGGGCCGGACGCCCTGGCGGTGGTCGCCAGCGTCACCGACCGGCCGGCGCTCGACCTGGCGGTGGCGCGCGGGGTCGCGCAGTTCGGCGGGATCGACATCGTGTTCGCCAATGCCGGCATCGCCTGCGATCCGCCGACCACGATCCGCGCCATCGAGGAGCCGGCGTTCCGGCAGGTGCTGGAGGTGGATCTGCTCGGTGTCTGGCATACCGTGCGCGCCTGCCTGCCGCAGATCGTGGCGCGAAACGGCTACGTGCTGGTGACGTCGTCGATCTACGCGTTCGTCAACGGGATGTGCAACGCGCCCTATGCGATGTCGAAGGCCGCGGTCGAAATGCTCGGCCGCGCGCTGCGCGCCGAACTGGCCGGCACCGGGGCGGCCGCCGGCGTGCTGTATCCGGGCTGGGTGTCGACGCCGATCGCCCGCAGCGCGCTCGGCGGACACGCGGTGGCGGCGGAGCTGGTCGGAATCGGTTTCCCGGGCCCGTTCGGCAGGCCGGTCACGCCGGAGCGCATCGCCGAGGCGGTGCTGGCGGGCATGGCGCGGCGCGCGGCGCGGATCGTGTGCCCGCGTCGCTGGATCCCGGTCTCGCTGCTGCGCGGGGTGGTGAATCCGCTCACCGACTGGATCGCCGACCGGCACCGTCGCGTCCACGCCCTGGTTCGCCAGCTCGACTGACGCGCGACAGGCAAGGTCCGGCGTTCAGCCCCGGGTGCGCAGGGCGATGATGGCGGCCAGACCCGCGAACAGGAGCGGGCCGGACCAGACACCCAGCGTCAGCAGCGGCAGCAGCAGCCAGGCGGCGGCGATCCAGCAGAGCAGCATGGACACCGTCGTCACGTCGTCGACGAACAGATCCCAGGCCTCGACCAGGCATCGACGCAGGACCCGCATCGCGACCCCTCCGTACGACGTGCGATCGGTCGAAGGATCGCTCATCGCGAGGCCGGACGCGCCGCGGCGCTGAGCCGGCCGGTCCGCAGCCCGGCAGCGAGGCCGAACGACAGCAGCAGATAGGCCAGCATCAGGCCCGGTACGGCCAGGTCTCCGCCGGGCCAGGACAGGCCCGCCGCCTCGCCGATCCAGAAGGTGCCGAAGCCGGTCAGCATCGCCGCCACCAGTCGCTTGAGCGTGTTCTCCGGCACCCTGGTGATCGGCCGGTGCAGCAGCAGGCCGAGACAGAGCACCAGCCCGAGCGCCAGGGCGGCGCCGACGGCGGCGGCGGCGAGCAGGCCCGGGCCGCCGGCGCCCAGCGCGACGACGATGAACACGACTTCCAGGCCTTCGATCGCGGTCGCCTGGAACGCTGCGGCGAGGCCGACGGCGTCCCAGCGCCCCGACGCGGTGCCCTGCCGGGCCAGACGGTCGCTATGCCGCAGAAACGCCGCCTGCTCGTCGCGCAGCGTCTGCAGCCCGGCGGCGCGGCGGGTCGCCTTGCGCAGCCAGCGGGTTCCGAACAGCACCAGCAGCACGCCGACCACGCCCTGCGCCGGCCGCAGCGGAACATGCCGCACCGCTGGGCCGAACAGCGCCACCAAGGCCAGCAGCACCGCCAGCGCCGCGCCGGCGCCACACAGCGCCGATCGCCAGCCGCGCGTCGCGCCCACCGCCAGCACCACGGTGAGCGCCTCGATGAATTCGACCAGGGAGGCCGCACCCGCGGCCAGCGTCACGGAGAGCATCGGTGAGACCATGCCCGTTCTACCTCCATTGCGCCGCCGCCAGATCGTCGTCGTCGCGCGCCTCGATCCAGACGCTGCTGCCGTCGTCATGGTCCTGACGTTTCCAGAACGGCGCCCCGGTCTTGAGCCAGTCGATCAGGAAGCCGGTCGCATCGAGCGCGTCGCGGCGATGCGGCGCCGCCGCCAGCACCAGGACGATCGGCGCGCCGACCGGGAGCGTGCCGACGCGATGGACCAGCGTGCAGGCCAGCAGGGAGAAGCGCCGCTCCGCCTCGGCGGCGATGTCGGCCAAGGCGCGCTCGGTCATGCCTGGATAATGCTCCAGGGTCAGGGCGACGACACGGCGCCCTTGCGGGTTCGCATCGGCCCGCACCAGGCCGACGAAACTGCCGATGCCGCCGATCCTGTCGCCACCCGACGCGGCCAGGGCCAGCATCTCGGCGGCGACGTCGAACGGTGCCTGCTGGACCCGGATCGTGGCCATCAGCCGCCGGTGACCGGCGGGAACAGGGCGATCTCGTCGCCGGGCGCCACCAGATCGTCGGGGCCGGCGAAACGCTGGTTGATCGCGACCCGGATCGTGCGCCCCTCGTCGGCGAGGGACGCGAATGTCGCGTCGTGGGTGCGCAGCCAGGCCAGCAGGTCGCGCGCGTCGTGGACGTCGTCCGGCAGCACCACCTGCTCCTCCGCCCGCCCGAGCCGGTCGCGCAGCCAGGCGAAATAGAGCAGCCGGACCGGGCGCGGCACGGCGGTTACGGCGTGCCCTTGATGGTCTTGACGCTGCCGTCGGGGCTGATGACCGTGCTGGTGCCGTCGCCGTTGGGAATGACGATGTTGCCGCCGGTGCTCGCGGCACCGGTGCCGCCGGCGGCGGGCGCCGCCGGGTGGCGAAACCTGGTCGCGGGGTCCGGCACCGATTCGGACAGGCCGCCGCCGGAGAAATCATGGTCGAGCGGCACGCCGCCCTGGATCGCGTTCTGCTGACCGAGGCTCATGCTGCCGCCCCTCGGCAGGGTGGCACCGCCACCGCCGAGCACGTCGCCGCCGAGCGAGCCGTGCGCGACGTCGCCGAGCGTGGGCAGAGGCTGCGGCGGGCCGGGCCAGACATTGCCCGGTTCCGGCAGCATCGCCTCGGTGACCGGCTCGTGGCCGTGGGCGCGCTGCACGTTCTCGCTGACCCCGGTCGCGGCGTTCGGGTTCTGGCCCGGCAGGGTTTCGGTATCGGCGACGAAATGACCGAGACCGGAGCAGCCGGCGGTCATCAGGAACACCGGCAGGGACGCCGTCGCCATCATCCTCGGCAGTAATGTCGCTAGCAGAGCCGAGCGCCGCATATTCGTCCTCCTGCGGCCCGACCGCCGCGCGAGGCGGAATGTGCCCTCAACCGAGGGTGTTGCTCAAGAGCGCCTGTTCTCCTGCTCCGGAAGCGCCATGATCCAGGCTGCGATCGCGGCGAGATCGTCGCGATCGAATCGCACGCCGCTCCAGCCCGGGAGCGGCGCATCGGAGGCGATGGCGGCGATCGCCGGGTCGTCCAGGAACAGCGGCCGCCCGGTCGGCAGCGCCGCCAGGACGGCGCTGGCCACCTCCAGCCGCGCGCCGGGATAGTCGCCGAAGCCCTCGACCAGAACGAGATCGACCGGCGCCAGGCGGGGCAGCAGATCGGCCAGGCGCATCGGCGCGTCGGGCGTCTCGCGCAGCAGCGCCCAGCGCCGGTCGGAGACCAGCAGCACCTCGCCGGCACCGGCCAGGCGGTGGCGATGGCTGTCCTTGCCGGGCCGGTCGAGATCGACCGCGTGATGGGTGTGCTTGACGGTCGAGACCGACAGACCGTGGGCGCGCAGCAGCGGCAGCAGTCGCTCGATCAGCGTCGTCTTGCCGCTGCCGGAGCGTCCGACGATGCCGACCACGCGCATCGCGTCCTCAGCGTGCGGCGGTGTCGGGAGCGACCGGTCCGTTGACGTGGCGCAGGCCGGTGACCAGGTAGTCCCAGCCGGTCACCAGGGTCAGCAGGGCGGCCAGCCACAGCATGACGGCGCCGATCGCGCCGACCGGCAGCCAGCCGATCCGCAGCAGCGACGCGGCATCGTCGCCGGCCAGCAGCACGCCGAGCGCGCCCATCTGGAACCCGGTCTTCCATTTGGCGAGTCTGGTGACCGGCAGGCTGACGCGGCGCCCGGCGAGATGCTCGCGCAGGCCGCTGACCAGGATCTCGCGCAGCAGGATCACGATCGCCGGATAGAGACCGAACAGCGGCAGGCGGTCGGACCCGGCCAGCAGGATCAGCGAGGCGCCGACCAGCAGCTTGTCGGCGATCGGATCGAGCATGCGGCCGAGCTCGGAGAATTGCCGGCGCGAGCGGGCGATCCGGCCGTCCAGCCAGTCGGTGATGCCGGCGGCGGCGAACAGCGCGCAGGCCAGCAGATCGCCCCAGGGACGATGCAGCGCGACGAGCGCCACCAGCACCGGGATGGCGGCGATGCGCGACAGGGTCAGGAGGTTCGGCAGGTCGGTCAGCATGGCGGGCGATCGATCGGTTCGGGGCCAAGGCAGGAGCACGGGGCCGGAGCCAGGCAGGCAGCCTAGCCCAGGGCCGAGCCTGCCGATACCAGGGACGAAAGACGGCGGACGGCGGGACGATCGGCCGGCGCGCCGTCAGGACTGGCTTTCGCGCCAGCCGGCATGGAAATGGCCGTAGATCGCCCGGGCGGTCTCCCGGCTGATGCCGGGGGCGTTCTCCAGATCGACCAGGCCGGCCTGCTTGACGCCGCGGGCGGAGCCGAAATGGTTCAGCAGCGCGCGCTTGCGCAGCGGGCCGATGCCGGGGATCTCGTCGAGTTCGCTCCTGACGATCGCCTTGGAGCGGCCGGCGCGATGGGTGGTGATGGCGAAGCGGTGCGCCTCGTCGCGCAGACGCTGCAGGTAGTACAGCACCGGGTCGCGCGGCGGAAGCTGGAACGGCGGCGCGTCGCCGGTATGGAACCATTCCCGGCCGGCATCCCGGTCCGGACCCTTGGCGATCGCCACCAGCTTGACGTCGCTGACGCCGAGATCGTCCAGCACCTGGCGCACGGCGGTGAACTGGCCGAGACCGCCGTCGATCAGCAGCAGGTCCGGCCAGTCGGTCTTGGCGTCGCCCGGCTTCGCCGGATTGGCGGCCTGCTCGCGCAGCGCGCGGCCGAAGCGGCGTTCCAGCACCTCGCGCATCATGGCGAAATCGTCGCCCGGCGCGATCGGGCCGCGGATCGCGTATTTGCGGTAGGCCTGCCTGGTGAAGCCCTCCGGTCCGGCGACCACCATCACGCCATAGGCGTTGGTGCCCATGATGTGGCTGTTGTCGTAGGTCTCGATCCGCTCCGGCGGCGCCGGCAGGCCGAACAGGCTGGCGACGCCGTCGAGCAGCTTCGCCTGCCCTGCCCCCTCGGCCAGTCTGCGCTCCAGCGCCTCGCGGGCGTTGGTCGCGGCATGCTCCACCACGGCGCGCTTCTCGCCGCGCTGCGGCACCAGGAGCTCGACCTTGCGGTCCGCCTTGAGGCCGAGCGCCTCCTCGATCAGCGCCGGCTCGGCGACGGCGACATTCAGCAGCAGCAGCGGCGGCGGCGGCTTGTCGTCGTAGAACTGGGCGACGAAGGCGGACAGGATCTCGCCCGCCTCCTCGCCCTTGGTGTTGGCCGGGAAGAAGGCACGGTTGCCGTTGTTGCGGCCGCCGCGGATGAAGAAGACCTGCACGCAGGCCTGTCCGGCGGCCTGATGGATGGCGATGATGTCGGCATCCTCGATGCTGGCCGGGTTGATGATGCCGGTGCCCTGCACGTGGGTCAGGCCGCGGATGCGGTCGCGCAGCGCCGCGGCGCGCTCGAACTCCAGGGCTGCCGAGGCCTGCTCCATCTCCGCGGCCAGCGCGGCCTGCACCGAGCCGGCCTTGCCGGACAGGAAGGCGCGCGCCTGGGCGACCAGCCGGTCGTAGCCCGGCTTGTCGATGCGGTCGACGCACGGCGCGCTGCAGCGCTTGATCTGGTGCAGCAGGCAGGGCCGGGTGCGGGTGTTGAACACGCTGTCGGAGCAGGAGCGCAGCAGGAACACGCGCTGCATCGCCGTCACCGTCTGGTTGACCGCCCAGGCGGAGGCGAACGGGCCCCAGTAGCTGGCGCCCTTGGACGGCTTGCCGCGATGCTTGGTGATCTGCGGGAAGGCGTGGCCGTCGGTCATCATCAGCCACGGATAGGTCTTGTCGTCGCGCAGCAGGATGTTGAAGCGCGGCTTGAGGCGCTTGATCAGGTTGGCCTCGAGCAGCAGCGCCTCCGCCTCGGTATGGGTGGTGACGATCTCCATCGAAGCCGTCTCGCTCACCATGCGGCGCAGGCGCTCGGGCAGCCGCCCGACCTGGGTGTAGGCGTGCACGCGCTTCTTCAATGCGCGGGCCTTGCCGACATAGAGCGCCTCGCCCTTGGCATCGAGCATGCGATAGACGCCGGGCGAGAGCGGCAGGGTCAGCAGCGCCCGCTCGATCACCGCGACGCCGAGCCTCGCCTCGACGATGCCATCGGCCGCGGGCACGACCGGTCCCGGCTGGGTGTCGCCTTGGCCGGCGGTGGTCGGGTCGTGGCGCTCGCTCATGCGCCTGATCTAGTGCGGCGGGGCCGGCTTGTGGAGCGACAATCCTAGCCGGTTGTGATTCCAGCCTGTTTCCGCTTCTCCACCGACCCTGTGGATAAGGTTGTGGAATAAGGCCGGAAAACTGCCCTCGGAGCGCGGTCCGCTTGGGCCGCTGTCGGATTGCCTAAAATCCAGGCACCGCAGTCAACGCATTGATTTTACGGCAAATGTGGATGACGAACCTGTCACACTAATAACATAACCGGCCATTCCGTTGGAAACACTGCGAGTCAATGGTGCGGAGTGGACAAAACGAGATGGTGGCCCCGGGAACGCCGCGCCGGAGGGTCATGCTTTGTTCGGTCCGCCGCAGGCAGGCGTGCGGCCGGATACCAAAAAGGCGCCCGGTTGCCCGGGCGCCTCGTGGTCGTCGCAGGCCGACCCGGGGGCCGGGTCGGGGACGCGTCAGGCCGCGGCGCGGACACCCGTCGCGCGCGGCGCCGGCGCGATCCCGACCAGCCCGATCTCGAGGCGGGTCGCGCCGGCCGGCAGCACCAGGGTGGCGGCGCCGTCGGTCCAGCGATAGCGGTGCGCGGCGGTCTCGATCCCGTGCCAGCCGCCGACCAGGGCATCGCTCTCGAGCGAGAGGGTCAGGCCGTCCAGGGCGATCCCGGCGATCGCCACGCCCAGACGGCGCCGGTCGTCGAGCCAGGGCGCGCCGGACCAGGGCGACGCGGCGGCCGACAGGATGGTGACCAGGCGCGCGCCCTGCGGCAGGTCGACGGCGAAACCGGTCACGCCGTCGGCGTCGCCGGTTCGCACCGGCTGCAGCAGGCGTCCCTCGACGAGCAGGCCGAACGGCGCGGCGCCAGAGGGCAGCGCGTCGTTCGCGGCCGCGGGCAACGGATCCGGCGCCACCTGGACCACCGCATGGGCCCGGGCGGCGAGCGACCGCCAGACCGGCTCGACCAGGGCGGCATCGAGACAGAGCGGGGCGTAGCCGTGCGATTCGTAGGCGGCGACCGCCGGCGGGCGCTCGATCGCAAGCTGCCGCAGCGGCGCGGCGTCGTCGCCGGCCAGCAGCCCGGCCACGTCGAGGTACGATTCGACCTGCGCGCCCTCGGCGAGGATCAGATCGTGACGGTCCAGCGCGAGATGGAAATAGGTGACGGCGGGCCGCGTCTCCTGGACGATGCTGACATCGTTGACCAGCAGCCGGGCGGGGATGAGCTTGCCGTCGAGCCAGACCGCATGGTCGGGCGAGACCACCAGATCGCGCTCCGGCAGACCGTTCGAGAAGGCGCCGGCGCGGATGCGGATCGGCAGGACCAGGGTCGGATCGGCCACACCGGCCACGTCGATGGCGCGCGAGCCGGTCCATGTGACCGGGGCCAGGCGCCCGAACGCCCAGAGCCGGTCGCCGACCGCGATGGTCTCGACCGCGCGGGGGCCGGACTCGGTCTCGATCAGCGTCCCGGCGGTGAAGCAGGCGCAGTTGAC
The DNA here is from genome assembly GCA_903844135.1 of uncultured Rhodospirillales bacterium. Classification (GTDB taxonomy): domain Bacteria; phylum Pseudomonadota; class Alphaproteobacteria; order Acetobacterales; family Acetobacteraceae; genus Lichenicola. Next base: position 13,840 of record CAIMSN010000119.1, on the reverse strand, counting down.
TTCGAAACCGAGCGACAGGACGCCGCAGCTATCGGTGAAATGCAGCGTGGCGTGCTGCGAGACGTCGAAATGGAGGTTGCCGAACAGGCCCTGGACCGAGAGCGGCGCGAACACGCCGGTGCCGACGATGTCGAGCCCGCCTCTGGCGTCGGACACCACCGAGATGCTGTCGGCGGCGCCGGTGTAGGAGCCGGTCAGGAACGCCCGGGACTCCAGCAGCAGCGCCGTCGGCGCGTTGAAGGTCTCGGTAAAGTCGAGCGTGGCGCCGGTCAGGCCGTAGCGGGCGATACCGTCCAGGTTCCAGAACGAACCTGTGGTCTGGGTCGTCGTCGTCATGCGCAGTCCCTTCAGTCAAGGCGAGACCGCCACCGGCCGGAGGGTGCCTCCGGCTACGACGCGACCGCCGGTTGCAGGGCTACCACGAAAATCCCAAAAACAGGAATATTAGAAATCGGTGAGACACAGACTTCTTTTGTGCATTATGTCTGAATCTCCACCACCATGGATCAGCCAGCTTGCGTCTCGGCGGATCGCAACAGGCGCAGGAAGTTGCCGCTCCAGAAGGCGGCGATCTCGTCTCTCCCATAGCCGCGGTGCGACAGCGCATCGGTCACCGCGGCGCTCTCGGAGGCGTCGCGCCAGCCGGCGATCGCCCCGCCGCCATCGAAATCCGAGCTCAGCCCGACATGCGCCACGCCGATGCGGCGCACCACGTAGTCCAGATGGTCGACCAGGTCGGCGATGTCGGCCGGGGCGCCGTTCTCCTTGACGCCGCGCGGGCGCAGGAAGCTCGGCATCGCGGTGATCTGGATCAGGCCGCCGGAGTCGCGGAGCGCGTCGAGCTGGGTGTCGTCGAGATTGCGGCGGTGATCGCACAGGGCGCGGACGCAGGAATGCGTCGCCACCACCGGCGTGGCGGAGCGCTGCACCGCCTGCAGCATGCCCTGGCGCGAGAGGTGCGACACGTCGATCAGCATGCCGTTGCGGTTGAGTTCGGCCACCGCCTCGTAGCCGAGCCGGCTCAGCCCGCCGTGCAGCGTCTCCTGGTCGCCCAGGTCGCGGCGCGGAATCGCGCTGTCGGCGATCGCGTTGTGGCCGTTATGGGTCAGGGTGACATACCGCACGCCCTTGGCGCGGAAGCCGGCGATCACCGACAGGTCGGTGCCGAACGCGTAGGCGTTCTCGATCGCCGGCACGACCGCCAGCACGCCGTCGGCATGGGCCTGCTCGATCGCGTCCGCGCTGCTGCACACGGCGGCGCGCAGCCCGTCGCGGGCGCCGTGCATTTCGCCGATCCGGGCCAGCATCGCGAAGGCCCGCTCCCGCGCCGCCTGATGGCCGGCCGCGTCGCGCGCGCCCTGCGGGATGTAGGCGGCGAAACAGCCGGCGGAGACCCCGCCCTCCCGCATCTTGGGCAGGTCGACCCTGCGGCTGGCGCTGCGCAGGAACGGGTCGTCGCCGTCCGGCCAGGGTATGTCGATATGGCTGTCGAGGGTGAGCAGGCTGGCGTGCAGGGCGCGTGCATCCAGGGCGGCGGTGTCGCTGGGGTCGATCATGCGGAGGACGCAACGCCGTCGCGGGCGGTTTGGCAAGCGTCGGATCGAGAGCGCAGCCGCGCCCGGACACGGGCGGCCCTTGCCATCGACGGCGCGGCGGGCGATCCGGACGCATGCGGATCGTCACCTGGAACATCAACTCGCTCCGGCTCAGGCTTGGATTGCTCGAACGCGTCGTCGCCGCGCTGGCGCCGGACGTCATCTGCCTGCAGGAGACCAAGGTCCCGGACGAGCTGTTTCCAGAGCAGGCGCCGGCCAGGCTGGGCTATCCGCATCACCTGCGCCGCGGGATGAAATCGTACAACGGGGTGGCGATTCTCTCGCGCGTGCCGATGCGGCCGGACGATGGCGCGCCGGACTGGTGCCTCAAGGACGATCGCCGGCATGTCGCAGCCGTGCTCGACACGGCGTCGGGGCCGGTGGCGCTGCACGATTTCTATGTCCCGGCCGGGGGCGACGTTCCCGACCCGGTGGCGAACCCTAAATACGCCCACAAACTGGCGTTCGTGGACGAGGCGGCGGCCTATTTCACCGCCTATCCGCCGCTGCGCAGCATCCTGGTCGGCGATCTCAACATCGCGCCGCTGGAGCACGATGTCTGGAGCCACAGGCAGTTGCGCGACGTGGTGAGCCACACCGAGCCGGAGATCGCGCGGCTGAACGCCTGGCTGGCCAGCGGCTTCGTCGACGCGATGCGCCATTTCGTCCCGCCGGAGGAGAAGCTCTATAGCTGGTGGTCGTATCGCAACCGCGACTGGCGCGCCTCGAACCGAGGACGCCGGCTCGACCATGTCTGGGTGACGCCCGACCTGGTCCCTGCCCTGCGCGGTCTGACGGTTCTGCAGGAAGCGCGGGACTGGCCCGGCCCGTCGGATCACGTGCCGATGGCGATCGACCTGGATCTCTGACCGGCGACCGGCGACCGGAGACCGGCGACCTGCCGTCGCCCCCTCAGGCGACCGGGACGCCCCCGGCCGGGTCGAGCCGGTAGCCGCCGCCCTCGGTGACCAGCAGGCAGGCATTGGCCGGATCCGGCTCGATCTTCTGACGCAGCCGGTAGATATGCGTCTCCAGCGTGTGGGTGGTGACGGCGGCGTTGTAGCCCCACACCTCGTTCAGCAGCACCTGTCGCGCGACCGGACGGGTGCCGGCGCGATACAGGAACTTCAGGATCGCCGCCTCCTTTTCGGTCAGGCGGATGCGTCGGTTGCGGGCGGCCTCCTGCAGCAGCTTGGCCGATGGCCTGAACACGTAGGGCCCGATGGTGAAGACCGCGTCCTCGCTGTTCTCGAAGATCCGCATCTGCGCGCGCAGGCGGGCCAGCAGCTCGGCGATCCTGAATGGCTTGGCGACATAGTCGTTGGCGCCGGCATCGAGGCCGCGCACCACGTCGGCCTCGTCGTCGGAGCCGGTCAGCATGATGATCGGCATGCGCCGTCCCTGCTTGCGCTGCTCGGCGCAGAAATCGCGGCCATCGCCGTCGGGCAGGCTCACGTCCAGGATCAGGGCGTCGTAGCGGGCGGAGGGTTCGTCCACGCATTTGCGGGCGTCCTCGATGCTGTCCGCCTGGGAGACGGAGAATTCGCCTTCCAGTTGAAGCTGTTCGACCAGCGCCTCGCGGAGCGCCCGGTCGTCGTCCACGATCAGTATCGGACGTGCACCCGCCATTGAACCCTCTCTCCCTCCGGCCGACGCGCCAGCGTTTCGTTTCGATCGCGGCGCGCTGCCGTCTGGCCCGACAACGCCGTGATCCGCGCCGGCGCCCAACGGCTGCTGCATCTTCCTACGCACTTAATCGTGATATGGAGACCGAACGCACAAATTTCAATTCGGTTCGAGGCATTCATGAAACAGCGCACATGACCGTCGGCACGATCGAACCGCTGGGCGGCCATGACGCCAGGCTCAGGATCGGATCGCTGCTCCTGCCCGCGGTGCTGGGCGAGGCCGGCATCCGGCCGGACAAGCAGGAGGGCGATCGCGCCACGCCGGCGGGCAGGCTGCTGCTGCGCCGGCTGTTCTATCGCGCCGACCGGGTGCCCGCGCCGGCGGCGACCGTCCCGCGCGAGGCGCTCTCGCCGGAGGATGGCTGGTGCGACGATCCGACGCATCCCGACTACAACCGGCGCATCACCCTGCCCCACCCGGCGCGGCACGAGGCGCTGTGGCGCGCCGACGCGCTCTACGATCTGGTGGGCGTTCTGGGCTGGAACGACGATCCGGTGGTGCGGGGTCGCGGCTCGGCGATCTTCCTGCACCTGGCGCCGCCCGGCGGCGCACCGACCGCCGGCTGCATCGCGCTGCCGCCGGACGCGCTCCGCGAAGCGCTGGCGGCGGGCCTGACCGAAATCGTCGTGCCAGGCCGGTCGTAAACCCGGTCCCTCGGACCCGCCGGGACACGGTTCCGGACGGTCTCCTGGCGGGAGTTTTGGCGTTCTGTCGCCGACCGGACGTATCGTGGAGGTGAAGGACGCCGGACACAGGCGCCGAGCGGGGGAGCACGAGATGGCGGATGGATCGATCAAGCGCGAGACGCAGACGCCGGCCGGACCGAGGCCGGGCATGGCGGCGGCGGAATGGAACGCCCGGGTCGAGCTCGCGGCGCTCTACCGGCTGGCGGCGCTGCATGGCTGGGACGATGCGATCTTCACCCATATCTCGCTGCGAATCCCGGGCCCAGAGCACCATTTCCTGGTCAATCCGTATGGCGTGTTCTTCGACGAGATGACCGCCTCGGCGCTGGTCAAGGTCGATCTCGACGGCACGATCGTCGCGCCGACCGAATACGGCATCAATCCGGCCGGCTTCACCATCCATTCCGCCATCCATGCGGCGCGGGCGGATGCAAGGTGCGTGATCCATCTGCATACGGTCGACGGCGTCGGCGTGTCGGCCCAGGCGGACGGGCTGCTGCCGATCAGCCAGACCGCGCTCGTGGTGCTGCCCACGCTGGCCTACCACGACTACGAGGGCATCGCGCTGCATCTCGACGAGCGCGAACGGCTGGTGCGCGATCTGGGCGACCGCGCGATGATGCTGCTGCGCAATCACGGCACGCTGGCGATCGGCGAGAGTGCCGCCGCTGCCTGGACCAACATGTTCTTCCTCGAGCGCGCCTGCAGCATGCAGGTGGCGGCGCTCTCCGCCGGTCGCGACGGGGTCCTGCGCGCCCCGGACGACAGCCAGCGAACGGTGTCGGCACAGACGCGCGGCGCGGGCGCGGCCGGCGCCGCCTCGCTGGCCTGGCCCGGCTTCCTGCGGCTGCTGGACCGTAAGCTGCCGGGCTATGCGGTCTGACGCATCCCGGCCGGCCTGGTCGGTCGCGGCGGCGCAGGAGGTGCTGGAGCGCGCCGGGATCGTGGTGCTGAGCGTGCAACCGATCCCGTTCGGCGCCCAGATCAGGGGCGAAGGCGGGATCGCCGTCAGCGTGTTCGAGACCGGCCGGGTGCTGTGCCAGGGCACGGGGAGCGCCCGCACGAAAGCGCTGTTCGAGACCGCGACCCCGGCCGCATGGGTCCCGCCGGCCGATCCGGCGGTGCGTGTCACGGCGCCGACCGGACGGACACAGGCGGACGCGGTCAGGATCGCGACGGATTACGTGTCGGAACGGCCGGAGGATGCCGGTATCGCGCCGCCCTGGATCACCGGGCCCGCGGAACGGACCTGACCGGCCGCGATGGCGCGGTAGCGGCGGGTTGGCTGGGGGACCTGGATTCGAACCAAGGCTGTCCGAGTCAGAGTCGGAAGTTCTACCGCTAAACTATCCCCCAAGCGGTGCGCGTATCGCGGCGCGGCTGGGAATTAGCATCGGTCGCCGGGGGTTGCAACCGTGGCGTCGGCCGCATCGGCCGGCATGGCGATTATGCCTTGCCCGCATGGCGGGGTCATCGGAAGAATGCTGCATCTGCGAAGTGCCATGGATGTGCCAGGAAAGCGCCAGGAAAGCGCCAGGGAAGCGTTTTTTGGGGGGGAGGAGATCACGCCGTTGACCGATCACGCCGTCACGCCCGCCTTCGCGGCGCTCGATCTCGGCACCAACAATTGCCGGCTGCTGATCGCGGCGCCGACCCGGCACGGGTTCCGGGTGGTCGACAGTTTCAGCCGCGTCGTCCGGCTCGGCGAGGGGCTGAGCCGATCCGGCCGGCTGAGCGAGGCGGCGATGGAGCGCACGCTCGGCGCGCTGCACGTCTGCGCCGACCGGATCGGGCGTCGGAGGCTGCGTGGCCTGCACGCGGTCGCCACCGAAGCCTGCCGGCGGGCGGAGAACGGGCCGTTGTTCCTCGACCGGGTGCGTCGCGAGACCGGGCTGGCGATCGACGTGATCTCGGCGCGCGAGGAGGCGGAGCTGGCGCTGGAGAGCTGCGCGTCGCTGCTGCGGCCGGGCTTGCCCGCGCAGAGCCGGGCGCTGCTGTTCGACATCGGCGGCGGCTCGACCGAGATCGCCTGGATCAGGCTCGGCGACGGTGACGCGCCGCCGGTGCTGGCCGGCGCGGAAAGCCTCGCCGTGGGGGTGCTGGGCCTGGCGGAACGGTTCGGCGACGCGGCCCGCTTCGAGGAGATGGTCGACCACGTGGCGTCTCTGCTGCAGCGTTTCGAGGCGCTGCATTGCATCGCCCGCGAAGTGGCGCGGGGCCAGGTCCGGCTGGTCGGGACCAGCGGCACCATGACCACGCTGGCCGGGGTGGCGCTGGGGCTGGAACGGTATCGGCGCGGCGCGGTGGACGGCATGACGCTGCCCGCCGAGTCGGCGCACGCGGCGATCCGGACGCTGCGCGGCCTCGGCGCCGACGGCCTGGGTGCGCATCCCTGCATCGGCCCGGGTCGCGCGTCGCTGACCCTGCCGGGATGCGCGATCGTCGCGGCGATCCTGCGCTTCTGGCCGGTCGAGACGGTGGTGGTGGCTGACCGCGGGCTGCGGGATGGTATGCTGCTGCGCATGATGCGCGAACCCACGACCAGAGAGACCAGCTCGACCGGCGCCATTTCCGGGATCGGCATGGCGCAGCACCCGCCGCGCCGCGCCGCGGCGCGGGCCCCGGCATGACCAAGCGGGGCGGCGGCAAGAAGGACGGCGCAGGCAATCCTGGCGCGGTCAAGCCGACGCCGCGTAAGACGGCGCCGCCTAAGCTGGTTCCGGGCCGGCGCATCGCCAAGGGCGGCGAGGCCGATCCTGGCGGGGCGGCATCGGCCAAGGGCGAGTCGGCGGCGGCCAAGGCGGGGCGCACCAAGTCGGTGTCGCTGCGCACCGCGCGCGGCCGCACCACGGCGCAGCAGCACTGGCTCGCGCGACAACTGAACGACCCCTATGTCGCCGCGGCGCGGGCGCAGGGCTGGCGGTCGCGCGCCGCGTTCAAGCTGATCGAGCTCGACGACAGGTTCGGGCTGATCAAGCCGGGCATGCGGGTGATCGATCTCGGCGCTGCGCCGGGCGGCTGGGCGCAGGTCGCGGTCAAGCGCGGCGCGACGCATGTGGTCGGCGTCGACCTGCTGCCGGTTGATCCGGTGCGCGGCGCGGAGATCATCGAGGGCGACTTCAACGATCCCGACCTGCCGGCCAGGCTGCGCGAGATGCTCGGCGGACCGGCCGACCTGGTGCTGTCGGACATGGCGCCCAACACCACCGGCCATGCCGCGACCGACCATATCCGCATCATCGGGCTCGCCGAACTGGCGCTGGACTTCGCGATGGAGATCCTGCGCGAAGGCGGCAGCTTCGTCGCCAAGGTGTTCCAGGGCGGATCGGAGAAGGACATGCTGACGCCGATGAAGCAGGCCTTCGCCACCGTGAAGCATGCCAAGCCGCCGGCGAGCCGCAAGGAATCCAGCGAGCTCTACGTGGTCGCTTCAGGGTTCCGGCCGGAGCGCGGCCAGGCGCTGCGCGCGGAACGCCGGCGGCGTCTCGACGGAGCCGGTTAGACGCATGACCATGACACGCTCGGTCGATCGCCTGTCGCGCGACGCGGAACGCCGCCGTCTCGACGAGCAGAGCCACGGGATGCGCAACTGGCGCCTGTGGGGCCCGTATCTCAGCGACCGGCAATGGGGAACCGTGCGCGAGGACTACAGCGAGGGCGGCGACGCCTGGGGCTACCTGCCGCACGAGCACGCACGCTCGCGCGCCTATCGCTGGGGCGAGGACGGCCTCGCCGGCATCAGCGACGAGACGCAGCGCCTGTGCCTGTCGCTGGCGCTGTGGAACGGCCGCGACAGGATGCTCAAGGAGCGCCTGTTCGGACTGACCGGACCGCAGGGCACGCATGGCGAGGACGTCAAGGAGCTGTACTGGCATCTCGATGCGCTGCCGTCGCACGCCTATCTGCGCATGCTGTACAAATATCCGCAGGCGGCGTTTCCCTACGAACGGCTGGTCGAGGAAAGCCGGTCGCGGTCGCGTGACCAGGGCGAATTCGAGCTGATGGATACCGGCCTGTTCGACGACGACCGCTATTTCGACGTCAGCATCGAATACGCCAAGGCCGACGAGGCCGACATGCTGATGCGGGTGACGGCGACCAATCGCGGACCCGAACCGGCCGAACTGCATCTGCTGCCGCAATTGTTCTTCGCCAATCACTGGTCCTGGCGCGAGAACCATCCCAAGCCGACGATGCGCAACTACGGCGCCAATCGCGTCGTCGCCGAGCACCGCATGCTCGGCCACTACACGTTCCACGTCGAGGATGGCGGCAAGATCCTGTTCTGCGAGAACGAGACCAATCCGCGAATCATGGGTCTCGATCCCGGCGAGGGCGTGTTCAAGGACGGGTTTCACGACTACGTGGTCAACAAGCGGGAGGGCGCCGCCCACACCGACGGGCCGGCCACCAAATGCGCGGTCTGGCACAAAGCCGTGATCCAGCCCGGCGAGAGCTGGACCGTCCGGGTCAGGCTGGTGCGCGGCGAGCCGGTGATCCCGCCGTTCGCCGGGTTCGATGCGATCGTCGATGCCAGGCGGGCCGAGGCGGACCGGTTCTACGCCGCGCTGCAGAAGAACATACCCGACGTCGACAAGCGCGCCGTACAGCGGCAGGCGCTGTCCGGGATGATCTGGAACAAGCAGTTCTATGCGCTCGACGTGTATCGCTGGCTGCGCGGCGACCCGACCATGCCGACCCCGCCGGCCAACCGCAGACGCGGCCGCAACAACGACTGGCGGCACATGAATGCGTGCGACATCATCTCGATGCCGGACAAATGGGAATATCCGTGGTTCGCGGCCTGGGACCTCGCCTTCCATTGCGTGACGTTCGCGATGGTCGACAGCGACTTCGCCAAGGACCAGTTGCTGCTGCTGTCATCGGAAGCCTACATGCATCCGAACGGGCAGATCCCCGCCTATGAATGGAATTTCGGCGACGCCAATCCGCCGGTGCAGGCCTGGGCGGCCTGGCGGGTGTACCAGATCGAGCAGGAGCAGAATAACGGCGTCGGCGATCGCGGCTTCCTGGAGCAGATCTTCCACAAGCTGCTGCTGAACTTCGCCTGGTGGGTCAACCGCAAGGACAACCAGGGCCGCAACGTGTTCCAGGGCGGCTTCCTGGGGCTGGACAATATCGGCGTGTTCGACCGCTCGCGCCCGCTGCCGACCGGCGGCTATCTCGACCAGACCGACGGCACCGCCTGGATGGCGATGTTCGCGCTGAACATGATGCGGATCGCGCTAGAGCTGGCGATGCACGACAACGCGTTCGAGGATATCGCCTCGAAGTTCTTCGAGCATTTCCTGTATATCGCCCAGGCGATCAACGATATTGGCGAACGCGGCGTCGGGCTGTGGAGCGAGAGCGACAAGTTCTTCCATGACGTGCTGAACCTGCCGGACGGCTCGATGCGCGAGCTCAAGCTGCGCTCGATGGTCGGGCTGACGCCTCTGTTCGCGGTGGAGACGCTCGAGCCCGACATGCTGAAGAAGCTGCCGAACTTCTCGCGCCGGCTGCATCTGTTCCTGAGCCGCCGGCCCGACCTGGCCGGGCTGGTGGCGCGCTGGGACGAGCCCGGCATCGGCGAGCGGAGGCTGCTGTCGCTGCTGCGCGGGCACCGCATGAAGCGATTGCTGCTGCGCGTGCTCGATCCGGCCGAGTTCCTGTCCGACCATGGCGTCCGGTCGCTGTCGCGCTTCCACGCCGCCAATCCCTACGTGTTCGAGAACGACGGCGCCAGGATCGACGTCGCCTACGAGCCGGGGGAGAGCCGCACCGAGATGTTCGGCGGCAACTCGAACTGGCGCGGGCCGATCTGGTTTCCGATGAACTTCCTGATCGTCGAGGCGCTCGACCGGTTCCACGATTACTACGGCAGGGATTTCCTGGTCGAATGTCCGACCGCGTCGGGGAAGTTCCGCACCTTGCGCGACATCGCCGACGAGATCTCGGACCGTCTCAACAGCCTGTTCCTGCGCGACCAGAATGGCCGCCGGCCGATCTACGGCGACTGCGAGAAGCTGCAGACCGACCCGCATTTCGCCGGCCTGATCCTGTTCCACGAGTATTTCCACGGCGACACCGGCAAGGGCCTCGGCGCCTCGCACCAGACCGGCTGGACCGGCCTGGTCGCGAACCTGCTGGCCCGGCGCGCACCGCTGCGCGGCTGATCCGATCTCGTCGCGTCGGCCGAATGATCTATCGATTCATAAACGGCGCATTGCGGTAGGCGTCGGCGTAGGCGCGTGCTTCCGGGCCGAGTGCCGCGTCTATGCGCGGCCAGAGTCCATGTATTGGCTCAGCGACGTGAACGATCGCCTCGATCAGGCCAGTCGCTACGGCCGTCTCGATATATTCGTCCTCCGAATTCAATCCTTCCTCTATCAGCGATACAAGCTCACTCCAATCCTTCTCGCCGATTGATTCAAACTCCTGAGCTATTTTGTGGCCGAAATCGGCGATCAGGACGAACGGCATCGGGCTTTCTGGATCAAGCCAATATGAAAGATCAACATAGCGGGCGGCAAGGAAGTTTGATTGACTAATCATGTATTTAGCAAAAGAGCACATGGAGAGATGGTTCATCGAATTCCCAGCGCCTCCTTCATATCTTTTACAATGTTCTCAGCAGAAGCCCGTCACCTTGACGCGCATTCGGATGAGTGTTCAGCCAGTGCTCGAAAGCAACGACCATGTTTTTAGACTTTATAGTGTGCCACTTTCCTTTGACAGGAACCTCAAACGTGTTCTCTTCACGAACGGCCGCTGCTGAGCTTCCGTTACCGACCTCCGAGCCATCTCGATAGACATCTCGAATGAGGTGGGCAAGATCCAGATCGACCACGTAAGGCTTCTCCATCTGGCTCCGAAGCAACGTCAGATATCGTTCCTTGTCTGCCACACTGTCGGCGCGTGGAACAGCTCTCGGATCGCCGTCGAACATGGCGCAGACGTCTTCGTTCTGGCGCATACGGACGACGTCGAGCATCGTTTCGATCTCGCGCACATTCTGTTCCGTCGCATGCCAGCCCTGAGGACGGTAGAACGGACCCAGCAGCGGGTTGCTCGGGTCGATCGCCTCCAGCGCCTTGTAGGCGTCGCGATAGGCGAAATCGTCCAGGGCCTGCTGGCCTTCGGCAAGGTCCTCGGCCGGATCCCTGCCCTCCTCCTCGCCGCCGCCGGCGAGCAGGAGCTTGTTGGGGCGGTCCAGGACCTGGTCGGGATGGTCCACGCCATGACGCAGAGCGGAGAGATCTCGCGCTGCCTGGCGGCTGGGGATGGCCAGAGCGGCGTGGATGACGTCCGGTCCGGCGGCGCTGGCAGTGTTTGGTGTTTGACTATGTCTCGACAGGAAGGAGGCAAACATAGGATCTGCGGTTTCGGTGTCCGGCGCAGGCGTGCCGAACAGCGGGGCTAGTCTGGCGTCCATGCCGGACAGCGGTGCGGATGCGGCGTCGAGCGGGCTGGGCCGGGCGTTTCGCAGCCAGGGCGGCGATGCGGCGATCTGCTGCAAGGCGCGCAGCCCGCCCGCCCGGCGACGCTGCCTCGGCGACGGGTCGGGCGCGCCATCATCGGTCGGACCTGGTCGCGACGCCGGTCCCGGCGGCACCAGCCCGTAGCGCAGATGGTGGTCCGGCGTGAACGGAATGCGGGCGCTGAACGGAACCACGAGCGTGTCGGGCGAGTCCGGCACGCTCGGGCGGAACGGTTCGGCCGGCGGCGCCCGGTGCTGCGCTTCCAGCGCGTCGAGATAGTTGCCGTGCGCCGGATGGGTCGGATCCACCGGAACGAAGCCGAGCTCGAGCAGCAGTTCGAAGGTGAGGTCGAGATCGGCGCTGAACAATCCTGGCAGAGTGTCGTGCCCGGCCTGCGGCGGCGGCAGTGGCGGCGTGGCGTCGTCGACCAGCGCGATGGTGCCGGTGAAGGTCGCCGGAACCCACACCAGCCCGTCCGAGACCGGTGATCCGAAATGATCCGACATGCGCCCTCCGGCGCCGGATCTTAACCGTCCCTAGCGGTCGGCGCCGGAAAACGTTCCGGATCCGTCAAAACTCGCGGATCCGCTCCGGCGTGATGGGCGCGTCGTCGCCGGCCTCGCGTCGCCGGATCATCGCCACGACGCGGCGATTGACCGGAACCGCGATGCCGCGGGACTCCGCGAGCGCGATCACCCTGCCCTGCAGCGCGTCGATCTCGGTCGGCCGTCCGCGCTGCAGGTCCTCCCACATCGAGGAGCGCGCCTCAGCGTCGATGCGCACCGCGCTGCGCGCCAGGATCGGAAACATCCAGTCCGGCACGCGCAGGATCGCCGGTAGCAGGCGCGCCGGCAACACGCTGCCGGTGCTGGCGCCGATGCCGGCGGCGGCGAGCGCGCGCAGCGCCTCCTCGACCTGGTCGGCCAGCAGGGATCGCCAGGCGCGCCGGGTCAGCTCGTCGCGCAGCGTCAGGCCGGACAGCGCGTTGAGCGCATTGTTCAGGTTGAGCAGCAGCTTGCCCCACTGCACCGACGGGAAGTCGCGCGCGATCCGGCACGCCAGGCCGGGGACGGAGATCCATCCGCGCAGGCCGGGGATGCCGCCCTCGATCACCAGCGGGCCGGAGCTGCCGCGATGGAAGCGGTCGTCGCCGATGCGCACCACGTTGAACGGCACCATGCCGCCGGCGACCCGCCAGCCCGGCAGCGCGCGTCGCAGGATGGTTGGATTGTCGACGCCGTTCTGCAGGCTGAGCACGATCGCATCAAGCGGCGCGTGGCGATGGATCAGCGCCGCCATCTCTTCGGTCTGGGCGCTCTTGACGGTCACGATCGCCAGCCCGGCGTCGCGCAGCACCGACGGGTCGGTGTCGAAACGGAGGCGCGCGGCGGGCAGGCGCCGGTCGAGGCCGGTATAGCAGGTCAGATGCAGGCCGGCCCGATCCAGGCTGTGCGCCAAGCCGGCGCGGCCGAGGAAGCGCACGTCGCGTCCGCCCAGCGCCAGCAGACCGCCGACGAAGCAGCCGATCGAACCGGCGCCGGCGATGACGATCGGGCGGTCCCGGTCCATCCGCACGGCAGGCGCTATCGGACGCGCACGCAGCTCTGCCGCAGCGTGGTGGAGCGGTCGGTGATGAGCGCGGTGGCGTCGGTCGGGCCGCGACGAAGCTGGTAGTCGGAATCCTGGTAGAGCACGCCGCCGATCGGGTCCGGCACCGCGGCGAGCCGGTGCTCGACGCGGCCGACCCAGAGATCGGTCTGGTCGGTGACGGGATCGAACCGCACCGTGACGCGGGTGCCGTCCGGGCAGAGATAGGGCGGCGCGCCGGTGGTCGGCACCGGCGCCGACACCGGTCCGGTGCCGGCGCATGCGGCCAGAAGAGCGGGCAGCAAGGCGGGCAGCAGGACGGCCGGCAGGCGACGCGACGACGCGGTGCTTCTCATGGCCGGGACGGTGCCGTCTCGCCCCCGGGATGGCAAGCCGGCCGGCGGGCCGCCGGCGGGACAAAACACGCCATGACGCTTGCACCGCCGCGGCCGGCATTGTAGGGGGACCCGCCAAAGGTCGGGAACCCGAGGCATCGGCGCGAAAGCGTTCTCCGGGCGCTCCCTGACAGGAGCCCCGCGCCATGGACAGAAGTCCCGACCCCCACGCCCGCATCGACGCACGCATCCGCGAGGCGCTGGCGTTCGACGACGTCCTGGTGGTGCCGGCCTATTCCCAGGTGTTGCCGCACGCCACCGAGACCCGCTCGCGGCTGACGCGCCGGATCGGCCTCAACATCCCGCTGATCTCCGCGGCGATGGATACCGTCACCGAGGACCAGATGGCGATCGCCATGGCGCAGCAGGGCGGGCTGGGCGTGATCCACAAGAACCTCACCGTCGAG
>CAIMSN010000118.1 GCA_903844135.1 uncultured Rhodospirillales bacterium | reverse complement strand
CGCTCGATTCGATCAAGGTGCTGATGAAATCCGCCGCCGCGGCCGGCTGAGGCCGGTGATGGCGACCCAGGCGGTCATCGGCATCGATGTCGGCACCGGCAGCGCCCGCGCCGGACTGTTCGCCCTCGACGGCGCCATGCTGGCGCAGGCCAGCCGGCCGATCCGCGCCTGGCGGCCGCGCCCCGGTTTCGTGCAGCAATCCACGGCGGATATCTGGAACGCGGTCTGCCTGTCGGTGCGCGAGGCGGTCGCGTCGGCCGGGGAGGTCGCGATACGCGGCATCGGCTTCGACGCCACCTGTTCGCTGGCGGTGGTCGACAGCGCCGGTGCACCGGTCTCGATCGATCCTGATGGCGCGCCCGACCAGGACGTGATCGTCTGGATGGACCATCGCGCCGGCGACCAGGCGGACCGGATCAATCGCGGCGCCCACGACGTGCTGCGCTATGTCGGCGGGCGCATCTCGCTCGAGATGCAGACGCCGAAATTGCTGTGGTTGCGCGAGAGCCTGCCGGACGCCTGGTCGCGCGCCGCTCTGTTCTTCGACCTCCCGGATTGGCTGACCTGGCGCGCCACCGGCGCCACCACCCGCTCGCTCTGCTCGACCGTCTGCAAATGGACCTATCTCGGTCACGAATCCCGCTGGGACGAGCGGTATTTCCGCGCCATCGGCCTGGGCGACCTCGCCGAGGAGGGGTTCGTGCGCATCGGCACCGAGATCAGGCCGATGGGCGAGCCGATCGGCACGCTCTCCGTCGAGGCCGCCGCCGCGCTCGGGCTTGCGGCGGGCATTCCGGTCGGCGCCTCAGCGATCGACGCGCATGCCGGCGGCATCGGCACCATTGGTGCCGCGATCGACGGGATCGCCCCGGACGAGGCCGGATGGTTGCGTCGTCTCGCCCTGGTCGGCGGCACCTCGAGCTGCCACATGACGGTGTCGGCCACGCAGCGCGTGGTGCCGGGGGTCTGGGGCCCGTATTTCGCCGCGATGGTGCCCGGCCTGTGGCTGAACGAGGGCGGGCAGTCGGCGGTCGGCAGCCTGATCGACCACGTCATCACCACCCATGCCGCCTATCCGGACCTGTCGCAGGAAGCGAGCCGGGCGGGGCAGAGCATCTACCGGATCCTCAATGCCCGCCTCGATGCTTTGTCGGGCGCGGTGCCGTTCCCGGCGGCGCTGACGCAGGGTCTGCACGTGATGCCGGACTTCCACGGCAATCGCTCGCCGCACGCCGACGCCACGTTGCGCGGCATGATCTCCGGCCTGCGCCTCGGCGCCGAGGCCGACGATCTCGCCGTGCTGTATCTCGCGACGATCCAGGCGATCGCCTACGGCACCCGTCACATCGTCGAGACGCTGAACGATGCGGGCTATGCGATCGACACCATCCTGGCGTCCGGCGGCGGCACCAAGAATCCGGTGTTCCTGCGCGAACATGCCGACGCCAGCGGTTGCGCGATGGTGCTGCCGCGAGAGCCGGAGGCGGTGCTGCTGGGTGCGGCGATCCTGGGGGCGGTCGCCGGCGGCGCACATCCGACGATCCGCGACGCGATGCTGGCGATGAGCCATTCCGGCACCGTGATCCGGCCCGGCCAGGGCGCGATCCGGCGCTATCATGATGCCAAATATGCCGTGTTCCAGAGGATGTATCGCGATCAGCTCGCCTATCGCGCGCTGATGTCCGGTGCCAGCGCGCCGAGCGCGCCGAGCCAGGGTTCGTAGCGACGCCACTGGTCGACGCGCGCGTCGGAGATCGGCTGCCGCACCTGCCAGAGGCTCGGCGTGCGCACACGCCGCGGATTGCGCTCCGGGGTCAGGCAGGCCGGCTCCCACGCCAGGCCGCAGGCCAGGAGCAGCCGCCGGATCGCCGCTTCAGGGTCCCGCACCAGCGCCTCGTACTCCACCTCCACGAAGCGATCGGCCGGCAAGGTGGCGCGCCAATGCTCCGCCAGCCGTCCGGTCGCGCGGATCGCCTCCACCAGATCCTCGCCGCCGGTGGGAAAGGCCACGTGCTGGTTGAAATAGGTGCGATGGATCGACAGGGCGGTATCGATCGGCCTGCGGCTGCAATGCACGATCATCGCGTCGGGCAGGGCGGCCGCGACCAGCCCGGCCCAATACAGGTTGAGCGGCATCTTGTCGGTGACCCACCCGTCCGCGGCATGGGCACCAAGCGCGTGGCGATACTCCAGAGCGGCGGTCTCGAGAAATCCGGGATCGCCATGGCCGCCCTGCTCCCACAGGAACCCGCGCTCGGTCCAGAACGGCAGCTCGCCGCCGGCCGCGACCTGTGGGTGCGAGGACAGGATCTGCTCGACCAGCGTCGTTCCGGAGCGCGGCAATCCGACGATGAGGATCGGTGACGGCCGTCCGGCAGGCGCAGCGCGGCAGATCGGCCGGCGCTCGGCGATGATCCGGTCGATCCGCGCCGCGAACGCGCCCGCATCGAACCGCGCCATCGTCTGCCGGAGCGCATGCGCGGCGTCGAAATGCCGCATTGCCGCTTCCGGATCGCCGAGATCGTCCACCGCCTTGCCGAGCGCCAGATGCAGTTTCAGCCGAACCTCGGGATGCAGGAGCGGCGCGTCGAGCGTCGCCCGCATGCGCGCGAGCAGGGCCGCATCGTCCGTGGTGAGACGGCGGCAGCGGACCAGGTCGTAATAGCTGCCGGCCAGATGCGGCGCCGCCAAGGTGGCGCGATCGTAGCACTGGCGGGCCTCGTGCAGCTTTCCGGCCTCCGCGAGCACCCGGCCGAGCAGGTCGCTGGCCGCCGCGTGATCCGGATCGAGCGCCAGCAGCCGACGAAGCACCCGCTCCGCGTCGTCGTCCCGTCCATCGGCCAGCAGTGCCCGGGCCTCGGACAACCGGCCCAGGCTGCTCCTCGGCGCGGTGCGTGCCGCCCTCTGGAATGCGTTGATCGCGTCCAGACGCCTGCCGTGGGATTCGAGCAGGGCGCCGGCGCGAAAACCGGCCTCGGCGAGGGACGGCGCCTCGAGATAGGCCGCCAGCGCGCCGCCTTCGTCGCCGTTCGCCTGCAGGGCGACACCCAGACCGAGCCAGGACGCGGCGAGACCGGGCGCCAGACCGAGCGCCGCCTGGAAGGTCTCGATCGCCCCGGCCAACTGGCCGGTCTGGAGATAGAGGGTGGCCAGATCGTGGCGGATCGCCGCGTTGCCTGGCTCGGCCAGGACCGCCTGCATCAGCAGCGGGATCGCCTCCGGCGAGCGCCCGGCGCGCACCAGCAGGTCGGCCTGGACCAACAAGGGTGTGGCCCGGCCGGGAGGAAAATGGGTCGCACGTCGCGTCATCGGCGATCACGGTATGCGCCCTGGCCGGCTCGGGCCAGGGCGCAGGTCTTGGCGTCGATGCCGGCGTCAGTCGTCGTCGCGCACCGGACGGCTTGCCGCCGCCTTGACGAACTTCGCCGGCATCTCGACCGCATGCTCGCCCGGATACGGACGGTTCCAGCCGGTGGCCGAGTACCAGATCACGTGGTTGAGGAAGGTCTCGTCCACGGAATCCGCCTTGCCGAGCTTGCCTTTCAGCATCGCGTTGGAGGCCAGGTTCCAGGCCTTCTGCAGCCTGGTCATGTTCATCGCGTAGTTCGCCGGACCGGTCCCGGCGATCGGTGTGCCGCCCGGGCCGATATTGAGCGGCGTGTTGGCCGGCACATGCACGAACGGCGCATCGTTCGGCGTGTTCTGGAACACGTCGAACATCGGCGACGCGGTCAGGTCGAACTGCGTCAGCGGCGCGGTGCCGAGGATGTTCTCGATGGTGCGGTTGATGTTCTCCTGGGTGTAGGTGGTGTGGATCACCTTGCCGACGCCGGAAGACTGCGGCGCCACCGTGTACGGGCTGACGATATAGACCGGCTGGCGATGGCCATCGACGTGGTCGACGCCATCCTGGCTGTCATCCTCCTCGACGAAGATCGCGCTGCTGGGCCAGGCCTTGGTATTGCTGATCGCCTCGACGATCCGGCCGAGCGCGAGGTCGTTGTCGGCCTCGTAGTTGGCCGGCAGCGGCAGACCGGTCGTGGTGCCGGCGGTGTGGTCGTCCGGCAGCCAGATGATCGTCAGGTTCGGGATCGTGTTCGAGGCGTCCTGCGCCGCGAGCTGCGGCAGATAGTAGTCGACGCGATACTGGTCCGGGATGCCGAGATTGAAGGACGGGTAGTGCGGGTCAAGGATCGCCGCCGCCGACGGGATGGCGGTGGTTTCGGTATCGGAATTGTCGGGAACGATGGCCTTGCCCTGCGCGCCGGCGGTCTCCTTGAACAAAGCGGTATTGTAGAAATCCGCCCAGCTATAGGCGCCGCCGCCAGGCTTGGTCGCGATGGTGTAGCCGCCGCTCCATTCGCCGTACATCTTGACGCTGAGACCCTTCTTCAGCGCGGCGGTCCAGAGGAATCCCTTCTGGGTATAGGTCAGGGCGTCGTTGCTGTTGCCGCCAGGATAGGAGCGGATCCAGTCCGGCGAGAGGATGTCGTTGGAATAGAACGACCCGGACTCGACGATCCAGGGATGGCCGTCGGCCGACTGCCGGCTCGGCGCATACATGTTGTCGAGCAACGGGAAGCGGCTCACCAGCGCATGCTGGTTCGGCACGTGACTGGCGAACACCGCGATGCTCGGATCGCCGTTGGCCTGCGGAAGATCGCCCAGCATCTGATCGTAGGTGCGGTTTTCCTTGATGATCAGGAACACGTGCTTGATCAGCGACGGCTCGCCGATATGCGCCGGGATCGCCACCGGTGCCGCGTTCGGATCGGCATACTTGGCGCCGACGTCGATATTGGCCGAGTCCCAGTGATTGTTCTTGATGACCTGTGCAGTCATCTTGGCGAGTTCGCTACGCGTCGGGATCGGGATCAGGCTGACCGTTCCAGTCTCCTGGTGGGTGTTGAAGCCCTTGGCGCCCTCGGCGGTGCCGATCGAGCCCTGCGCGCCGATCCCCTTGTCGTCGGAGACCACGAGCTGCTTGCGCGGCTTGTCGTAGGCGATCGTGGTGGGGAAATAGGCGGTCGGGATGTAGCCGATCACCGCGTTTGACGAATCGCCGGTCAGATCCACCACGGCGATCGCGTTCGACTGCCCGAGCGTCACATACGCCATGGTGCCGACCACGACGATGCCGTTGGCGCCGGCGCCGAAGGCTGGCTTCTTGAATGGCACCCCGACGTCGATCGTGCGCATCACCTTGTTCAGGCCGGTATCGATCTCGGAGATGGTGTCGCTGTAGGAGTTGGCGACGTAGAGCATCGAGCCGGAGACCGCCATGCCGGCCGGGTGCAGCCCGACATTGATGGTGGCGACCTGCCGGTCGGTGCGCAGATTGACCACCGACACGGTGCCTGTGGTGGCGTACGCGTCGACGGGATCGGCGACGATGTTGGTTCCATCGGACAGGTTGGTGAAATCGGCTTCCTTGGCCGGACGGCCGCCTTCGTTGCTCACATAGGCGAAATCGCCTTTCACCACGACGCTGTTGGGCGCGTTGCCGACCGGGATCTGGGTCGTCAGCGTGCCGTTGGCGAGATTGATCACGCCGAGCGTGTTGTTGGCGTTCAGCGCCACCAGGCCGAGCGATCCGTCGACCACGGCTAGGCCGCCGGCATTGGCCGAGGTGGCGTTGTAGAGCAGCGGATTGGCCGGCGGCGGCGGCAGGGCGACATTGAAGGCCGGCGTCAGCGTGCCCTTGAACGGATCGACGTTGGCGACGGCGACGACGTTGTTGTCCTGGCTGAACAGCAGCTTCGAGCCGTCCGACGAATAGGTGATGCCGGTGAAGGAGCCGTTGGCGTTGCTCGTGAAGGTGGTGCCGCTGATGGCAGTGGGCACATAGCGCTGGATCACGGCACCGGTGACCGTGTTGAACACGATGATCGGCTGGGCGGCCGCCATCATCAGAACCGCGCCGCTCTTGGTCTGCTTGTTCGGATTGACCGCGACCGCCTTGGCGACCACCGGCGAGCCGAGCGAGACCAGAGTGCCGGCCGGGGTGAGAAGCTGGTTGTCGGACGCCACGATCGAGCCGTTCTTCTGCGGGCCGACCATACGCGTCGTCTTGTCCTGCGCCTGCGTCGGTCCGGCCGCCGCCATCGCGGCGACCAGCGCCGTGCTCGCGACCAGCGATTGAGAGAAGCATCGTTTCATGAAAAAACCCCGCATCGAAATGACCCTGCAACGATATGGGAAGAGCGACAAAGCATCACCGATGTCACCCGCCCCTCGCCCATGGAGCGTAGGGCGACGGGTCTGGCCCGGAAGCGCCGGTCCGTGACAGTCGTGTTATGATTGCCGCTCGCGCAGGGAAATCCGACGATCCCGCCCGTTCGCGGTTCCAAGCGGCTCCGGCGCCTGTCAGGCTGGCGTCAGGAGCGCACGGGGCAACCGTCATTGTCCGCCGGCAACGCCACCAGCCGGTAGCCGATGCCGCGGATGGTCTCGATTCCCACCTCGGCGCCGGCCTTGGCCAGGCGGCGGCGCAGGCGCGATACGGTGGCTTCCAGCGCGTTCGCGGTGACCGGTTCGCCGGCGTCGGAGAGCCGGTCCTCGAGCATGTCCTTGACCAGCGTGTGTCCGCCACCCTTGAGCAGCTCTTCCAGCAGGGCCGCCTCCCGCCGCGTCAGGGTGAAGGGCCTGTCATCCACCGTTCCCTGTCGCGACACGCGATCGAGCCTGAGCCCGCCAAAGCCGAGCACGCGCTCCTGGCGGCGGGGGGTGCGGCGCACGATCGAGCGCAGCCTGGCATCGAGTTCCAGCAGGTCGAACGGTTTGGGCAGATAGTCGTCGGCGCCGGCATCGAGCCCGATCACCCTCTCGCCGATGCTGTGGCGCGCGCTCAGCACCAGGATCGGCACGGTCGGCGCAAGACCGTCGCGCAGGCGCCGGATCACCTCCAGCCCGTCGAGGTCCGGCAGCCCGAGATCGATCAGGATCGCGTCGTACTCGGCCTCGCGCAGGGCGGTCAGTGCCGCCTCGCCGCTGCCCACGGCATCCACCACGGCGCCGATCTGTTCGAGATGGCAGCGCAGCAGCGTCCTGAGATCGGCATGATCCTCGACGAGCAACACGCGCAGGACGGTGGCGGCCAGGGTCAAGCGGGTCATCCCGATGG
>CAIMSN010000117.1 GCA_903844135.1 uncultured Rhodospirillales bacterium | reverse complement strand
GCGGAGCTCGAAGCGCTGCCGATACTGGTCGATCGTCCCGCCCAGCTCCTCGACGCTGGACACGCCATGCATCGCCAGCGCCGCCTGGTTGGCCCAGGCGATGCTCTGGTCCGGCTCGACCACGATCACCCCGTCATCGAGAGCGGCGATGATCTGCTGCAACTGCGTCCGGTCGGCCTTTTCGTAATGGGCGATGTCGTCGGTCATGCGTCTCGTTGTCCTTCCTGGCCCGATAACGCAATGACCCCGCCCAAGGTCGCAGGCGCGCTGCGCGCCGGCCGACGCCAGGCTCAGGGCGTATGGGAGGCGCCCGCCTTCACCACCGGCAGCCAGACCGCGCTCGCTTCCGCCGCCCGATGGCTCACCTGCATGGTCGCCGTCACGTAGTCCGACGGCCTGGCGTCGAAGATGTTGGGAACGAAGCGCTGCGGGTTGCGGTCGTAGAGCGGAAACCAGCTTGACTGGATCTGCACCATGATCCGATGCCCAGGCGGGAACACGTGGTTGGTCGGCGGCAGGGTGAAGCGGTAGCGCTCGACCCGGTTGGCCGGGATCGCCGACGGATGCGCGAAATCGGTCCGGTAGCGGCCGCGGAAGATGTCCATGGCGATCGGCAGCTCATAGCCGCCCATGCTCGGGTCGTTGGCGTCGGTGTCGGGCTGCACGTCGATCAGCTTGACCACCCAGTCCGCATCGGTGCCGCTGGTGGCGGCGAACAGGTCGGCGGCCGGCTGGCCGGAGATCGTCACCGGCGCGGTCAGGACCGGGGTCTGGTAGGTCAGCACGTCCGGCCTGGTGGCGAACTCGCGCTGATCGGTGGTCAGCCAGGGTTTCCAGCGCGCGCTGTCGCCGAACGAGACCGGACGGCTCAGATAGGGCACCGGCTTGGACGGATCGGAGACGTAGCTGTCCTGGCCGGCCTGGTCTGCCGGCTTGTCGAACGACAGGCCATGGTCCGGCTGGAGATAGAGCGGCGTCATCGGCGCCGCGCAGCCGCTGTCGCAGGCCAGCGGCCATCGCGCGAAACGATCCCAGCGATTCTCGCCGGTGTTGTAGATGAACGCCGCCGGCACGTCCGCCTTCGGCGCGCCGTCCTTCAGGAACTGGTTGAAATAGGGCAGCAGGATCTGCTGGCGGTACTGCAGCGCGGTGTCGCCGTTCCAGGTCAGCCGACCCAGGCTGGACCCGTCGTAATTCATCTGGCTGTGACGCCACGGTCCCATCACCAGGATGTTGGTGGCCTGCTTGCCTGCGGCCTTCAGCGCCGCCCAGCTATGGATCGCGCCCCACATGTCCTCCTGGTCCCATAGACCTTGTTCCCACAGGGTCGGCACGTCCGACGGGTGTTCTGCGACCAGATGGTCCAGCGCCTGGCCCTGCCAGAACGCGTCCCAGGCCGGATGCGCCTTCATCCGCCGCCAGAACGGAAGCTGGTCGAGCCCGTGCGCGGTGGCGAACGCGCCTGCCGAGCCGGCGCGCAGGAAATTGTCGTAATCGTCGTAGCCGGCGCGGGGGATCGCGTCGCCTTCGCCCTTCACCGTCATCTGCCCGGTGAAGTAGTCGAAGCCCGGCTGGCGGAAGGCGCCGTAATGGAACCAGTCGTCGCCCATCCAGCCATCGACCATCGGGCTCTCCGGCGACGCCACCTTCAGCGCCGGATGCGGGTGCAGCAGCGCCATCACCACCGTCCAGCCCTCGTAGCTGGAGCCCAGCATGCCGACGCGCTTGTTGCTCTCCGGCGTATTCTTCACCAGCCAGTCGATCGTGTCCCACGCGTCGGTGGTGTCGTCGGTCCGGCTCGGATTCAGCGGCCCGATCGGCGGCCTGGTCATCACGTAGTCGCCCTGCGAGCCGTACTTGCCGCGCACGTCCTGGAACACGCGGATATAGCCGGCCTTGACGAACACCCCGTCGCCCTGCGGCAGCATCGCCAGCATCGACGGGCTGTCGGCGCGCCTGGCCCGCTTGGCGGCATCGTACGGCGTGCGCGTCAGCAGGATCGGCGCGTCGTGCGCGCCCTTCGGCACCACGATCACGGTGTAGAGCTTCGCCCCGTCGCGCATCGGGATCATCGCCTCGCGCTTGACGTAGTCCGCGCCCGGATCGGGCAGCGACACGTGCGGCGGGATGTCGTTGCCGGTCTGCACCAGGCTCGGATCGGGCGGCGCCTGTCCGAAGGCGGGTGCGAGAGCGGGGGCGAACCAGGCGGCTGCGAGCAGGGTGGTCGCAAGGAGAACCGGCAGCCGCATCAGCCGCCGCCGCGATGCGCGCGGCCCAGCAGGCGCACCTTGGGTTCCGGCAGGCCCAGACGCTGCACCGCGGCGGCGAAGGTCGCGTAATGCGGGGTCCGCTTGTGCGCCTCGAAGGCGGCCGCGTCGTCATAGACCTCGAACAGGATCACCGTCTCCGGCGCCGCTGGGTCGGTCAGCACGTCGAACTGCTGGCAGCCCGGTTCGGTGGTGACCGAGCCGTGCCCGTCCGCCGCGCAGACGGCGAGGAACTCGGCTTCGTGCGCCGCCGGCACGCTGAATTCGGCGATCACCACGAAGGCGCTGACAGGCTTGCTGGTCTCGGGCATGGGGCGGTCTCTCGCTGTTTGCGACGTCGACCCTAGAGAGTTTTGCCCGAAAGGGCATCCGGGCGGCAGGCGCGTTCATACTTCCTTCAGCCGTCCCTGCCAGGATCGCGACATGGTCGATCCGGAGCCCGATTACGCCGCATCCCGCCGTCGCCTGGAAGCGGCCCTGGACGATCCGGCGCTCCGCACCGCCGCGCACTATCTGCTGTGGGAGGTCTGCCAGGCCTGTGGCGACCCGAGAGCGGCACTGGATCATCTCCACCAGGCGATCCGTCGCGATCCGCTGCAGACCCGCGAGGTTCCACGCGCGGTCCCGGTCCGCAGCGTGCTGGCGCTGGCCACGCCCGGCGATTTCCAGGCCAATCTGCCGCTGTCGCTGCTGCTGGACGGCTCCACCCGACTGCACACGCTCTGGATCACCGGCGCCGAAACCGCGCCGCCGCCCTGCCTGCCGCCGATCGACGCGGTGTTCGTCGCCATCGGCGAGGATTGCCGCCATGCGGCGGCGCTGCGGGCCGCGGACGCGATGGCCCGGGCGATCGGCCGGCCGACGATCAATTCCGGTGCCAGGATCGCGTCGCTATCGCGCGACGGCGTGTGCCGCCTGCTGGACGGAATGCCCGACATGGTGGTGCCGGCGCAACGCCCGACCGGCCGCGCGGACCTGCTGGCGCGTCGCCCGGCCTGTCCGTTCATCATCCGCCCGCACGCCTCGCATGCCGGCCTCGGTCTGGCCCTCATCGACGAAGCCGCGTCGCTCGACGACTACCTCGACGACAGTTGCGACCAGGCGGCGTTCTACGTGGCGCCGTTCGTCGATTACCGCAGCAGCGACGGATACTTTCGCAAATACCGCATCGTGTTCGTCGACCGCGTACCCTACCCGGTGCATCTGGCGATCCACGACGATTGGGCGATCTGGTACTACAACGCGCAGATGCAGTGTTCGGCCTGGAAGCGCGACGAGGAGGCCAGATTCCTCGCCGACATGGCGGGCGCTCTCGGACCGCGCGCGCTGCGTGCGCTGCATGCGCTCGGACAGCGGATCGATCTCGACTATGTCGGGCTGGATTGCGCCGTCCTGCCGGACGGACGGCTGCTGGTGTTCGAGGTCGAGACCGGCCTGCTGGTGCACGATTCCGATCCGCCCGAGCTGTTCGCCTACAAGCAGCCGGCGATCGCCCGGATCATCAATGCCGTCAACACCCTGCTCGACCGAGCCTGTCTGTAAACGCGCCCTGGCGGTCATCCACGGGCGATCCGCTGTGCTCCGGTGCTCGTGGCCAGCCAGGCCACTCCGCTCCGGTGCTCGCGGATCACACGTGGCCGGCGCCGCGCATGCGCGCCGCCTCTGACTCGCCAGGACACGTTTCCAGACAGGCTCGGAGCCGGAACGAAGGCTTCCCTGCGGCCGAACGCTCGTCCACCACTTCGCAGCCCAACCCACGACGCCTGCGCCCAGGGCCTCCGACATGTCGACAGAAGCCCCGACCGACCTTAAGTCCCGAGGAGAGACCGTTCGGAAACGTGTCCTGGCGAGTCAGAGGCGTCGCCCAGCGACGCCGGCCGCGGGTGAAACGCGAGCACCGGAGCGGAGCGGCCTGGATGGCCGTGAGCACCGGAGCACAGCGGTTCGCCCGCGGATGACCGCCAGGGCGCGTTTGCGAATGGTCTCCCCCCTAGTCGCGTTCGAACGGGTAGCGGGTCAGCCCGCGATGATGCGGATCGAGCGTCAGCCGGTGCGCCAGCGGCGGAAACGCGCGCGACCGGCAATCCGGCCAGTCGCACAGCCGGCACGAGGTGCCGATCCTCTGCACCGCGTTGGGCAGGTCGATGCCGTCGGAATAGATCAGCTCGGCGGCGCGCTCGCGCTCGCAGCCGATCACGATCACATGCACCGGCGGCACGTCGTTCCAGCCCATCGTCGAGGACGTCACCGTTCGCGCCACGCACAGATAGGTGGCGCCGTCCGGGAGCTGGCCGAGCTGTACCCGGACCAGGCCTGGCGTGGCGAGCGCGGTGTTGCCGATCCAGCGCGCGCAGGAGCCGCCATGTTGCGCGATCGGGAAGCCGGCGTTGGAGAAGCTCTTGGTGATGTTCGACGCCGCATCCAGGCGCAGGAAGAAGATCGGCACGCCGCGCTGTTCCGGGCGCTGCAGCGTCGAGAGACGATGCGCCGCCTGCTCGAACGAGACCGAGAACCGTGCCGCCAGCACGTCGACGTCGTAGCGCAGCGCCGCCGCCGCCTCCAGGAACGGCCCGTACGGCATCAGCAGCGCCGCGGCGGCGTAGTTCACCAGCCCGATCCGGATCAGCGTCGCCGCTTCCGGCGAACTCGGCTTGATCTCCTCCATCATGCGCTCGACCAGCTCGCCGGCCTCGATCAGCAGCAACTGGAAAGCCATGTGGAAGCCGCGGCTCTCGCGCCGCAGCACGTCCGACAGCACCAGCAGCCGGGTGCCGGGATCGTATGACCGCACCATGCCGTCGAGCGGCGCCACCTTCACCACCAGCCCGTGGCGACGCCGCAGCCGCTCCGCGACCGCGTGGTTCATCTCGGACGGCGTCAGCTCCACCACGATCGGGTTCTCGCCGCGCTCCTCGGCCATCGACGCCCGGACCGATTCGGCGATCTCCTCGAGCTCGCCGAAATAGTTGCCGCGATCCTGGTAGAGCTGCCGCGCCTCCTCGGTCGGCAGCAGGATGCGACGGCCGGACGGCAGCGCGATGCCCGCCGCGTCCTGGCGGGCGACGCGCAGCGCGCGATGCAGGGCGATGATGGCGCGGGCGCTTTGCGGCCTGGCCGCGACCTCGGTGAACTCCGCCGGCTCCGGCGGATCGAGCCCCAGCAGCGGATCGGACAGCGCCTCGCGCACGCCGAGTTCCAGCAGCCGCTCCTCGTTGCCGGACAGCGCCTCCAGCGGCACGTCGAGGGTGCGGGTCAGCTTGATCAGCAGGGACGCGGTGACGCCGCGCTGGTCGTGCTCCAGCAGATTGAGGTAGCTGGCCGAGATCCCGAGCTTGGCGGCCAGCCCCTGCTGCGAGAGGCCACGCTTGTGGCGCAGGCGCCGAATCGTCGGGCCGATCATGGTGCGTGCCATGACGGCGTTTTACTGCGTTTACAAAATCCTTGAAAGCGAGCGGCGGCCTCAGCCGGCCGGTTTCCTGTTGCCCGTCGCGCTGCGGCGCAGCAGCGCGATCGACACCACCATCACCAGGATCAGGATCGCCAGCACCACCAGCTCGAGCATGGTCTCGTCGAGCATGGTCTTCATCGCCTCGGTGGCGGCGCCGGGCGCCGGCGGCGAGGATTGCGACGATTTCAGCGTGATGACCAGCACACGCCGGATCGAGGCGATCAGCCCGACGATCAGGAACGGTTCGCAGACCAGCGTGCCGGAGCGGAACGAAACCCGCACGGTATGCAGGATCTCGACCAGCATCAGCACGAACAGCAGCCGGTCGATGGTGCTGACGATGCCGTTCGGCTCGGCATGCTGCAGCACCGCGTTCCACAACGCCCCGGCGGCGCTGCCGATACCGACCAGGGTGGTCAGCGCGAGCAGAGCGCCGAGGATCATGTAGGCCAGGGTCTCGACCGTCAGGAACACGCTGCCCGCCACCTTCGCGAACCCGGTCAGCTCCTCTTCCTCGTGCTGGTCCTCTTGCTGTCCGCCGTGCCGATCGTCGTTCATCGCGTGTCCTGATGGCTTCTTGTTCTACACGACAAGGCAATTCCCTGGATTGCCTACAGCTATCATGCGCCGGTTGTTATGAAGTTGCAAATCATTCGCGCGGTCAGATGCAATTCATTCTCATTCGACTAGTATTCGACAGGCGCGATCGTTTTTCGACTGCATTTTGGGAACGACAACCGCGATCCGGCGCTGTAGAGACGACTGATCATTTCGCCAGACGGAGATCATCCCATGTCGTCCACCCAGAGCCACGACGTCGCCTGCACCAAGTGCAAGTACTTCGACGACCATGTCGCCAAGCCGCAGGCCGACGAGGGCCTGTGCCGGTTCAACCCGCCGGTCAGCCAGCCGAGCGCCGACACCCATGGCCTCTGGCCGGTCGTGTCCGCCAAGGATTGGTGCGGCCATTTCAGCGTCGACACCCTGGCGGCCGGTTCGGCCGACTGACTCCAGACGGCTCGTCCTCCACGCCGGGGACCACCGGGATGCGAATCAGGGCGTCATCCCACCCGGGGTGACGCCCTTTTTCGTGGTCAGTGCGTCGCCGGCCGAGCCGGCTGTGCCGCGGACTGGTTGTCCGTCCGACGGATGAAGTCGGCCGCATTGTCGTGCAGGGCCGCCAGCGCCTCCTGGTGCGCATAGACCATGTGCCCGGACTGGTATTGCCTGATCTCCACGTTGCCGGCGAGCCGGTTGGGGATCGGCAGGTGGCGCATCTCGAACACGCCCTCGAAATACGGCGTGCCGAGATCGAAGTAGCCCTGGTTCAGTTGCACCCGGAGCTTCGGGTTGTAGATCATCGCCGCCGCCAGGTCGGGCAGCACGTTCGGTGCGCCCCGCACCGGACGCTGCGCATTGGGCGGCTGGTGGGTGAAGGCCCAATCGCGGATGTTGTTGGCGCTCTGCTTGTAGTCCACCCAGCCGTCGCCGGTGGCGCCGCCGTCGCCGTAATGCAGGGTCTTGCGTGCATAGTCGTTGAAGCTGGACAGATACGCCGACGACATCGCCGCACTCTGCGGATCGTAGTCCGGCCGCTGCGCCAGCGGGTCCATCGCCGGGCCGGAGAAGCGGCTGTCCAGCCGGCCGGTATCCATCTCGTCGGCGCCGAGCAGGGTCTGCTCGAATTCGCCGCCATTGACGCGCAGATGCGCCTTCTTGATGTACTCCACCGGCAGCCCGGTATAATCGTGCAGCTTGGCCGCGATCCGGTCGCGCTCCGTGTCGGGCAGGGCGGTGCCCTGCTGCAGCGCCGCGTTGTAGTCGGTCAGCGCGAACTGCTCGACCTCGGTCAGGAACGCGCGCAGGTCGGACGGCGGGTTCGCCAGCTTGTGATGGTAGTACGCGGTCGCGGCGAAGCTCGGCAGCGCCAGCACGTAGGGCTGGTCGACGCTCGGGTTGTATTGCGGTCCGTCGATGCTGTTGTCGTAATCGAGGATCTGGCTCAGCAGCATGACCCCGTTCAGGTCGATCCCCTTCTCCTGCTGCAGCTCGTTGGCGACGATCGCCGACCGGGTCGTGCCGTAGCTCTCGCCGAACAGATATTTCGGCGAGTTGAACCGGCCGTAGCGGCCGAGGAACTGGGCGATGAAGCTGGTGAAGGCATAGGCGTCCGGATCGGTGCCGTAGAACTGCTTCTCCGCCTCCGGTCCGGCGATGCGTCCGAACCCGGTGCCGGGCGCGTCGATGAACACCAGGTCGGTCGCATCCAGCAGGCTGTCGTCGTTGTCGACCAGGCGATACGGCGCGGCGTCGGTATGGGTGTCGTCGGCGGTGACGATCCGCCGTGGTCCGAACGCGCCCATATGCAGCCAGATCGTCGCCGAGCCGGGACCGCCATTGTAGACGAAGGTGATCGGCCGGTTCTCCGGCCTGGCGCCCTTCTTGAAATAGGCGACGTAGAACATCGCCGCCTCGGCGTTCTTGCCGTCCCTGGCCGCCGGGTCGGGATCGGAATCGTTCCAGCCCTTGGGATGCACGACCAGCGTGCCGGCCGCCGCCTGGTAGTCGATCTTCTGGCCGCGCACCGTCACCGACCCGTCCGACAGCACCTGCTTCGGCTGGAAATGCGGCAGCTTCGGCGCATCGTGCGGCGGCGGCGGCGCGTCGTCCGCGCGCGCCAGGCAGAGCGGGACTGAAACCAGAAGCGCTGCGAGCGCGGGACCACGAAGCAATCTGGATCGGGACAAGGCAAGCTCCGGCAAAAGCGATACCGCCTTCTTCGCCGGAATTCCGCCTCGTTACAACGGTAACGGCGACCGCTTTAAGCGCCCGGATCCCAGAGCCTGGCCGAAAACGTGTCCTGGTGAGTCAGAGGCGGCGCGCCAGCGGCGCCGCCCGCAGGTCATGGCCCGCGGATGACCGCCAGGGCGCGTTTGCGGCGAGGCTCAGAGGTGGAAGACGACCTTGACGCAGCCATCCTGCTTGTCGCGGAAGGTCTTGTAGAGGTCGGGGCCGTCCTCGAGACGGCTGCTGCGGGTGGTGATCAGGAAGGTCGGGTCGATGGTCCCGTCCATGATCAGCCCGGCCAGCTCGCCCATCCAGCGCTTGACGTGCGTCTGTCCGCTGCGGATCGTCAGGCCCTTCTGCACCACAGCGCCCATGTTGACCGGCACCGGACCGCCATAGACCCCGGGCACCGACACGATGCCGCTGGCGCGCACCGCCTGGATCATCTGCTCCAGCGCGAATGGACGCTGCGTCGCGGTCAGCTTCTCCTGAATCGCGCTGATCGCCCCCATCACCCCGTGATGCCCGCTCGCCTCCATGCCGACGCAGTCGATCACCGCGTCCGGGCCCTCGCCCTTGGTGATGTCCTTGATGCGCTCCATCACGTCCTCGACCGACGGGTCGATCACGTCGGTGGCGCCGGCGATCCTGGCCAGCGACTGCCGTTCCGGCACCATCTCGATGGCGATGATCCGTCCCGCCTTCATCACCGCGGCCGACTTGATCGCGAACAGCCCGACCGGGCCGGCGCCCCAGATCGC
Source organism: uncultured Rhodospirillales bacterium (assembly GCA_903844135.1). Classification (GTDB taxonomy): domain Bacteria; phylum Pseudomonadota; class Alphaproteobacteria; order Acetobacterales; family Acetobacteraceae; genus Lichenicola. The sequence continues at coordinate 37,260 of CAIMSN010000117.1, read as the reverse complement.
CACCGTCTCGCCGCCTTTCAGCTCGCAATAGGCGGCCGCCTGCCATCCCGTCGGCAGGATGTCGGACAGGAACAGCGCCTGCTCGTCGGACATGCCGTCCGGCACCTTCATCGGCCCGACATCGGCCATCGGCACCCGCACGAACTCGGCCTGGCCGCCGGCATAGCCGCCGGTGAGATGCGAGTAGCCGAACAGGCCCGCGGTCGGATAGCCGAACTGCTCGGCGGCCATCGCGCCGTTGCGGTTCGAGCGGAGGCACGACGCCCAGTTGCCCATCCTGCACTGCCGGCATTCGCCGCAATTGATGTTGAACGGCACCACCACCCGGTCGCCCTTCTTGAGCACGTGATCGGCGCTGCCGACCTCGACCACCTCGCCCATGAATTCATGGCCCAGCACGTCGCCCTGCTCCATGGTCGGCATCTGCCCGTCCATCAGATGCAGGTCCGAGCCGCAGATCGCACAGGCGGTGACTCGCAGGATCACGTCGCGCCGATCCTCGATCGACGGATCCGCCACCGTCTCGCAGCGAATGTCGTTCCGGCCGTTCCAGCACAGTGCCCGCATGGTCGCTCGTCTCCAGGTCCCGCCGCGAGGGTGCGCGGCGACGCTCGGAGGTGCGAAGCCAGGCCCGCTCTCTTGGTTCGTCCAGGAACGAACCCGACGGCGTCACGATAAACTGAGCATGGAAGAGGAGCGCCCATCCTGCCCGAGCCGATCCTGCACCAGGTGATCGACGCCGCCGCCGCGGAACTCGACCGCGCCGCCGCGCGGATCGACCGCGACGGCGGACTGCCGACCGCGAGCATCGCGCGGCTGCGCGATCTGGGCGTGCTCGCGGCACCGCTGCCCCGTGCGCATGGCGGGCAGGGACTCGGCACCGAGCCGCACGGCGCGCTCGGCCTGATGGCGCTGCTGCGGTCGATCGGCCGCGCCGACCTGTCGCTGGGCCGGCTGTTCGAGGGCCACGTCAATGCGCTCAGGCTGATCTTCCGCGACGGCGACGCGACGCAGCGGCAGCGCGCCGCCGGCGACGTCGCCGGCGGCCATCTGTTCGGCCTGTGGGTGACCGACGCCGAGCCGGTGCGGCTGCAAGGCGCGCCGGATCGTCCGACCCTGCACGGCGAAAAGCTGTTCGCCTCCGGTGCCAGCCTGGTCACCCGCGCGCTCGTCACCGCCACGCCGGAAACCGGGGCGCCGCGCATGGTGCTGGTGCCGCTCGACGAGACCCGGGCCGCGGGTCCGATGCCGTCCGGCCTGACCGGCATGCGTGGCGCCGCCACCGGACGATGCGACCTCGCCGCCTGCGCGGTGACCCGGGAGGCGCTGATCGGCCGGCCCGGCGCCTATCTGCTGCAGCCGGACTTCTCCTCCGGCGCCTGGCGCGGCAGCGCGGTGGCGCTGGGCGGGATCGACCGGCTGGTCGACCTGCTGCGCGCGCAGCTTGCGGCGCGTGGACGCGACTCCGACCCGCATCAGCGCGTCAGGATCGGCGAGGCGCTGATCGCGCGCGAGACCGCATCGTTCTGGACCAGGCGCGCCGCCCTGCTTGCCGAGGGCGAGGGTTTCGCCGCCGGAGACGTCTCCGCCACCGTCAACCTGGCGCGGATCGCCTGCGAGCAGTCCGGTCTGGCGGTGCTGGCGCTGGTGCAGCGCGGCCTCGGTCTGCAGGCGTTCGTGCAGTCGAATCCGGCCGAGCGGGTGATGCGCGATCTCGCCACCTATCTACGGCAGCCGGCGCCGGACGAGACACTGACGGAGGCGGCGGCCTGGTTCACAGGCCGCGACCTGCCCGATCCGGAGGCGGCATGATCGCCGCCGGACGGCTGCACGCGGCGTTCCGCGCCCTGCCGATCGGCACGATCGACGAGATCCTGCCCGGCACCACGCTGCTGCTGGCGCCGCATCCCGACGACGAGAGCCTGGGATGCGGCGGGCTGATCGCGTCGCTCTGCGCCGCCGGGCGGCCGCCGCTGCTGGTGGTGCTCACCGACGGCGCCGGCTCGCACCCCGGCTCGCCGAGCTGGCCGGCCGAACGGCTGCGGGCGGCGCGTCGCGACGAGGTCCTGCACGCCACCGCGCTGCTCGGGCTCGACGCCGCGCGGGTGCGCTTCCTGGCGCTGGAGGATACGCGCAGCCCGCACGACGGGCCGGCCTTCGAGGCGGCGGTCCGCGCTTTGTCGGCGATCCAGGACGAGGTGCGTTGCGCGCAGGTGCTGACGAGCTGGCTGCACGATCCGCATTGCGATCATGTCAGCGCCGCCCTGCTCGGCCGGGCGCTGGCGGCGCGGCACGGGCTGACGCTGCTGTACTATCCGGTCTGGGGCTGGCTGATCGACGCCGAAACCGGGCTGGACTGTCCGATGCCGCAGGGCTGGCGGTTCGACGCCGGCCCGTATCGGCAGGCGAAGGCGGCGGCGATCGCCGCGCACCGCACCCAGTATGGCGGGCTGATCCGGGACGACCCGGCCGGGTTCGTGCTGCCGCGCGCGCTGCTGTCGGTGTTCGAGCGACGCTACGAGACGGTGCTGCGCGCATGAGCGGCGAGAGCTGGGGCCGCGCGGTGTTCGATCGGCTGTACGAAAACGATCCGGATCCCTGGCGCTTCGACAGCAGCCCGTACGAGGCGGCGAAATATGCCGACACGCTGGACGCGCTGGGCGGGCGCGGCTTCGAATCCGGCCTGGAGCTCGGCTGCGGCAACGGCGCCATGACCGTGCGCCTCGCCCGGAGCTGCGCCGCCCTGCTGGCGATCGACATCGCGCCGGCGGCGATCGCGTTGGCGTCCGCGCGCTGCGCCGGGCTCGACCATGTCAGCCTGCGGGCGGCGTCGCTGCCGGAACAGTTCGCAAGTGCCGTGCAGGGCACGTTCGATCTCGTGGTGGTTTCGGAGCTGCTGTATTTCCTGTCCGGGCGCGACATCGACCGGCTCGCGGATTCCATCCTAGCCGTCCTGCGACCCGCCGGACGCCTCGTCCTGGTCAACTGGACCGGAGAGACCGATACGCCCTGCACGGGCGACCAGGCCGCGGACCGGTTCATCGCCGCGATGCGTCGGCAGGACCGGTTCGACGCCGGCGGCCACAGACGCGACCGCTATCGGCTCGATCTTCTGACGCGGTCCGACCGGCGGACGAAGCGTCGCCGGACCGGTCTCGCGGCGCTTTAGCAGCCGGTCGACGATCCTCTGCGCCGCCGCATGGTGGGCCGCGAGCTGGTCGCGTCGCACCGCCCGGCGCCGCAGCAGTTTGCTCGCATCCTCGATCGTGTCCCAGGCGGCGCCGGGCGAGCCGGCGCGCAGCAGGGCGGCGATCAGCGACGCCGGCAGCGCCACCCGTCCGGCATAGTCGGCCACCGACGCCGCGGCGCCATCCGCGCTGCCCGGCGCGAACAGGCGGCGCAGCCCGGCGCGCGCCTCGGCCCGTCGCAGCGCCAGCGCCGCCGGTTCCAGCGTATCGTCGAGCATCGCGTCCTGGCGGATCATGCGCCGCGCCATGGTGTCCGCCATGCCGCCGCTGGCCCGTCCGACGGTGCGTCCGGAGACCACCACCCGCACCTCCGGCGCATGCCGGATCGCATGGTCGGTGCGCCGCAGCGCGCGCAGGAAGGCGCGGTCCTCGCCGTTGCGGAGCGGCGGCACCCCGCCGGCGCGCGCCCAGGCGGCGACCCCGACGGCGATGCTGGCGCCGGAATGCTCGGTATGGCGGGGCCAGGGATCGAACCGGTCCGGGTCGGCGAGCGCATGGATGCGGTCGAGCACGGTGGCGTAGGCGACTTCGCGCGCATCGTCCTCGTGCAGGTGCGCGGGGATCGACGCCGCCTCGACCGGGTCGATCTCGGCCCGGCCGCAGACCACGTCGGCGCCGGCGCGCAGGGCGGCCAGCGTGGCGTCGTACCAGTCCGGCGCCACCCGCCCGTCGGCGTCCGTGGTCAGCAGCAGTCCGGAGCTCCCGACGCACGCGGCCGCGATCGCCATCGCGTCGGCGCGCGCCCGGCCGGCATGCGCCTCGTCCGCGTCATAGTCGCGCGTCACGCACTGCACCGGAAAGAGCAGCGCCGGCGCGAGCCGTTCGACGATGTCGCGCGTCTCGTCGGTGGTGTTGTTGATCAGCAGGACCACCCGGTCCGGCACCGCGCCGGCCTGCGCCGACAGGGCGGCCAGGCAGGCCCCGATCCGGTCCGCCTCGTTGCAGACCGGGATGGCGACGCAGGAGGCCGGCGCCGGTCCCGGCGCGAGACTGTCCATCGCTCAGGATCGCAGAATCGTCGCGGCACCATGGCCATGATGGGCCGGGCGATCGATCGGCTGGGGCATTGGCGGCGTCCTGGTGCGGGGACGCCCGACTGCATCCACGACGATGAACCCGCACTGGCCTGCGGAGACGCACCTGTCGGTACGATTTGAGACCCTGCGTGCAGCACGAAACCGTGATCCGGTCTCAATCCGGCGCGATCACCAGCAGCGTCGAGGTCGCCGAGGCGAGCAGGCGCCCGGCGGCATCGGTCAGCCGGGCCTCGGCGAACGCCACCCGCCGTCCGATCGACAGCACCCTGCCTTCGGCGCGCACCGTCCCGGTCTTCGCCGTCATCGCCTTGTGGTAGGCGACCTTGAGCTCCAGCGTGGTGTAGCCATAGCCCGCCTCCAGGCTGCTGTGCACCGCGCAGCCGCAGGCGGAATCCAGCAGGGTGGCGGCGTAGCCGCCATGCACGCTGCCGATCGGGTTGTAGACGCGCTGGTCCGGCGCGCCCTCGAACACCGCCAGGCCCGTCTCGATCGACACCAGGGCGAAATCCAGGGTCTGGCCGATCGAGGGCTGCCGCCCGGCGGCGATCAGCGCGCGCAACTGCTCGAGGCCGCTCAGCCCCGCTCCAAGTTCCTTGACCAGGCTCATGGCGTGTCCTTCCCTCGCATGCAGCCGATCCGGTATGGCCGCGTTCCGACGGTCTGGACAGTCAAGGAGCCGACTCATGAGCATGGAATACAGGTATCTCGGCCGCTCCGGCTTCCGCGTGCCGGTCCTGAGCTTCGGCACCGGCACGTTCGGCGGCAAGGGCGAATTCTTCGAGGCCTGGGGCAGCTCGGACGTGACCGAGGCCTCCCGCCTGATCGATATCTGTCTGGAGGCCGGGCTCACCCTGTTCGACAGCGCCGACATCTATTCCGCCGGCGCCGCGGAGGAGGTGCTGGGTGCTGCGATCAAGGGCCGTCGCGACAAGGTGCTGATCTCGACCAAGGCCACCTTCCGCTCCGGGGACGACGCCAACGCCGTCGGCAGCTCGCGCTTCCATCTGATCGACGCGGCGGAGAAGGCGCTCAGACGCCTCGGCACCGATCACATCGACCTGTTCCAGTTGCACGGGTTCGACGCCAGGACCCCGGTCGAGGAGACGCTGTCGGCGCTCGACGACCTGGTACGCGCCGGCAAGATCCGCTATGTCGGCTGCTCGAACTTCTCCGGCTGGCATCTGATGAAGTCGCTCTCGGTCGCCGAGCGCTACAACCTGCCGCGCTATGTGGCGCACCAGGCCTATTACTCGCTGATCGGCCGCGACTACGAGCAGGAGCTGATGCCGCTGGGCCTCGACCAGGGTGTCGGCGCGGTGGTCTGGAGTCCGCTCGGCTGGGGCCGCCTGACCGGCAAGATCGGCCGCGACAAGCCGATCCCGCCCGGCTCGCGCCTGCACAAGACCGCGGAGCAGGGCCCGCAGATGCCGGACGAGTATCTCTATGCGGTGGTCGATGCGCTGGAGCAGGTCGCGGAGGAGACCGGCCGGACGGTGCCGCAGGTGGCGCTGAACTGGCTGCTGCAGCGGCCGACCGTCTCCAACGTGATCGTCGGCGCCCGCAACGAGGAGCAGCTCCGGCAGAATCTCGGCGCCGTCGGCTGGTCGCTCACTCCGGACCAGGTCGCGACCCTCGATAAGGCCAGTGCCAGGCCGAAGCCCTACCCGTACTGGCACCAGGACGGTTTCGCGGAGCGCAACCCGCCGCCGGTCTAGCCCGACCCTGTCCCGGCGCACGGTCGGGCGAGCGACCCTCGCTCGATCGTGCGCCGTTATGGACTTCTGGGAACCGCTCTGGACTGTCATCGTTGGGCCATGAAAGCGGGGCGCCGATGAACGAATTGCTGAATCCGGTCGACGCGCGCGACCCGCTGGCGGAATCCTATCGGCAGGTACGCGGCTTCATGGAGGCGCTGAGCGCCGCCCTGACGCCGGAGGACCAGGCGATTCAGTCGATGCCGGATGCCAGCCCGGCGAAATGGCATCGCGCCCACACCACCTGGTTCTTCGAGCAGTTCGTGCTGATCCCGCACATGCCGGACTACGCGCCCTACGACGCGGCGTTCGGGTTCCTGTTCAACTCCTATTACGAGGCGCTCGGCGCGCGCTACCCGCGCGCCACGCGCGGACTGGTCACGCGGCCCGGCGCCGCCGAGGTATCCGGCTACCGCGCCCATGTCGATCGCGCCATGGAGGATCTGATCGCCAGCGCGGACGAGCCGCTCCGCGACCTGGTGGTGCTCGGGCTGCATCACGAGCAGCAGCACCAGGAGCTGCTCGTCACCGACATGCTGCATGCCTTCGCGCAGAACCCGCTGGCCTGGCGTGGCGACGGCCTGGCGGTGCTGCCGGGCTGGACCGCGCCACGCGGCGCGCCTGGACCGACCCGATTCGTCGAGCGGCCGGAATCGATCGTCTCGATCGGCCACGTCTCCGACGAGGGCGGGGACGGGTTCGGCTTCGACAACGAGTTTCCCCGCCATCGCGTGCTGATCCAGCCGCACGCCATCGCCGATCGCCTGGTGCGCAACGGCGACTGGCTCGCCTTCATGCAGGATGGCGGCTACCGCCAGGCCGCGCTGTGGATGTCGGACGGACTCTCCGTCCGCTCCGCCGAAGGCTGGGACGCGCCGCTGCACTGGCGTCCGGATGGCGGCGGCGGCTGGCTCTGCGTCTCGCCCGGCGGTCTGTCGCCGGTCGATCCGGAACTGCCGGTGCGTCATGTGAGCTGGTACGAGGCCGACGCCTTCGCCCGCTGGTCCGGCGCCAGGCTGCCGACCGAGATGGAGCTGGAGGCGGCGGCGCCGTCGCTGCCGGAATTTCACGGCCATGTCTGGCAATGGAGCAACAGCGCCTATCTGGCCTATCCCGGCTTCCGCGCCGCTCCCGGCGCGATCGGCGAATACAACGGCAAGTTCATGATCAACCAGATGGTGCTGCGCGGCAGTTCCGCGGTCACCCCGCCCGGTCACGCGCGCGACTCGTATCGCAACTTCTTCCAGCCGGAGAAGCGCTGGCAGATGACCGGTCTGCGCCTGGCGCGCGATCTCTGAGGACCGACGCCATGCCCGATTCGCACGCGCCCGCGCCTACGGTGCTGGACGAGATCCTGTCCGGACTGTCGGCCGGGCAGAAGACGCTGCCGGCCAAGCTGTTCTACGACGACGCCGGCTGCGCCCTGTTCGGCCGCATCACCGAGCTTCCCGAATATTACGTGACCCGGGCGGAGATGGCGCTGCTCGGCCGCCACGCCGGCGAGATCGCGGCACATGCGCCCGACGGCGCCGCCCTGGTCGAATACGGCGCCTCCGACGAGGCCAAGGGCATGGCCCTGGTCGATTCCGGCCGCGGTGCGTTCTCCGCCTACGTTCCGGTCGATATCGCCGCCTGCGCGCTGGAGGCGATCGCGCAACGCATGCGGTCCAGCCATCCCGACCTGCCGGTGCTGCCGGTGCAGGCGGATTTCCTGCAGGCGCTGGCGCTGCCGGAGCAGCTCGGCGAACGGCCGCTGTTCGGCTTCTTTCCCGGCTCGACGATCGGCAATTTCCGTCCGCCGATGGCGCGCCGTTTCCTCGGCAACGTGCGCGACACGCTGTCGGTGGCGTCCACGCCCGGGTCGGTGCCGTGCCTCGTCGTCGGCACCGATCTGCGCAAGGACAAGGAGCGGCTGATCCCGGCCTACGACGACGCGGCCGGCGTCACCGCCGCCTTCAATCTCAACATACTCAACCACGTCAACGCGGTCGCCGGCGCCGATTTCGATCCGTCCCGGTTCCGGCATCGGGCGATCTGGAACGCGCACGAGGGCAGGATCGAGATGCATCTGGAAAGCACGGTGGCGCAGACCGTCACGGTCGGCGGCCGGCCGATCGCCTTCCGCGCCAACGAGACCATCCATACCGAGGACAGCTACAAGCATACCCGCGAGGGCTTCGCCGCCCTCGCTCTGTCGGCGGGATGGCGCTCAGGCGGTTTTTGGACCGATCCTGAGTCCCTGTTTGGCATGCATCTTCTGCTCGGCTAGCGCCAGGTCGATCCAGCCGGACTGCTTGCTGGCGATGATCTCGAACTGGCGGAACACCGGCTTGGCGGCGAGATAGCGGCCGATCGTGTCCGGGTCGTCGAGGCTCTGCACGATCGCCCCGTCCTGGTGCTCCTGCAAGGCCGCCTGGTCCGGGAACGCGTCGAACACGGCATAGCTGTTCGGACCGGTGCGCAGCGCGTACCACGCCAGCGTGCGCGGCTCGCGATTGGCGGCTTCGCGCGCCTTGACCAGGAACGCACCGAAATCGCGCCCCTGGCCGAGCTTGGTCTCGAACGCGCCATAGAGCCCGACCGTCGGCAGCACCCGGTCGTCCGGCAGGATCGCCGCGACGATGTCGGACATCGAGACGTGCGGCATGCCGTGCAGGCTGGTGAAGGTCTTGATCACCAGACCGCGCCCGATCGCCCCGGCGATATGGCGCAGGCGCCCGGACTGGCCGTCGAACGTGTCGAAGATCGCGAAACGATGCTCGTCAAACCTGACGGCGTACCAATCCCGCGTCGCGCGCTCGCCGCGCGCCGTGGTCAAAGCCTTCTCCAGGAAGGTCCGGATCTCCTCGGTCGCCGCCCGTCTGGCCTCGACTTCGACATAGAGCGCTTTCGCCATGGTCGGTCCCCTCGTCGATCTGTTTTCGAATCAACAGGCGAGCCTGCGGTCCGGTTTCAAGGCCCGACGATGACGGACCAGCCGAGGCGACGTTCCTCGCCGGGTGCCAGGTGCATCAGGCCCGGCTTGTCGACGAAGGCGCCGGAGAATCCGGCCGGGCTGGCGAGACCGTGCCACGGTTCGATGCACAGGAAATCCGCGCCCGGCTTGGACCAGATCCCGAGCTGCTCCATGCCGTGCCAGCCTACCGTCATCGCCTGCGGCGCGCCGTCGGCCTCGTAGCGCACCGACCGGCTGGCCAGGCGATCGAGGATCACCGCGTCGTCGGCGAACAGCGCGTCGTTGAGCGCCAGCACCCGTCCCTCGATCGGGCTCGGCACCGAATCGGGCCGCAGCAGCCCGCCCGCCACCCGGCGGATCGGCGCCGGCTCCGGCTGCTCGAACACCAGCCGGTGCGCCGGCTTGCCGAGACCGTCCGCCAGTGGCCAGCGGAACGCGGGATGCGCGCCGATCGAGGCCGGCAGCACCGCCTCGCCCGGGTTGCGCAGCGTGTAGTCGACCGACAGGCGGGGCCCCTCGATCCGGTAGGCGATCTCGAGCGCGAACCGGAATGGATACAGCGCCAGGCTGTGCGGATCTTCGGTCAGTCTCAGCCGGCATCCGTCCGCCGTGCGGTCGAGCCAGTCGAAATCCCGGTCGCGGGCGAAGCCATGCTGGGTCATGCGGAAGCGCCGGCCGTCATGCAGCAGCGAGTCGTCCGCCAGCCGGCCGACGATCGGGAACAGCACCGGCGCATGGCGCGGCCAGGCCGGGCCGGCCTGCCAGAGCAGCTCGGTGCCACCGGCCGACAGAGTGACGAGTTCCGCGCCGGCCGCCTTGACCGCGACCGACAGGATGCCGTTGCCGAACTGGTGCACCGGAACCTCCTTCAGGGCGTGCGCGGCGCCGCGCTGGCGACGAACCAGGGATTGGCGAAATCGGCGTCGTCCGGCTGGTCGCGCTTGCCGTAGCGCAACGGCGCCCCGTCCAGCGTCGCGACCTGGCCGCCGGCGGCGCGCAGGACGGCGTCCGCCGCCGCCGTGTCCCATTCCATCGTGCGTCCCAGCCTTGGATACAGATCCGCCTCGCCCTCCGCGATCATGCAGAATTTCAGCGACGAGCCGACCGAGACCAGCCTGGTTACCTGATGCGCGGCGATGAAGGCGTCGGTCTCGGGCGTGCGGTGCGACCGGCTGGCGACCACCACCAGCCCGGCCTCTGGCCTCTGGCGCACCTGGATGCGCCGGCCGGAAGCCGCCATGTCGCCGGCGAAGGCGCCGTCGCGATCGGCGTGGAACAGCCGGTCGAGCGCCGGCGCGACCACCACCCCCAAGGTCGGCACGCCATGCTCGACCAGGGCGATGTTGACCGTGAACCCGCCGTCGCCGGACACGAACTCGCGCGTGCCGTCCAGCGGATCGACCAGGAAGAACCGGTCCGACGCCGGCGGCGTCCGTCCCGCCGCCACCGACTCCTCAGCGACCACCGGAATGTCCGGAAAATCGGTCGCGAGCCGGTCCAGGATCAGGTTCTCCGCCAGCCGATCCGCCTCGGTGACCGGTGAGCCGTCCGCCTTCGCCCGCGCCGCCAGCCCGGCCTGGAACAGCGGCAGCAGGGCGGTGCCGGCGTCGAGCGCGGTGGCGATCAGACGGTGCTTCACGTAGAGGCTCTCTCCTGATGCGGGCCGAAGCGACGACGCGAGCAATGCTGGGCCATCGCCACAGGGTCAAGAGCGGGGACAAGATGGACGAGCTGCTGGTCGAGGTGCTGCGTGGCGGCGCGGTCGAATCGCGTCATCCGGGCAGCGCCGTGGTGGTCGATGCCGACGGCACGATGCTGTTCGCGGCGGGCGACGCCGAGCGTCCGGTCTTCACCCGCTCGACGGTCAAGGCGCTGCTGGCGCTGCCGCTGGTCGAGAGCGGCGCCGCCGACCGGCTCGGCCTCGACGACCAGGAGCTGGCGCTCGCGTGCGCCTCGCACGTCGGGCTGCCGGAGCATGCTTCCGTGGCCGCCGGTATGCTGGCCAAGGCCGGGCAGTCGCCGGACTGCCTCGAATGCGGCACGCACTGGCCGACCGCGCGCGACGGTCAGCTTGCGCTGGCCTCGCGGAACCAGCGCCCGTCGGCGCTGCACAACAACTGCTCCGGCAAGCATGCGGGCTTCGTCTGCCTCGCCTGCGACTCCGGCGATACGGTGAGCGGGTATGTGCAGCCCGAACACCCGGCCATGCGCCGCACCACCGCCGCCGTTTCGGAGATCACCGGCGCCGCGATGGATGAGCGCAACCGCGCCATCGACGGCTGCGGCATCCCGACCTACGCCATCGCGCTGCGTTCCCTGGCCACCGGCTTCGCCCGCTTCGGCAGCGGTTCCGGACTGTCCGCCGATCGCGCCGCCGCTTGCGCCCGCCTGCGCGCGGCGGTGGTGGCGAACCCGGCGCTGGTCGCCGGACCCGGCCGCTTCGACACCGTGCTGATGCAGCAATACGGCGGCGCGGTATTCAGCAAGATGGGCGCCGAAGGGGTGCATGTGCTGGCGCTGCCGGAGTTCGGGCTCGGCATCGCGGTGAAGTGCGCCGACGGCGCGTCGCGCGCTGCCGAGGTGGCGGCGGCGTCGCTCGCGGCGCGCTATCTGGCGGCGAGCGACGTGCTGGAGGGTCTGGTGCGGCCGGTTCTGCGCAACTGGGCGGGCACCGAGGTCGGGGGGATCAGGCCGGCGGGAGGGTTGGCGCGGTAGAAAAAGCGGCTCCGCAGGCCAAGGGGCGGTCGCCCCTTGGATCCCCGGTCGTTCAGATCTTGCTTTCGGCGTACTGGCGGGTGCCTCTCGGGTCGTGCGGGGAGGCGACGTCCTGCGGCGAGGCCGGGTGGCGGCGATAGCTCAGATACAGCGCGCCGCCGGTCAGGAAGAACGCGCCCACGGCGTTGCCCAGCGTCACCGGGATCTCGTTCCACAGCCACCAGTCGCCCAGCGTCACCGGCGCGCCGAGCATCATGCCCACCGGGATGGCGAACATGTTGACTACGCTGTGCTCGTAGCCCTGGCTGACGAAGATGAAGATCGGCAGCCAGGCGCCGAGGATCTTGCCGACCGTCGAGGTGGACGCCATGCCCATCACCGAGCCCAGGCTGACCATCCAGTTGCAGAGGATCGCCTTGACGAACACGGTGACCAGGCCGGCCAGGCCGAACGCCTCGTAGGCGGTGGTCTTGCTCACCGCCAGCGCGCGCAGCTTGTCGGCGACCGGGCCGCCGCCGGTATGGCCGAACTCGGTGGCGGCGATCCAGAACAGGCCTGCATAGAGCAGGCTGCCGGCCAGGTTGCCGACGAACACCAGCCCCCAGTTCCGCAGCATCGCCCCCCAGCCGATCTTGCCGGCGAACAGGGTGGTCGGCAGCACGCCGAAATTGCCGGTCAGCAGTTCGAGGCCCAGCACCACGATCAGCGCGAAGCCGGCCGGGAACAGCAGCGCGCCGACCACGAACTGGCCGGTCTGCGCCGCGATCAGGAACGCCATCGAGGTGACGAAGGCGAGATACGAGCCGGCGAGCACCGCGCGCACCAGCAGGTCGAGCACCGGCAGCCTGGTCTTGATCAGGCCGCTCTCGACCATGTTGTCGAGGATCTGAGCAGGTTTGACGTAGTCGGACACGAGGCAATCCTTAAGCAGGCAAGCCTTAATCAAGGCGGGGTGGGGGAAACCGGTGCGGTTCAGTCCGCGTCCGGACGACCGCGCAGGCGCTTGGTGTCGCCGCGTTGCGTCTTGCCGTCGAGCCGGCGGGTCCTGGAGCCCAGCGTCGGACGGGTGGCGCGCCGCTTCGGCGGCGGCGGCAGGGCGGCCTCGCGGATCAGCGCCAGCAGCCGCTCCAGAGCGTCGACCCGGTTGCGCTCGCGGGTGCGGTGCCGCTGCGCGGTGATCACGATCACGCCGTCATTGGTGAGCCGGTGCCCGGCCAGCCGCTCCAGCCTCGCGCGCACCGGATCCGGCAGGCTGCCAGACCGCCTGGCATCGAACCTGAGCTGGACCGCGGTCTCGACCTTCTGGATGTTCTGCCCGCCGGCGCCGGACGCGCGCAGGAACGACTCGCTGAGTTCCTCCTCGTCGAGCGAGATCCGGGCGGTGACTTGGATCAGGGCGATGACACGGGCTTCCGTCGTTTGCCAACCCTATGTGACGACGCGCTGACGTTTCGGCAATGTGCGCCAGGCGCTAGACTGGCGCGCCGTCAAGCGAAGAGACCGATGATGAGACACCGCCGCCTGGTTCTGACGCTGCTGATCGGCCTGGCCGTGGTGCACGGCGCGCCCGGGGCGGCCCTGGCCCAGCAGGCCTACCTGCAGCCGCCGCCGCAGATGGACGAGGCAGGACGCTGTACTTATTTCTCGCGGCTGCAGCGCTTCACCGCGGAGAGCAAGAGCTTCTGCGACGAGGGGCGAAAGGTGAAGACCGGCCCGGTGACCGGGCACATCCTGGCGCAATGCCTGGCGGAGCACGGGCCTGGCTTCGACAAGAGCTCGATCTCCGACATGACGGAGTCCTTCGCCAAGCAGGTCCAGGCGCAGGGGATGGGCAATGCCTGCAACCAGGTGAAGGCGCAGGCCTGGGACCTGGTGGCCCAGTAGTCCGCCTCCGGGCCCGACGAGCTCACGGAGTTTTGCGATCTCGATGACAGTTCGATACTTTCCGTCATGTTACAGAACGATTGCAGAAAGGAAATGTCCATACATTGGCCAGGCTATCTGGAGCGCCTCCCCTCATGCCGTTCGAGCCGCAGCGAACCCTCGTCTTCATGCATGTCGCAAAGAGCAGCGGCACGTCACTGAATGCCGGCCTGATCGACACCTTGTCGCCGCGTCGTGCGGTCGGGGGCTTCGACCGCGTCATGTTCGGCGGCTTCTCCGATTTCTCCAGCCTGTCCGACGAGGCGCGCGCCTCGGTGTTCGAACGCCCCTCCGACCTGCCGGACGGTGACTTCGTCCACGGCCATTTCTCGCTCGGCACCACGCTCGAGCGCTACGCCGACGCTCAGTTCATGACCGTGCTGCGCGAGCCCTGCTCGCGTCTCCTGTCGCACCATCGCTACTGGCGGTCGCGGACGCCCAGGATGCTGCAGGGCTGGGGACGCTGGAGCCGGGTGATCGAGCGGTCGCACCAGAACCTGGAGATCTTCCTCAGCGATCCGCTGGTCGCCTGCCAGACCGACAACATGACGCTGCGCATGCTGCTCTGGCCGCACAAGCTGATCCCGGATCAGGGCTTCATCGATCCCCGCGACGATGCGGCGCTGCTGGAGGCGGCGCGCGCCAGGCTGGCCCGGTTCGACTGGGTGGACGTGATGGAGGACGACCATCTCGCCGATCATCTGCGGAGCTGGCTGCAGCGCCCGTTCCGCTACCGGCACCTGAACGAGGCCGCCGGCCGTCCTGCGCGCGGCAGCAGCAGGCTCGACAAGGACCTCTCCGATCGTGCGTTCGACCTGCTGATGCGCCGCTCCCGGCTCGATCTCTGCCTGTGGCAGGACGTGGTGCGCGCGCGCATGCCCGGCACCGATCCGGTCATGCTGCGCACCAAGGCGATGATCCGGACCGTGGCGCGTCATGGCGGCGCCCACCCGGGTGGCAGGTCCGGGTTCGCCGGTGGAGGTCTCCGCCTGCCGCAGTTCCCCCGCCCGGCGATGGGCGGCAGGGCGCTGGCCCGGCGCCTGCTGGACATGCTGCCGGTCGGCGGCCTCCGCTCGGCCTGAGTACCGGGACTTGCCGCCGTGGAACGCGACGCCGGCCCTGTCGTCAGCCGCACGCGTCCGTGGCCAACGCCCTGTTAAGGCGTCAGACTGGCGCGCTTAAGCGGGGGCGTCCATGCAGATCGGGATCGACAGTTTCGCGGCCTTGGTGCCGGATCACGCGACCGGCCAGGCACCCCCGCCCGCGCTGCGCATGGCCAGGCTGATCGAGGAGGTCGAGGCGGCCGACCGCGCCGGGCTGGACTCGTTCGGAATCGGCGAGCATCACCGCGCCGACTTCATCGACGCCTCGCCCGCGGTCCTGCTGGCCGCAAGCGCGATGCGCACCCGGACCATCCGCCTGCACAGCGCGGTCACCGTGCTGAGCGCCGCCGACCCGGTCCGCACCTTTCAGGATTTCGCCACGCTGGACCTGTTGTCCGGCGGCAGGGCGGAGATCGTCGCCGGTCGTGGCTCGTTCGTCGACGCCTTCCCGCTGTTCGGCCTGCCGCTCGACGACTACGATGCGCTGCTCGCGGAGAAACTGTCCCTGCTGCTCGCGCTGCGCGACACCGCCCATCCGGTCTGGTCCGGCCGGTTCCGGCCGGCGCTGACCGGGCAGGGGGTGTTTCCACGCCCGGTCCAGGAGCCCCTGCCGATCTGGCTCGGCATCGGCGGCACGCCGGACTCGGCGGTCCGCGCCGGCACGCTCGGGCTGCCGATGATGATCGCCATCATCGGCGGCAGCTTCGACCGCTTCCGGCCGCTGGTCGACCTGTATCGCGAGGCCGGGCGCGCCGCCTCGCATCCGCCCGAGCGCCTCAAGGTCGGCATCCATGCGATGGGTTTCGTCGCCGACACCGACGCGCAGGCCCGCGACGTATTCTACAAAGGCTGGTTCCACATGTTCAGCCAGATCTCGAAGGAGCGCGGCTGGGGGCCGCCCTCCCGGGCCCAGTTCGACGCGCTGTGCAGCCCGTCGGGTGCGTTCCTGGTCGGCGACCCGGAGACGGTGACCGCCAAGCTCGTGCGCATGAACGAAACCCTGGGCGGCGTCGCGCGGACCAATTTCCAGATGAGCCCGGCGTCCGGCGACCATGACGCCATGCTGCGCTCGACCGCGCTGCTCGGCGGCGCGGTCGCGCCGCGGATGCGCGCCGCGTGATCGGGGCCGCCTGATCTGGGCCGCCTGGTCTGGGCCGCCTCTGGTCGGGGCCAGTCAGCCCGCGGCGAGCGCGGCCGCCGCTGCGGGCGCGGTTTGAGGCTCGTCTCCCGGTCCGGGTTCGGAAGGGCCGAACGCCACCTGGTCGCGGCCGGCGTTCTTGGCGACATAGAGCGCCCTGTCAGCGGCCGACATCAATTCGGTCGGGGTCCGCATCGCCGGAGTGCGCGCGGCGACGCCGATGCTGATCGTGACATGCTCGCCGCACGCGGTCCGGTTGACGATCTGCAGCCGGCGCACCGCGTCCAGCAGAGTCTCCGCGATCAGGCAGGCCTGGTCGGGAGCCCGGTCGGGCAGCAGGACGGCGAACTCCTCGCCACCATAGCGGAATACCTGGCCGCCGGCGCCCTCCAGGCCGTCGCGCAGCGCGACGGCGACATGGAAGAGGCACTCGTCGCCTGCCTTGTGCCCCAGCGTGTCGTTGATCGACTTGAAATGATCGATATCGACCAGCAGCAGGCAGAGCGGCGACGCGTCGGCGTGCCACCCGGCCCAGAGGAGCTCGATCGCCTGCTTGAAGGCACGCCGGTTGGGAATCCCGGTCAGATCGTCCTGCAGCGACAGGCGCAGGAGCTGGTCGCTGGCCGCGGCCAGCGCATCCTGGGTGCGCAGATGGTAGGCCTGCAGCAGACCGGCGCGGAAGGCGTACAGCC
The DNA here is from genome assembly GCA_903844135.1 of uncultured Rhodospirillales bacterium. Lineage (GTDB taxonomy): Bacteria > Pseudomonadota > Alphaproteobacteria > Acetobacterales > Acetobacteraceae > Lichenicola. The sequence goes on along the minus strand of CAIMSN010000117.1, from coordinate 20,694 downwards.
CCATCGCCACCATCATCGCGACCGTGCCGAGCGCGAACTGGCGGCGGGCGACGACGAAGCTGAGCGACAGCAGCGCCAGGGTGAAGAAGGTCGGTGCCGCGCCGTCCACCAGCAGGGTCAGCGGATGGCGGTGCCGCCCAACGCCCGGTGAATCGCCCGGTGAATCGCCCGGTGAAGTGTCCGGTATGGCGTCGGTTCCCGGCCCGTTGCCTGGGCGCCGCATCGCCAGCACCAGGAACGGGATGTCGATCAGGATCTCGTCGAGCCCGACAGCGAACGACGTGGTGGTGGTCCAGGCGTTGTAGAGCGCGGCGCAGGATCCGTAGCAGAGCAGGAACCACAGGGCGGAGCGATCGAAGCTGCGGCGCCGCGGATCGGCGGAGCGGCCCAGGACGCGCAGGGTGGCGGCGGCGACCAGGATCGCGTTCTCGAGGTTGTAGGTCGTCACCAGCAGCGAGGCCGAGACCGGATGCGACGCGACGCCGGAGAACGGCGCCACGTCGAAGATCGCCACGTAGGCGAGATAGCCGGCCAGCCCGGCCTGCAGCGCATCGATCCAGAAAAAGCGGCGGACCAGATCGCCGCTGTCCGGCAGGCCGAGCGCCAGGATGATGCCGATGCCGTAATAGAAATAGAAGAAGTCGGTGGCGTTGGCGATCAGCGGCGAGGCGCCGCGCACCAGGTCGGACCAGGCGGCGACGATCATGCCGCAGCCCCACAGCGCCAGGCCGCCGGCGAACAGCAGCCAGGCGATCCTGACGGTCGCCCGGTCGCGCCGTGCAAAGCGCAGGCAGGCGAACACGGCGATCCACGGCGCCGCGATCAGGAACGCGTAGCTCGCCGGCGAGGCGCTGCCATGACCGAGGCGGATCGCGGCGACGTGCAGGACGACGAACAGCAGGCAGGCGATCGCCTTGATGCCCCGGTTCCCGCCGCCCCGTCCGCGCATTCAATTCTCCGTCGCCGCCTTGGATCGGGTTCGAACCATTGCCGGCGGCGAAGGACCATAAAACATCGGGACGCGGGAAAGGATCTTTATGTGGCCTCGACCGGTCTCGACTTTGTCACACCGGGCGCATTCCCAGCCGGGCGATGAGCCGCATGTCGCGATTCTCGCTCGGGTTCGGCGTGGTGAGCAGTTTCTCGCCATAGAAGATCGAGTTCGCGCCGGCCAGGAAGCACAGCGCCTGGGTCTCGTCGCTCATGCCCTCGCGGCCGGCGGACAGACGGACATGGCTGGCCGGCATGGTGATCCGCGCCGCCGCGATCACCCGGACGAAATCGATCGGATCGACCGCCTCCGCCGCGGCCAGCCTGGTGTTGGCGACACGCACCAGCATGTTGATCGGCACGCTCTCCGGATGTCTGGGCAGGGCGGCCAGGGTGGCGATCAGGCTGGCCTGGTCGTCGATCGTCTCGCCCATGCCGACGATCCCGCCGCAGCACACGTTGATGCCGGCCTCGCGCACGCAAGCCAGCGTATCGAGCCGCTCCTGGTAGGTGCGGGTGGTGATGATCTCGCCGTAGAACTCTGGCGAGGTGTCGAGATTGTGGTTGTAGTAGTCGAGGCCCGCCGTGCGCAGGCGTCCGGCCTGCGCCGCGTCGAGCATGCCGAGCGTGACGCAGCTTTCCATGCCCAGCGCCTTCACGCCTTCGACCATGGCGCACACCGTCTCCAGATCGTGGTCCTTGGGCGAGCGCCAGGCCGCCCCCATGCAGAACCGGCTGGCGCCAGCCGCCTTGGCCGCCCGCGCCTCGGCCAGCACCGCATCCACCGCCATCAGCCGGGTCGCCTTGATCGGCGCCTCGAGCGCGGCGCTCTGCGGACAGTACGCGCAATCCTCCGGGCAGCCGCCGGTCTTGATCGACAGCAGGGTGGAGATCTGCACGTCGCGCGGATCGAAATGCGTCCGGTGCGCGGTCTGGGCCTGGAACATCAGCTCCGGGAACGGCAGCCCCATCAGGGCGCGGACCTCGGCCTCGGTCCAGTCGTGACGCAGGCCGGACGCCAGGCTTGGCGCCAGGCTTGGCGCCAGGCTTGGCGCCCGGCTTGGGGCCCGGGCTGCGCGATCGACGACACCATCCGGCATGGGCGGAAACTCCCCTCTGTCCACAGCCAGGGTTTGCCACAGCCGGATGCGGCGAGGGAAGGGAGCGGGCCGCCCGGCTCAGGCGACCGACGCCGCGGACGCCGGCGGCGTCGATCGCCCTGCCGGGCTGCGCGATGCGACCGGGGTGGCGCCGGCGCCGGGCCCGCTCTCCCGCATGCCGAACAGGAACAGCACGAACGCCGCCGCGGCGCACACCGACAGCATGACGAAGGCGGCGTTGAAGCCGAGCAGCTCGGCCACGTAGCCGGCGATCGCGTTGCTCATCGCCGCGCCCAGGCCCCAGGCGGCCGAGGTGAGGCCGACCGCCAGGTTGTAGCGTCCGGTGCCGCGCGTCAGGTCCTCGACGACGACGAAGAACAGCACCGAGAACACCCCGGCGCCGATGCCGTCGAGAAGCTGGATGGCGATCACCGCCTGCGGGCTGGTCGACAGCGTGTAGAGCAGGCCGCGGATCGGCAGCGCCGCGAACCCGACCAGGAACAGCGTCTTGCGGCCCCAATCGTCCGCCTTGCGCCCGACCAGGATGGTGATCGGCACCATCACCATCTGCGAGGCGATGATGCAGGCGGCCATGCAGAGCGAACTGACCGCTGGATAGTCCCGCGCCAGCTCCTCGCCGGCCAAGGGCAGCATCGCCGCGTTGGCGAAGTGGAACAGGGTGATGCAGGCGGCGAACACCATGAGCTGCCGGTTGCGCAGCAGGTGGGCGATGCCCGACCCTTTCGCGCTGGTGTCGCCGCGTCCGGCTTCGTCCCCGGCTTCCTCGAAGCCGCGCGCGGCGCGATCGTCGATGTCGCCGCGATGCAGCCGCAGCGAGGCGGCGATGCTCAGCAGCGCCAGCCCGGCCACCACCCAGAGCGTCGAGACCGGCGCCAGCAGCCAGCCGCACAGCCCGCCCACGATCGCGGTGAAGGCATTGCCGGCATGGTTGAAGCTCTCGTTGCGGCCGACCCGGCGGGTGAACGCCTTTCGTCCGAAGATGCCGAGCGAGATGCCGGCGATCGCCGGCGCGAACACCGCGTTGGCGGCGCCGATCGCCGCCTGGGCGAGCGCCACCGGCCAGAAGTGCGGCACCAGCGCCATCACCGCGACGCAGACGCCGATGAGGCCGGCGGCGGCCATGATCAGTTCGCGCTTGAAATCGATCCGGTCGATCAGGCTGCCGAGCGGGGTGCGGGCGACCACCGTGCTGAGCCCGGCGATGGTCATCACCATCCCGATCAGGCCGGGCTTCCAATGCTCGCTGCCGAGCAGGTAGATCGCCAGGAACGGTCCCAGACCGTCCTGCACGTCGGCCAGCAGGAAGTTGATCCAGTCGAGCGGGATCCGGTTGCGACGTGCCTTGTCGCTGGCCGGAGCGGCAGTTCTGGCGGCGTCGGTCATGGCGGGTCCGATCGGCTGGGGCGAGGTCCGACCGAAAGGCCGGACCGGCCGGGAAGTTCACCCCCCGACCGTTCCAGCGTCATGACGATCCCGGGAGGTCCCGCCTGCCTCCGGATCCGCCCGTCGGCGCCTAGCCCTTCAGCGCCCGCAGCATGGTCTCGCCGAGCAGCGAGGGGCTGTCGGCGACATGGATCCCGGCCTCCTGCATCGCCGCGATCTTGGCCGCGGCGGTGTCGTTGCCGCCGGTGATGACGGCGCCGGCATGGCCCATGCGCCGGCCGGGCGGCGCGGTGACGCCGGCGATGAAGCCGACGGTCGGCTTCTTCACCTTGTTCTGCTGCAGGAACTTCGCCGCGTTGATCTCCGAGGCGCCGCCGATCTCGCCGATCATGACGATGGATTCCGTCTCGTCGTCGGCCAGGAACATCTCCAGCACGTCGATGAAATCCATGCCCTTGACCGGGTCGCCGCCGATGCCGACGCAGGTGCTCTGGCCGAGGCCGACCGCGGTGGTTTGCGCCACCGCCTCGTAGGTCAGGGTGCCGGAGCGCGACACGATGCCGACCTTGCCCTTGCGATGGATATGGCCCGGCATGATGCCGATCTTGCATTCGCCGGGGGTGATGATGCCCGGGCAGTTCGGGCCGATCAGGATGCTGTCCGAGCGGCCCAGCGCGCTCTTCACCCGCACCATGTCGAGCACCGGAATGCCTTCGGTGATGCAGACGATCAGCGGCATCCCGGCGTCGATCGCCTCCAGGATCGAATCGGCGGCGAACGGCGGCGGCACGTAGATCACCGAGGCGGTGGCGCCGGTCTTCTCGCGCGCGCCGGCCACGGTGTCGAACACCGGAAGATCGAGATGGGTGCTGCCGCCTTTGCCCGGCGTCACGCCGCCGACCATCTTGGTGCCGTAGGCGATCGCCTGCTCGGCATGAAAGGTGCCCTGCGCGCCGGTAAAGCCCTGGGTGATGACCTTCGTCGCGGCATTGACGAGAACCGACATCAGACCTTGCTCCCCTTGGCGGCGGCGTCCTTGACCGCGGCCACGATCTTGCGCGCCGCGTCCGACAGGTTGTCGGCATTGATGATCGGCAGGCCGCTCTCGTCGATCAGCTTCTGGCCGAGCTCGACGTTGGTGCCTTCCAGCCGCACCACCAGCGGAACGTTCAGCTTCACCTCGCGCGAGGCCTCGATCACCGCGGTGGCGATGATGTCGCAGCGCATGATGCCGCCGAAGATGTTGACCAGCAGGCCCTCGACGTTCTTGTCCGACAGCAGGATCTTGAACGCCGCGACCACGCGCTCCTTGGTGGCGCCGCCGCCGACATCGAGGAAGTTCGCGGGTTCCGCGCCCTCCAGCTTGATGATGTCCATGGTCGCCATCGCCAGGCCGGCGCCGTTGACCATGCAGCCGATATTGCCGTCCAGCGCGATGTAGCTGAGCCCGTGCCGCGCCGCCTCCAGCTCCTTGGGATCCTCCTCGCTCTCGTCGCGCAGATCCTCGAGCTCGTGGTGACGGAACAGGGCGTTGTCGTCGAAGCTCATCTTGGCGTCGAGCGCCACCAGGCTGCCGTCGCCGGTCACCACCAGCGGATTGATCTCGATCGAGGCGGCGTCGAGCGCCACGAAGGCGCTGTAGATCGCCTTCACCACCTTGGAGAAGTGCGCGATCGACTTGCCGGTCAGGCCGAGGCCGGCGGCGATGTCGCGGGCGATGTAGTCGGAATAGCCGAGCGCCGGGTCGATGGTGGCGTTCAGGATCTTCTCGGGGCTGTTATGGGCGACCTCCTCGATCTCCATGCCGCCCTCGCGCGAGGCGACCAGGGCGATCCGGCCGCTCTCGCGGTCGGTCAGCATGGAGAAATACAGCTCCTGCCTGATGTCGCAGCCGGCCTCGATATAGAGCCGGTTGACCTGCTTGCCGGCGGGTCCGGTCTGCTTGGTGACCAGCACGTGGCCCAGCATCGCCGTCGCCGCCTCCTCGGCCTCGGCGGCGCTCTTGACCAGGCGGACGCCGCCCTTGCCGTTCGGGTCGTTGGCGAAGCGTCCGGCGCCGCGGCCGCCGGCATGGATCTGCGACTTCACCACATAGACCGGACCGGGCAGCGAGCGCGCGGCGGTCAGCGCCTCCTCCGGCGAGCGGGCGACACGCCCTTCCAGCACCGGCAGGCCGAACCCCTTCAACAGGGATTTGGCCTGATATTCGTGGATGTTCATGCCGGGTCGGCTCCTTCCGGGTGCGCAAAGCCGGGCCGGTTGCAGCAAGGGCCCGAAGCTCGGATTCCAGTCGGAGCGGATGTTTGCACCCGGTCCCGGACAAAGTCACGCTGCGCTGCACAAAAATCTAGCCCTCCGTGACATGCCGCAGCCCGGCCCGGAATCGCCGGCCATTGGCGACGTAGCGCGCCGCGGACAGGCGCAGCCGGTCGATCTCCTCCGGGGTCAATGGCCGCACCGCCCTGGCCGGCGCGCCCAGGATCAGGCTGCCATCGGCGAAATCCTTGTTCTCGGTCAGCAGCGCGCCGGCGCCGATCAGGCAGTCGCGGCCGACCCGGCTGCCGTTCAGCAGCGTCGCCCCCATCCCGACCAGGCTGTTGGCGCCGATCGTGCAGCCATGCACGATGGCGCGGTGACCGATCGTGACTCCGGTACCGACCCGCACCGGCCGGCCGGCATCGACATGCAGCACCGCATGGTCCTGAACGTTGCTGCCGTCGCCGATCTCGATCGCGTCATTGTCGCCGCGCAGCACCGCGCCGAACCAGATCGACACGTTGCGGCCGATGCGGACGCGTCCGATCAACTGCGCATCCTCGGCGACGAAGACGCTGTCGGGGTCGGAGAAGCTCGGGGCGGCGCCGTCGAGGGCATGGATCGGCATTCTCGGTCTCCTGGCATGGCCGTCTGCGAGCCGGAGTTTTGGTCCCGGCGCGGTTCGATGGCATAGAAGAGGGTCAATTCCGTCCGCGGGTCGCATCCCCGGGCCGGAAAGCGGGTGGACTGAGGCCTTATGAAGCATTGGCGTATCGAGGACGTGGCCTGGGACCGGTTCGAGCCCTCCAAGGTCGATCCCGACATCCTCAAGCTGGTCAAGGCCGCCGCCGTGGTCGAGCGCAACGGCGTCGACTACGCGGTCTATCTGAAGAACGTGTTCACCGACGATCCCGACTTCGCCCAGGCCGCCGACAACTGGGCGGTCGAGGAGGTGCAGCATGGCGACGCGCTCGGGCAGTGGGCGATGCTGGCCGACCCGGGCTGGGACTATCCCGGCGCGTTCGAGCGCTACCGCACCGCGTATCACATTCCCCTGGAGGTCGACGCCTCGGTGCGCGGCTCGCGCACCGGCGAGCTGATCGCCCGCTGCATGGTCGAGACCGGCACGTCGAGCTTCTACACGGCGATGGCCGAGGCCACCGCGGAGCCGGTGCTCAGGACCATCGCCAAGCAGATCGCCGCCGACGAGTATCGCCATTTCAAGCTGTTCTACGACCATATGCGGCGCTATCTCGGCCGCGAGCGCCTGGGCGTGCTGCGCCGCGCCAGGATCGCGCTCGGGCGCGTGACCGAGAGCGAGGACGACGAGCTCGCCTACGCCTATCACTGCACCAACGAATCCGCCTCGGTCGCCTACGATCATGGCCGCTGCATCGCCGCCTACATGGCGCGCGCGATGGGCTTCTATCGCCAGCGCCATATCGACCGGGCGATGGGCATGATGTTCAAGACCATCGGCTTCACCCCGCACGGCCGGATCTCGCGCGCCGCCTCGGCCCTCGCCTTCCGGGCGATGCGCCGTCGCGGCCGCCGGTTCGCCAGGATCGAGGCCGATCGTCCGATGACCGCGTCTCCCGCCGCGACATCGCTGCGCGCGGCCGAGTAGGCGGCCGAACAGGCCATAGAGTCGGCCCGGCGGTCGCCCTCGGCGCGGCGGTCCCGGGTCTCGCGACCACGACCAGACAGCAGGACACACAGATGCCCGTAACCGTGATCTACAAGACCAGCGCGACCGCGACCGGCGGCCGCGACGGCACCGTGCGCAGCGACGACGGCAGCGTCGATGCCGCCCTCGTCATCCCCAAGGAGATGGGCGGCCCGGGCGGCGTCGGCGCCAATCCGGAGAAGCTGTTCGCCGCCGGCTACGCCGCCTGCTTCGTCGGCGCTATGAAGGCCAGCGCGTCCAAGGTGGGGGTCAAGGTTCCCGACGATGCCACCGTCACCGCCGAGGTCGGCTTCGGCCCCCGCTCCGAGGGCGGCTACGGCGTCACCGCCAACCTCACCATCACCCTGCCCGGTGTCGACCGCGCCGACGGCGAGCGGCTGATCCATGCCGCGCACGAGATCTGCCCGTATTCGAACGCCACCCGCAACAATCTCGATGTCGGCCTCACCCTCGCCTGATCCCCGGCCGGCTTGACGGGACGGGGCGGTCTCGTCCCCTCTCGCGCGACGCATCGACAGAGGAAAACCACGTTGGCTTCACGCGAGAGACGGACCTTCAGAACCCTCCTGCTGGCGGCGACCGGCCTGTGCCTGCTGGCCGGCCAGGCCCGCGCCGAGGCGGTCGCCGGCGCCGACGCGATGCCGGTCGCGCCCGGCAGCGACTCGAAATGGGGCTTCGACCTGGCCGGCCGCGACACGTCGATCGCGCCGGGCAACGATTTCTTCGGCTATTCCGACGGCAGCTACGTGCGCGCCCTGGTGATCCCGTCGGACCATTCCTCGTGGGGAGCGTTCAACGTGCTCGCCGAGCTGTCGCAGGTCAGGGTGCAGGACATCCTCAAGCAGCTCTCCGCGAACCCGGTCGCCGCGCCGGCCACCATCGAGCAGAAGCTCGGCGCCTACTACGACGCCTTCATGGACGAGAAGACGATCGAGGCGCGCGGCACCGCGCCGCTCGCGGCCGATCTCGACGCCATCAGGAGCGTGACCGACCGCACCCGCTTCGCCACCCTGCTCGGCCAGGCGCAGCACGGGCTGCAGGGCTCGCTGTTCGGCCTGTCGATCGACCCCGACGCCAAGGACCCGACCAAATACACCATCTCGCTGTCCCAGGGCGGCACCGGCCTGCCGGACCGCGACTACTACCTGCAGGATAAGTTCGCCGCCAAGAAGACCGCCTACCAGGCCTATGCGGCGCAGTTGCTGGGGCTGATCGGCTGGCCGGACGCCGCGCGCGCCGCCGGCGACGTGGTGGCGTTCGAGACCAGGCTGGCGCAGGCGCACTGGGCGCGACAGGACGAGCGCGACCCGGACAAGACCTACAACCCGATGACGGTGGACGCGCTGGCCGCCGCCGCCCCGGAATTCGACTGGCACGCCTATCTCGCCGCCGCCGACCTGCCCGCCGCCCGCGACCTGGTGCTGTCGGAGAAGTCGGCGATCATCGACGAAGCGAAGCTCGCCGCCGGCACCGATCTCGCGGTGCTGCGCGCCTGGCTCGCCTTCCATCTCGCCGACAATGCCGCCGACCTGCTGCCGAAGGCGTTCGTCGACGCCTCGTTCGCGTTCCACGGCAAGACGCTGTCCGGGCAGCCTGAGATCGAGCTGCGCTGGAAGCGCGCGGTCCACGCCACCAGCGGGGCGATGGGGATGGCGATCGGCAAGGTCTATGCCGCGCGCTATTTCCCGCCCGAGGCCAAGGCGGCGATGCTGACCCTGACCGGCAACCTGAAGGACGCGTTCCGCGCCCGGCTCGAACACAACGCCTGGATGAGCCCGCAGACCAGGAAGGCGGCGCTGCGCAAGCTGGACAACCAGTTGGTGCTGATCGGCTATCCGAACACATGGCGCGACTATGCCGGCCTGGCGGTGAAGCCGGACGACGCCTACGGCAATGCCGGCCGCGCCACCGCGTTCGACTGGGCCTACTGGGTCGGCCATCTCGGGCACAGGGTCGATCGCGAGGAATGGGACATGACCCCGCAGACGGTGAACGCCTACAACAACCCGCCGTTCGACGAGGTGGTGTTCCCGGCGGCGATCCTGCAGCCGCCCTTCTTCAACCCGAAGGCCGATCCGGCGATCAACTACGGCGCCATCGGCGGCGTCATCGGCCACGAGATGACGCACTCGTTCGACGATCAGGGCCGCAAGTTCGACGAGAAGGGGCGCCTGCACGATTGGTGGACCGCGGCCGATGCACAGCGCTTCCAGGCGCGCGCCGACCGGCTCGGCGCGCAGTTCGACGCGCTGAGTCCGTTCCCCGGCACGCACGTCAACGGCAAGCTGACCATGGGCGAGAACATCGCCGATCTGGGTGGCCTCACTTTGGCGCTCGACGCCTACCACGCCTTCCTGAAGGGCCGGCCGGCGCCGGTGATCGACGGGCTGACCGGCGACCAGCGCGTGTTCCTGGGCTGGGCGCAGGTCTGGCGGCAGAAGGTGCGCGACGATCGCGCCAAGATGCTGCTGGTCACCGACCCGCACTCGCCGCCGATGGCCCGCGTGAACATGCCGATGCACAACATCGATGGCTGGTACAAGGCCTGGAACGTGAAGCCGGGCGACACGCTCTATCTGGCGCCGAAGGATCGCGCGCAGATCTGGTAGCGGCGCGATGACCGATCCTGTCGAACCGCGCCCGCCGCTGCCGCCGTTCGACGCGCAGACCGCCGCGCGCAAGGTGCGTGCGGCGGAGGATGGCTGGAACCGGCGCGACCCGCAGGCCGTCTCGCTCGCCTATTCGCCCGACAGCCGCTGGCGCAACCGCACCGCGTTCCTCTCCGGCCGGCCGGCGATCGTCGCCTTCCTGCAGCGCAAATGGGCGGCGGAGCTGGAGTACCGGCTGATCAAGGAGCTCTGGGCGTTCCACGCGCACCGGATCGCGGTGCGGTTCGCCTACGAGTTCCACGACGCCGCCGGAAACTGGTTCCGCGCCTACGGCAACGAGCAGTGGGAATTCGACGCCAACGGGCTGATGCGCCGGCGCGAGGCCAGCATCAACGACCTGCCGATCGCCGAGACCGATCGCCTCTTCCGCTGGCCGCTGGGCCCGCGTCCGGAACGCCATGCCGGATTGTCCGAGCTGGGTCTGTAAGGACGCAAGCTGAACGCAAGACCTTGCGGACAGGGGTCCAGGGGACGACCGTCCCCTGGCGGGCGCCGGGCAGCGCCCGGCATTGGCATCGGCCGTCTGCGGCAGCACGGACCAGCAGGTGGCCCGGGATCGACATCAGCGGCAAAGAGGCGACCGGCTAGCCGACCGGCGTATGCCGCAGGAAGCGCTCGAACGCGGCGAGCGTCTTGTCCGAGACATGATGCTCGATGCCCTCCGCGTCGGCCGCCGCCTCCGCCTCCGGCACGCCGACGGCGCGCAGCAGCGCGACGACGATGCGATGGCGGCGCCTGACCCGGTCGGCCAGCGCCAGCCCGGCTTGCGTGAGCGTGACCCCGCGATAGGGCAGCGTGGTCGCCAGACCCTCGCGCGACAGCCGGCCGATGCATTTGATCACGGTGGCATGCGACACGCCGAGATGGCGCGCCAGCGTGCTCGGTCCGATCGGTGGCGCATCGGCCGCGTCGCCGGCGAGATCGGCGATCAGTTCGACATAGTCCTCCAGCAGCACGCGGGTCTGCGCGGTGCGCGCGCGGCCGAGATGCGCCGCCTGAGTGACGGTGTCCGGGACGGTCGGGGTCGGGCGGCGGGCGGCGGTCATGACGGGAACGACCATAAACACGAGACCGTCAGTTGACCGAATTGTAGCCATGGCTACATATGCGGTCTTCGGCCCGCCATGGAGTGCCCGTCCATCGACACCGTCCAGACCAGCAGCGACCGCACCCGCGCCGCCATGGCCGACCTGTTGGCCGGGCGCCGGCGCGGCTGGTTCGCCACCTTGCGCGGCGCTCTGGCGATGACCGGGCCGGCGGTGGTCGCGTCGGTCGCCTATGTCGATCCCGGCAACTACGTCACCAACATCCAGGCCGGCGCACGCTACGGCTACGCGCTGCTCTGGGTGGTGCTGCTGTCGAACCTGGTGGCGATGCTGTTCCAGGCGCAGGCGGCCAAGCTCGGCATCGTCACCGGGCGCAACCTGGCCGAACTGAGCCGTGACCGTTTCCCCGGCATTCCCGCCGGCGTGATGTGGCTCATGACCGAGACCGCGGCGATGGCCACCGACCTGGCCGAATTCGTCGGCGGCGCGGTCGGGCTCAGCCTGCTGCTGCATTGTCCCCTGCTGACCGGCATGGCGATCATGGGCGTGCTGACGCTGCTGCTGCTCGGCCTGCAGGCCCGCGGCTTCCGGCCGATCGAGCTGCTGATCAGCGCCCTGGTGGCGGCGATCTGCCTCAGCTACGCCGCCGAACTGGTGATCGTGCCGGCCGACTGGCCGTCGGTGCTGCGCCACAGCGTGGTGCCCTCGATCCCCGACGGCCAGGCGATCACGCTGTGCATCGGTCTGGTCGGCGCCACGGTGATGCCGCATGCGATCTATCTGCATTCGAGCCTGACGCAGGACCGGGCGGTGCTGCAGACCGACGCCGAGCGCGCCCGCATGGTCCGCTTCTCCAACCGCGAGGTGGTGTTCGCGCTGAGCATGGCCGGGCTGGTCAACATGGCGATGGTGGTGACGGCGGCGCATTTCCACGGCGCGCATTCCGACATCGACAGCATCGACGGCGCATACCGCACCCTGACCCCGCTGCTCGGCGCCGGCGCCGCGACCATCTTCCTGGTGTCGCTGCTGGCGTCCGGCCTGTCGAGTTCGATGGTCGGCACCATGGCCGGCCAGGTGGTCATGCAGGGGTTCGTCGGCTTCACCGTCCCGGTCTGGATCCGGCGGGTGATCACCATGCTGCCCTCCTTCGTGGTGATCGCCCTGGGCGCCGACGTGACCAGCACCCTGATCTGGAGCCAGGTGGTGCTGAGCTTCGTGCTGCCGCTGCCGATGGTGACGCTGTTGGTGGTGAGCCGGGATGCGCGCCTGATGGGTGGGTTTCGCATGTCGCGGCCGATGCTGCTGCTGGCCGGGGCGATGGTCGGGTTCGTCGCGCTGCTGAACCTGACCTTGCTCCTGCAGACCGCCGGCCTGATACCGTCCTGACCGCGTCTTGCGGTCCGGCCGCGTAGCTGCTGCAACCGGCGGTGACGACGAGGACCCGCGACCGATGAGCCCGACCACCCGCTTCACCACCAGCATCACCTTGGGCCATCTCGACAGCCGCCAGCACGAGGCGGCCGCGGCGGCGGTGCTGCGGGTGCTGGAGGCGCACGAGATGGAGGTGGCGATGGTCGCCGCCAACCGCGAGACGATGATCAAGCATATCGCCGGCGGCCGGATCGATCTGCTGGCCACCGCCTGGCTGCCGGAGATCGACGCCGCCTGGGCCGATCCGGCCTACATGGAGACCCTGGGCGGGGTGCTGTATCGGCCGATGCTGCTGTGGGCGGTGCCGACCGCCGCCGGGCTGACCGGGCTGGATTCGATCGCCGATCTCGCGCGTCCGGAGATCGCCGGCAGCGTCGACCGCGTCGTGGTGTTGTCGCGCCGGCTGGAGACGCACGGAACCCGGGTGATGCAGCTCTACGGGCTGGACGCGGCCGGCTACCGGCTCGAGGTGGTGGATAACGAGCTCGCCTATGCCAGCGCGGCCAGGGCGCTGGACGGCGCCACGCCGACCGTCCTGCCGCTCTGGCAGCCGCACGCGCTGGCGCATCGCGGCCGGATGCGGGTGCTCGACGATCCGAAGCAGGCGCTCGGCGGCCGTCGCGAGGCCAAGCTGCTGCTGCGGACCGGCCTGCGCGAGACGCTCGATCCCGACCTGGTGGACGAGCTCGACGAACTCACCCTCGGCAACCCGGTGGTCAGCGCGCTGGAATACGCCATGCGCAACGACGGCATGACCGCCGACGAGGCGGCGGAGGCCTGGCAGCGCGGCAAGCTGACGCCCCGTGCTTGACCAAGACGGGCCTGAGGGAGACGTGCCTGACGCCGGCGATTCCCGCGACCGGAGCCTGGCCGCGCAGTACGAGGCGTTCCCCTATCCCGCGCGGGACCCGCGCGACGAGACCAGGCGCCTGTTCGTCGGCAGTCCGAGCCATCTGCGCGAGATCGACCATTGGGCCTTCGGCGCCGCGCGTCCGGCGAGCCTGCCGCTGCAGGCCCTGGTCGCGGGCTGCGGCACCGGCGACGGCGCGATCATGCTGGCGACCCAGCTCGCGCAGGACGGCCGGCCGGGACAGGTGGTGGCGCTGGACCGCTCAGGGGCGGCGCTCGGCATCGCCCGGGCCAGGGCCGAGGCGCGCGGCCTGACCAACATCGTGTTCGAGCAGCGCTCGCTGCTCGACCTGCCCGACGCGGATGCCGGCCGGTTCGACTACATCGATTGCTGCGGCGTGCTGCATCATCTCCCGGACCCGCTGGCGGCGCTGCGGGGGCTGGAGCGCGCGCTGGCGCCGGGCGGGGCGATGGGCCTGATGGTGTATGCGCCGCATGGACGCACCGGGGTCTACATGATCCAGGACGCGCTGGCGCTGCTGGCGCCGCCGGACCAGGCGCCGACGGCCAGGCTCGAGGTCGCGCGTCGGGTGATGCGCCATCTGCCGGCCACCGCCTGGCTGCGCGCCAATGCCAATTTCGGCGATCATGTCGAGGGCGGCGATGCCGGGCTGTACGACCTGCTGCTGAATCCGCGGGACCGCGCCTACACGATCGCCGATTTCCTGGCGCTGCTGGACGGCGCCGGGCTGGAGGCGGCCGCGCTGATGGAGCCGGCACGCTACGATCCGGACCTGCTGCTGCCCGATCCGCGGCTGCGCGCGAGGGCGCAGGCGCTCGGCGCCGTGGAACGGGCGATGCTGGCCGAAAACCTCGCCGGCAACATGAACACCCATGTGCTCTACGCCGTGCGCACCGGCGCCGCGCCGGCCGCGCCGGATGCGATGGCGCCCGGCGCGGTTCCGGTGGCGCGCGAGCTCCCCGCCGAGGCGATCGCGCGCCAGATCGCCCCCGACGGCACGCTGCCGGTCGCGTTCGGTCGTCTCGTCGTCCCGATGCCGCTGCCGAGCCTGGCCAGGCCGATCCTCGGGCTGATCGACGGGCACCGTCCGGTGGGCGAGATCCTCGACGCTCTGCAATCCAGGGGCATCGCCCGCGCCAAGGCGGAGGCCGGCTGGGCCGAGACCTGGCGCGCTCTGTCGCGCGCCAACCGGATCCTGCTCCGACCATCCGCATGAGCGTTCGGGCGGAGCCCGGCCGCGACCGTCGCAGAGGTGCCGCGACGCAGGCCTGCATCGTCATGTTCGGCGCCGGCGTGCGTGCCGACGGCTCGCCGACCCCGACCCTGTCGCGACGCATCGACGCCGCGCTGCGGTTCGGGGAGGCGCTGCCGGTCGCGCCGCTCTATCTCCCGAGCGGCGGGATCGGCCGGCACGGACCGTCCGAGGCGAGGGTGATGGCGGACGCGCTGCGCCGGGGCGGAATCCCGGAAGCCAGGATCCTGATCGAGGACACCGCGCGCGACACGCTGGACTCTGTGTTCGCCTGCCGGGTCATCCTGCGCCGCCTTGGCCATGCCGGTCCGGTCTATGCCGCCAGCAGCGCCTATCATCTGCCGCGCTGCGTGCTGCTGCTGCGCCTGGCCGGGCTGCCGGCGCGCGCCGTGCCGCCACCGTCCGAACCGGCGGCGCAGGGCGTCCTGCGACGCTGGCGCTGGCGACTGCGCGAGGTGCCGGCGCTGCCCTGGGACGCGCTGCTGCTGCTCGGACGCGAAACGATCGACAAGCTGCTGACAAAACGTTAGCGTTGGCTGATCGAACCGATCGGCGGAACCAGGATGTATCACCCCATCGGCGCCGAGGCGCTGTTCAGGACGTTCCGCGACCGTAGCGACGAAAACTGGCTCGACATCCTGCTCAGCTCGCTGCGGGTGCCCGACATCGAGGGGGTGGCGATGCCGGCCTTCCCGGACGAGGCGCTGCAGCGCGAGATCCACGGCCATGCCGGCGAGGTCTCGCTGCACGAGGCACACGTTTTCTTCCGCGAGATCAAATCCTATTGCGCCTATGCCGGACGGCCGCTGGCGCCGCAGCGCACCATGCTGGATTTCGGCTGCGGCTGGGGCAGGATGCTCCGGCTGTTCATGAAGGACGTCGAGCCGTCGAACCTGTACGGCGCCGACAGCACCTCGCGCTTCCTGATGGAGGCCAGGCGCTGCAATCCCAGCGTCAATTTCCTGTCCTGCGGTCTGGTGCCGCCGATGATCCTGGCGCCGGACAGCCTGGACTACGTGATCAGTTGGTCGGTGTTCAGCCATCTCGACGAGTTCCTGTCGCTGCGCTGGATCGAGGAGCTCCATCGCCTGCTCAAGCCCGGCGGGCTGCTGCTGCTGACCACGCAGAGCCGGCGTTTCATCGCGTTCTGCGCCGAGATGCGGCTGCGGCGCGCGTCCGGGATCAGGCTCGAACATCCGTGGTACGAGGCCTGCGCCGACAGCTTCACCGACGAGCCGCTGGAGAATTCCCGTTACGAGGCCGGGCAGTTCCTGCACGCGGCCGCCACCCAGCCGCCCCATCCGCAGTCGCATTATGGCGAGGCGGTGATCCCGCGCGGCTACGTGGTCAAGAAATGGGGCCACCTGTTCCGGCTGGTCGATTTCCTCGACAATCCGGTGCGTCTGCCGCAGGTGCTGATCGTGCTGCAGAAACCCGGCTGAGAGACCGCTCGGAAACGCGGCCTGGCGGTCATTCGCGGGCGATCCCGTGCGCTCCGGTGCTCGTGGCCCTTGAGGCCACTCCGCTCCGGTGCTCCGCGATCACCCGCGACCGGCGCCGCGTTGGCGCGCGGCGCCTCTGACTCGCCAGGCCACGTTTCCGAGCGGTCTCTGCGAGACTCGGTGTCTTTGACGCCGAGCTATCATTCGCGATCGGCGCGGCGCCGGGCGAGCTGCCTCTGGCTCGCCAGGCCACGGATCCAGGCGGTCTCTGGCGGTTGGGTGGCTGGAAAAGCGTCCCTTCTGCATCACTTTGTGAGAGAGTAGGGCCAGTCGATGGCGGGGAGGATCGAATGTCTGAAGTGGAAGCGAAGCGCGATGGGCCGGCGGGCCAGAAAGTCGTTGTGGATGACGAAGGACGGTTTCAGGTCCTCGATGAGGCGCTGCTACGCATCCTGCAGACGACCGCTGCGCGGGGGCGTCTGACAGTGAACCAGGTCCTCGAGAAGGCGATCCTGAATGAAGCGTTGATCGAGGAGCAGGTCCGCTTTGGACGTCGTTGGCAGATCAGGGATCAGCGCGACCGCACCGCCAACGTCGATTTTGCCTGACCTTTCCGCAAAGCCGGAGCTGGAACCGGATATCAGCGAACTCACCCAGCTTTCCGGCGGCAGGATACAGGTCAGTCCATTCGACCCCGCCCGCTCGCGCGAACGGACGCGGACCTGGGCGGTTGTCGGACTGGGGGCGATCTATGCGGTCGAGAGCGCTTTCCTGCTGGGCTCCTGGGCCGATGGGCGTTCGATCGCCGATCTCAAGGAGCTGGTGACGTTGCTGGTGACGCCCACCGTCACCCTGCTCGGCACGGCGCTCGGTTTCTATTTTTCGTCCAGGACGTGATCGCGGGGCGCGGCCCCCAAGATTGACACACGGTTACCTCGTCCTTCATCTCACGCCTCGTCCTCCGGGCGCCAGCCGTCCGGAGCGATGCGACGGCGGCAGGCTGTCGCCCGTGCCCTCGCCTGTGCCCGTCAACAGCCGGATAGCGTCCTGATGCCCGTGCACGCCTTCATCTTCCCGGGTCAGGGAAGCCAGTTCGCCGGCATGGGACGGGACCTCGCGGCCGCGTTCGCGGCCGCCCGCGCCGTGTTCCAGGAGGTCGACGACGCGCTGCAGGAGAAGCTCTCGAAGCTGATGTTCTCCGGCCCGATCGAGGAGCTCACCTTGACCCAGAACGCGCAGCCGGCGCTGATGGCGGTGTCGCTCGCGGTGCTGCGGGTGCTGGAGAGCGAGGGCGGGTTGGTGCTGGCCGACAAGGCCACCGTCGTGGCGGGCCATTCGCTCGGGGAATATTCCGCGCTGGCCGCCGCCGGCAGCCTGGGCATCGCCGACACCGCGCGCCTGCTGCGTCTGCGCGGCATGGCGATGCAGAAGGCGGTGCCGGCCGGCGAGGGCGGCATGGCGGCGCTGATCGGGGTCGATCTCGACCAGGCGCGCTCGATCTGCGAGGAGGCGTCCGTGATCCAGGCCGAGGACGGCAGGGCGGCGGGGTCGGAGACCATCGAGGTCGCCAACGACAATGGCGGCGGCCAGGTGGTGATCTCCGGCGCCGCCGGCGCGGTCGCCCGGGCGATCGAGATCGCCAAGGCGCGCGGCGTGAAACGGGCGATGGCGCTGCCGGTCTCGGCGCCGTTCCATTGCTCGCTGATGCGTCCGGCCGCCGATGCGATGAGAGAGGCGCTGGAACGCGCCAGCGTGCTGGCCCCGTCGGTGCCGCTGATCGCCAACGTCACCGCCGCCAAGGTCAGCGACCCGGACCGGATCCGCGCGCTGCTGGTCGAGCAGGTCACCGGCACGGTGCGCTGGCGCGAGAGCGTGCAGGCGATGGTCGCGATGGGCGTCGACAGCTTAGTCGAGCTCGGCGCCGGCAAGGTGCTGGCCGGACTGGTCAAGCGCATCGCGCCGGACGCGGCGACCCGGTCGGTCGGCAGCCCGGACGACATCGAGGCGCTGCTCAAGGCCGTCTGATCATTCCATCCAGACTTCGGCGCATGCCGGACCGACGAAGAGGTCGCCCCATGTTCAGACTCGACGGCCAGATCGCCCTGGTCACCGGCGCCTCCGGCGGCATCGGCGCCGCCATCGCCCGCGCGCTGCATGCGCAGGGCGCCGGGGTCGCCCTGTCCGGCACCCGCCGGGCGGCGCTCGAGACTCTGGCCGCGGACCTCGGGGAGCGCGCCTATGTCTGTCCCGCCGATCTGTCCGACCCCGCCGCACCGGACGCGCTGGTGGCGGCGGCCGAGGCGGCGGCCGGCGCGCCGCTGTCGATCCTGGTCAACAATGCCGGACTCACCCGCGACATGCTGGCGCTGCGGATGCGCGACCAGGACTGGGCGCAGGTGCTCGAGGTCGACCTCGCGGCACCCTTCCGCCTGGCCCGCGCGGCGCTCAAGGGCATGCTGCGCCGTCGCGCCGGCCGGATCGTCTCGATCGGCAGCGTGGTCGGCACCACCGGCAACGGCGGCCAGGCCAACTACGCCGCCGCCAAGGCCGGCCTGATCGGCATGAGCAAGTCTCTGGCCCAGGAGGTCGGCTCGCGCGGCATCACCGTCAACGTGGTCGCGCCGGGCTTCGTCGCCACGGCGATGACCGAGGTGCTGTCCGACGAGCAGAAGACCAGGCTGACCGGTGCGATCCCGCTCGGCCGGATGGGAACGCCAGACGACATCGCCGCCGCCGTGGTCTATCTTTCGTCGGCGGAGGCAGGCTGGGTCACCGGGGCCACACTGCACGTCAATGGCGGCATGGCCATGAGCTGACCCCGGTTTCCGGTCCGGACCCGCCTTGGCGGCCGATCGGGAACCATGCTAATCGCCCGCAGCTTCGTCCGGAGCGGGTGTAACAGGTCACAGGACGAACGAGTTCGAACCGCCCGTTCCAGGGGCAGACAGGAAGCAGGATCAGATGAGCGAAATCGCCGACAAGGTTAAGAAGATCGTGGTCGAGCACCTCGGCGTCGAGGAAAGCAAGGTGACCCCGGAAGCTTCGTTCATCGACGATCTGGGCGCCGACAGCCTCGATACCGTCGAACTGGTCATGGCGTTCGAAGAGGCGTTCGGCGTCGAGATTCCCGAGGACGCGGCCGAGAAGATCAGCACCGTGAAGGACGCGATCGACTACATCGAGAAGCAGAAGGCCGCCTGAAGCGTTGCCACGCTTCGGCCGGTCTTCTTCTTCTGGGACATGACACATGGCGTCTGACAGCCACGACCTGACCTCTTCCGGACCGCGGCGCGTGGTCGTCACGGGAATGGGGATCGCCAGCCCGCTGGGTGTGGGCATCGAGACTGTCTGGCGCCGTCTGCTGGCCGCCGAATCCGGCATCGGCCGCATCACCGCCTACGACCCGTCCGACCTCCCGGCCCAGGTGGCCGGCGAGGTCCCGGCCGGACCGACCGCGGAAGGCGGTCTCACGCTGGGCGACTGGGTCCCGCACAAGGACCAGAAGAAGATGGACCGCTTCATCCATCTCGGCATGGTCGCCGCGATCGAGGCGGTCCGCGACAGCGGCTGGGTGCCGCAGACCGAACAGGACCGCGAGGACACCGGGGTCATGATCGGTTCGGGCATCGGCGGCCTGCAATCGATCTACGAGGCCTCGATCCAGGTCCATGAGGGCAAGGGGCGCCGGCTGTCGCCGTTCTTCATCCCGTCCGCGCTGATCAACCTGATTTCCGGCCACGTCTCCATCATGTTCGGGTTCAAGGGCCCGAACCATTCCGCCGTGACCGCGTGCGCCACCGGCGTGCATGCGATCGGCGACGCCGCCCGGCTGATCATGCTCGGCGATGCCGAGGTGATGGTCGCCGGCGGCGCCGAGGCCGCGGTCTGCGCGCTCGGCATCGCCGGGTTCTGCGCCTCGCGCGCCCTCTCCACCAGCTTCAACGACACGCCGGCCAGGGCGTCGCGCCCCTGGGACCAGGATCGCGACGGCTTCGTCATGGGCGAGGGCGCCGGCGTGGTGGTGCTCGAGGAATTCGAGCACGCCAAGGCGCGCGGCGCGCAGATCTACGGCGAGGTGATCGGCTACGGCCTGTCCGGCGACGCGCACCACATCACCGCGCCGGCCGACGGCCATGCCGGCGCGTTCCGGGCGATGAAGAAGGCGTTCGCCAATGCCCGACTGACCCCCGCCGACATCCAGTACGTGAATGCGCACGGCACCTCGACCATGGCCGACGACCTGGAGCTCGACGCGGTCGAGCGCCTGTTCGGCGACCATGCCAAGGGCCTGGCGATGTCGTCCACCAAGTCCGCCACCGGACATCTGCTCGGCGCCGCCGGCGCGATCGAGGCGATCTTCTCGATCCTGGCGATCCGCGACGGCGTCGCGCCGCCGACGCTCAATCTCGACCGGCCGTCGCGCGAGAGCGTGATCGACCGGGTGGCGCACGAGGCGCAGCGCCGGCCGATCAGGGCGGCGCTGTCGAACAGCTTCGGCTTCGGCGGCACCAACGCCAGCCTGATCGTGCGCGGCGTCTGAGCG
>CAIMSN010000116.1 GCA_903844135.1 uncultured Rhodospirillales bacterium | reverse complement strand
GCCTCGGCGAAACCCAGCCGGCGATACAGCCCGGTCGCCGCGCCGTTTTCGACCGCCACCTCCAGGAACAGCCGCGCCGCGCCAAGCCGCGCCGCCTCGGCGCACACCGCGCGCATGATCGCCGCGCCATGACCGGACCGGCGATCGGAGGCGGGCACGCAGATGGTCAGCAATTCGGCCTCGTCGGCGGCGACCCGGGCCAGCGCCATGCCGCGCGGCTTGCCGTCCACGGCCTCGATCCAGCCGAAACAGCCCGGCATCGCCAGCAGCGATCGCATGGACTCCTCGTCCCAGCGCGCGCCGGGCGGAAAACAGGCTTGGTGCAGGGCGGCCAGCGCAGCGGCGCCGGCGGGTCCGACGATCATCGCGCCGGAACGCCCGCGCCCGGCAGCCTGGCTTCAGGCGCGTCGACATAGAGCGGCTGGGCCGCGCGCGGCGCCAGGCCGCCGGCGCGACGGCGCAGCGCCGCCGCGACGATCGCCGCGACATCCGGCCGGGCGGCGCCGAGCGCGACCGCGTCGCCGCGCGCGCGCAGCAGATCGGCGACGAGGGCGCCGGCATCGCCGGCGACCAGGAGCGGTCCCTCGACCGCCGGCAGCGCGTCCAGCATGCAGGCGAACGGCGCGGCGACCCCGCCAGTGGCGTCGACCGTCTCGATGAACACGCGGTCGCGGCGCGCCTGGCTGACGCACCAGGCCAGGGCGCCGTTCGCCGCGTCCCGCAGCGCCGGCGCCATCGCCTCGCCGACGGTGACGCCGATCAGCTCGGCCCCGCCGCCCAGTGCCAGCCCGTGCGCCAGCGCCAGGCTGGCGCGCAGCCCGGTGAAGCTGCCAGGACCGACCAGAACGGCGATCAGATCGAGCGACCGTGCGGTCCAGCCGGCTTGGTCGAGGGCCGATGCCAGCGCCGCCGGCAGGCCGACCGCGGCGCCCTGTCCGTCGATCCAGCGCTCCAGCACCGGCGCGCCGTCCAGCAGGCCGAGCCCGGCCCCGTCACGCCCCGACGCGCCGTTCAGCGCCAGGATGCGCATCAGAGCAGCATGCAGGCTTCGTCGAAGGCGAGACGCGGCGCGCGCGGATGCTCCGGCGCGCCGCTGGCGTAGCCGAGATTGACCAGGAAGTTCGAGCGCCAGCCGCTGCCGGCCAGGAAAATGTCGTCGACCTTGACGTTGTCGAAGCCGGACATCGGCGCGGCGTCGAGACCGAGCGCGCGGGCCGCCAGGATCAGGTAGGCGCCCTGCAGCGTGCCGTTGCGGAACGCGGTCTCCTCGGCCAGCCCGTGGTCGCCGGCGAACCAGGAGCGCGCCTCGCCGGCCGGATAGAGCCGGTCCAGGTTGTCGTAAAAGAACGGGTCGTGCGCGACGATCACCGTGACCGCGGCGCCCATCGTGCAGGCGACGTTGCCGGGCGACAGCGCAGGGCGCAGCCGCTCCCGGCTGTCCTGGCTGGTCAGGAACACGAACCGGCCGGGCTGGCAGTTGCCCGACGTCGGCGGCAGCTTCACCAGGTCGTACAGGCTGTGCAGCAGCTCCTGCTCGATCGGCGCCCCGGTCCAGGCGGTCGGCGTGCGGGCGGTGCGGAACAGCGCGTCGAGGGCGAGGTCATCCATGGCGGCGGTTCCGTCGCGTGGTTGCGCGCGCCCCGATCAGCCCTCGACCTGCTCGACCGACTGCACTTCCGGGACGTAGTGGCGCAGCATGTTCTCCACGCCGTGCTTGAGGGTGGCGCGCGAGGACGGGCAACCGGCGCAGGCACCCTGCATGTGCAGCCTGACCACCCCGTCGCGGTAGCCGCGGAACACGATATCGCCGCCGTCGCTGGCCACCGCCGGGCGCACCCGCGTATCGAGCAGCTCCTTGATCTGGTCGACGATCTCCTGGTCGGCCGGCAGGATGTCCTCGTGCCCGTGCTCGTCGCCGGCATCGCCCTGGCCCTCCAGCACCGGACGGCCGGAGACGAACTGGTCGACGATCACCGACAGCACCAGCGGCTTGAGCGTGCTCCAGGCGACGTCGTCGGACTTGGTCACGGCGATGAAGTCGCCGGCCAGGAACACCCGGGCGACGCCGTCCTGGGCGAACAGGGCGGCGGCGAGTGGCGAGCGCGCGGTGCTCTCGACCGAGGTGAAGTCGGCGGTGCCGCCCGGGACCACGTCGCGGCCGGGCAGGAATTTCAGGGTCGCGGGGTTCGGGGTGTCCTCGGTCTCGATGAACATGGCGATGATCCTGCAGTCTCGGGACAGGCTCTGGGGTGGAGATCGGCCGGCCTGTCCGCCCCACATGTGGCAAGAGCCAGGGTGGAGGCAAGTCTCGGCGGCTTTTTCCGATTGACAGCGGCCGGTCCGGTCTGGCCATGCATGCGCGCGGCGCCGGGCTGAAAAGCATGGCGGCGGTGTGCGTTAGGCGAGAGAGCTGGTGCGGCAGATGAACAGAAACACAGGCAGCGTGGCACGGATCGCCGGCTGCGTCGCGGCTGCCCTGCTGGCGGCGCCGGTCGCCGCTGCTGCGACGGAAGCTCGGGCGGAGGGCATCGCCTTCGTGCTGAATTCGGCCGACGCCTCGATCAGCGAGTTCGACATCGCGACGCACAAGGAGATCCGCCGCCTGCCGGTGCTGCGCGAGCCGCACCACATGGCGACCACGCCGGACGGCAAGTCGCTGGTGGTGGGCGACACCGCCGGCAACGCGGCGTTCTTCCTCGACGCGCAGACCGGCGTGCTGCAGCGCCAGGTGACGCTGAGCGACCCGTACCAGCTCAGCTACAGCCCGAACGGACGCCTGCTGACCACCGCCGGTCTGGCCCGCGACCAGGTCGACATCTACGACGCCGCCACCCTGGCGCTGAAGTTCCGGGTCCCGGCGAAGTCGATGCCGAGCCACATCAACTACGCGCCGGATTCCTCGGTGGTGTATGTGAGCCTGCAGGATACCGGCCGGCTGATCGCGATCGACACCGCCACCGGCAAGGTGCTGTGGAACGTCCCGGTGGGCAGCACCCCGGCCGGCATCCTGTGGCACAACGGCAAGCTGCTGGTCGGCGACATGGGCACCAGCTACGTCGCCGTGGTCGATCCGGCGGACGGCCATGTCACCGCCAAGCTGGAGATGGCGCCGGGTCCGCACAATCTGTTCGTCTCGCCGAGCCGCAGGCTGCTGTACGTGACCTGCCGGATTTCCGGCAACATCGAGCAGCTCGACTGGGACACGCTGGCGATCGTCAAGACCTACCGCATTCCCGGCGGCCCGGACGACATCGTCATCGCCCCGGACGGCAAGCTCTGGGCGACGCTGCGCTGGCGCCAGAAGGTGGCGATCCTGGATCCCGCCACCGGGGCGATCGAGTACATCCCGACCGGCCGCAGCCCGCACGGCATCTGGCTCAATACCGTGCAGCGGACGAGCAGCCAGCTCAGCATGCGCTGAGAGCGTTCCTGGAAACGCGCCCTGGCGGTCATCCGCGAGCCAGGGTCTGCGCTTCGGTGCTCGCGACCAAACAGGTCGCTCCGCTCCGATGCTCGCCCCTGACCCGCGGCCGGCGTCGCTCGCGCGCCGCCTCTGACTCGCCAGGACACGTTTCCAGGAACTCTCTTTGGGAACTTGGGGGGCGTGCGG
>CAIMSN010000115.1 GCA_903844135.1 uncultured Rhodospirillales bacterium | reverse complement strand
GGCCCGCCGCCCTGAACCCGCCCCCGGGCCCTACCGCGCCGTGGGACGGGCGGCGCGAACCTCGGCCAACTGCGTGGCGCGCACGACCTGACGCTCCATCATCCAGTGCGGGTATTCGCTCGGCAGGGCGCTGACCCGGTCGAGCGCGTCGAGCTCCTCCTCGGTCAGGTCGATCTCGGTGGCGGCGATGTTGTCCTCGAGCTGCTCGATGCGCCGGGCGCCGATGATCACGCTGGTGACCACCCGGCGATGCAGCAGCCAGGCGAGCGCGATCTGCGCCACCGACACGCCGCGCCGCTCGGCCAGCGGCCGCATCGCGTCGATGCAGTCGAAGGCGCGGGTCTCGTCGACCGGCGGGAACGAGAAACCGGCGCGGCGGCTGCCTTCCGCCGGCTTGTCGCCGCGCGCGTGCTTGCCGCTGAGGAAGCCGCCGGCCAGCGGACTCCAGACCATCAGCCCGACCGCCTCGCTGCGCAGCAGCGGCGCGATCTCGCGCTCCAGGTCGCGCCCGGCGATGGTGTAATAGGCCTGCAGGCTCTCGAACCGCGCCAGCCCGAGCCGTTCGGAGATCCCCAGCGCCTTGGCGATCTGCCAGGCGGCCCAGTTCGAGACGCCGACATAACGCACATGGCCGTGCTGGACGAGCGTGTCGAGCGCGCGCAACGTCTCCTCGATCGGGGTGGCGGGATCGAAGCCGTGCAGTTGGTAGAGGTCGATATGGTCGAGCTGCAGGCGCTTCAGGCTGGCCTGGCAGGCCTCGATCAGATGCGACCGGCTGCTGCCGCCGGCATTGGCGCCCTTGCCCATGCCGCCGTACGCCTTGGTGGCCAGCACGAATTCGTGCCGGGCCACGCCGGAATTCTTCAGCGCCTGGCCGGTGATCTGCTCGGACAGGCCGTTGGAATAGACGTCGGCGGTGTCGAAGAAGTTGATCCCGGCATCGAGCGACCGGGCGACAAAGCGGTCGGCGTCGGCCTGGCCGAGATCGCCGATCTTGCTCCAGATGTCGCCGCTGCCGCCGAACGTCATGGTTCCGAGACAGAGCTCGGAGACGAACAGGCCGGTCGAGCCGAGTTTCTTCATGTGCATGGCACGCGCTCCTGCGTTTCGACCCGAGCAACGCGACAGGACCGGCGAAGATCGACGGCGGCATGAAAGCGATCGAAGGATGATCCCGCGGTGAGAGGTTTTCCGATGGCGACCCTGCTTGGCGGCTTGTTGCTGGGAGCGTGTTCGGTGGTGGGCATCAGGAGCGGAACCGAGGAGCCGCGCTACGCCGTGGTGGCGACGCTGGAGGCGCCGTCGGGCACGATCGAGATACGCCGCTACGACGCGCGCCTCGCCGCGGAGACGACCGTGCCGGGCGACGAGATCGCGGCGCGCAGCACCGGGTTCCGGCGCCTGGCCGGCTACATCTTTGGCGGCAACCAGGGCGGAACCTCGATCGCCATGACCGCGCCGGTGGCCCAGTCGGCCAGGACCGGAAGCGGCCGGACCATCGCCATGACCGCGCCGGTGGCGACGGCGCGGGCCGCGGACGGGGGCTGGACGATCCGCTTCTTCCTGCCGGCCGCCCTGAAGGCGCCGCCCCGCCCGAACGACGCGTCGATCAGGATCGTCGCGGTACCGCCCGAGACGATGGCGGTGCTGCGCTTCTCCGGGATCCCGGGCGCGGGGGCGGTCGCCACGCACCGGCACGCGCTCGAGGCGGCACTGGTCGGAACCGCCTGGCGCCCGACGGGTCCGGCGGTCGCCTGGTTCTACGACCCGCCCTGGACGATCCCGCCGCTGCGCCGCAACGAGGTGGCGCTGCCGGTGGCGCCGGCGGGCTAAAGCTCGATCAAGGTCGGGGCTCCGCCCCGAACCCCGCCAAAGGGCGGTCGCCCTTTGGAAACCCGATTATGATCGTGAGGGGTCCAGGGGACGACTGTCCCCTGGCGGGTGCCGGGCAGAGCCCGGCGCTGGAACTATCTCACGGGCGCCTGCCGGATCGGATGCGGCGTCGAGAAACGCCTTTTCGAGACTGACGGCGCGCAGGAAGAAGGCGCGGCTGGTGGCCTCTTGCGCCGGGCCGACCCGATCGAGTTCGCTTCGCAGCATGGCGACGAAGGCGCGGAAGTCCGCATTGTCGTGCAGGGTGATCCATTCCGCGTGCTCGAACCGCGGCGGCAGCGGCCGGGGCGCCGCCATCGCCCAGTCGAGATAGAGCCATTCCGCCACGCAAAGCACCGACAGGATGGCGGCATAGCAGCGTGTGTCGGCCGCCTCGCGCATCAGCGCGGAAAAGCCGGCGGTGGGCGCGGTGTCGGCCGGCGCGGCCCGATCGGCCTCCGACACGCCCAGCGCAGCGAACGCGCGCAGGAAATAGTCGTTCTCGTCGCCGGACACGTATCCGGCGGACCGGCCGAACCGCAGACGCACCGGCAGCGTGTCCGCAGTTGCGATCGCTGCACCGAGCAGGGCCAGGAAGCTGTCGAGGAAGCGATGATCCTGCACCAGGTAGCCGGCCATCACCGCATCGTCGATGCTGCCGTCGCACAGCGCGCGCACGAAGCGATGGCCGGTCGCCTGCGACCAGGCCGGC
Source organism: uncultured Rhodospirillales bacterium (assembly GCA_903844135.1). GTDB lineage: Bacteria > Pseudomonadota > Alphaproteobacteria > Acetobacterales > Acetobacteraceae > Lichenicola. The sequence continues at coordinate 51 of CAIMSN010000115.1, read as the reverse complement.
TCGCTGTCGCGACGCAGCCGGTCGGTGAATCGCTCGGTCATGCGCCCTCGC
>CAIMSN010000114.1 GCA_903844135.1 uncultured Rhodospirillales bacterium | reverse complement strand
TTCGCCAAGGAGCGGCGGGAGGCCGGCGAGAGCATCCGAGAGGCGGCGCGCCAGGGCGCGCACATGCGGTTCCGCGCGGTGATGATGACCTCGTTCGCCTTCATCCTCGGCCTGCTGCCGCTGGTGACCGCGACCGGTGCGGCGGCGATCAGCCGGCGCGATGTCGGCACCCCGGTGTTCGCCGGCATGCTGGCGGCCAGCGGTATCGGAATCTTCATCATTCCGATGCTTTACGTGACCTTCGAGACGGTGCGCGAATGGCTGCACCGCAAGCTCGGCATCGCGGAACGGATCCGGCCGCATGGCGACGGGGCTGGCCCTGCCACCGGCATCGCCGCGCAGGATCGAGAGCAGGAACTCTGAGGCCGCGGATGCGCTCTGATTGGAGTTGCAGGATCGAGCGATCGTGATAAGCGGGCAGGGCGTCCAGCCCCGGCCGCCGGCCTGTCGGCACGGCTTGCGGCGTCTGGACCATGGCTGCACTGTGCGGCGTCAGATCAATCGAATACTCAGACATACGGAAGGCGGTGCGCGATGCGTTCAACCCGGAGCGAGATAATGCGGTCTCCCGATGGCGCTGCCGGAGGCATCGCGGGCGGGACCGGATCGATCGACGATCTCTGCGTCAATACGATGCGCACCCTGGCGATGGATGCGGTGCAGAAGGCGAATTCCGGCCATCCCGGCACGCCGATGTCGCTCTCGCCGGCGGCTTATGTGCTTTGGAACGACCTGCTGCGTTACGATCCGAAGGATCCCGCCTGGCCGAACCGCGATCGCTTCGTGCTGTCGGTCGGCCATGCCTCGATGCTGCTCTATTCGCTCATCACCCTATCGGGGATCGTCGAGAAGACGGGCTCGTCCAAGCCGTCGCTGACGGTCGACGATCTTAAGCAGTTCCGCCAGCTCAGCAGCAAGACGCCTGGCCACCCCGAATATCGCTTCACCACCGGCGTCGAGACCACCACCGGCCCGCTCGGCCAGGGCTGTGGCAACTCCGTCGGCATGGCGATGGCGCAGCGCTGGCTCGCCGAGCGCTACAACAAGCCCGGCTTTCCGGTGTTCGATTATCACGTCTGGGTCTTCAGCGGCGACGGCGACAACATGGAAGGCGTCGCCAGCGAGGCCGCCTCGCTCGCCGGCCACATGAAGCTGTCCAACCTGACCTGGCTGTACGACAGCAACCAGATCAGCATCGAGGGGTCGACCGACCTCGCCTTCACCGAGGATACCCACAAGCGTTTCGAGGCCTATGGCTGGAACGTGCTCGAGGTGAAGGATGCCGAGGACCGCGCGCTGCTGCGGGAGCGGTTCGAGCAGGCCCGCGCCCAGGACGGGGCGGAGGGCGGCCGTCCGACCCTGATCGTGGTGCACAGCCAGATCGCGCACGGCGCGCCGAAGAAGGCCGGCACGGCCGCCGCGCATGGCGAGCCGCTGGGCGACGAGGAGATCAGGGGCACCAAGAAGTTCTTCGGCTGGCCCGAGGACAAGCAGTTCTATGTCCCCGACGGGGTGATGGCGCATTTCCAGGACGGGATCGGCAAGCGCGGCGCGGCGCAGAACGCCGCCTGGACCGAGATGATGGGCCGCTACAGGTCGGAATACCCCGAACTCGCCGCCGAGCTCGACATGATCGGCAAGCATGCGCTGCCGGTCGGCTGGGACAAGGAGATCCCTTCCTACGACGCCGACGCCAAGGGCATCGCCTCGCGCGAGAGCTCCGGCAAGATCCTGAACGCGATCGCGCCGCACGTGCCCTGGATGATCGGCGGCGCCGCCGACCTGTCGCCGTCCACCAAGACCAATCTGACCTTCCAGGGAGCGGGCAGCTTCCAGCCGAATTCCTATTCCGGCCGCAACCTGCATTTCGGCGTGCGCGAGCATGCGATGGGCTCGATCAGCAACGGTATCGCGCTGTCCGGCGTGCGCGCCTACTGCTCCGGCTTCCTGATCTTCTCCGACTACATGAAGCCGCCGATCCGTCTGTCGGCGATCATGGAACTGCCGGTGATCTACATCTTCACCCATGACAGCATCGGCGTGGGCGAGGACGGTCCGACCCACCAGCCGATCGAGCAGCTCGCGCAGTTGCGCGCCACGCCCGGCCTCATGACCATCCGCCCCGGCGATTCCAACGAGGTCGCCGAGGCCTGGCGGGTCATCATGCCGCTCACCGAGCATCCGGTGGCGCTGATCCTGAGCCGGCAGGCGCTGCCGACGCTGGACCGCGCCAAGTATGCGCCGGCGAGCGGACTGGCCAAGGGCGCCTACGTGCTGGCCGATTGCGACGGCACGCCCGAGGTGATCCTGATGGCGACCGGCTCCGAGCTGCATCTGGTGGTCGGCGCCTACGAGACCCTGACCGCCGAGGGGATCAAGGTCCGCGTGGTGTCGATGCCGTCGTTCGATTTGTTCGAGCAGCAGGACGAGGCCTATCGCGAGAGCGTGCTGCCGAAGGCGGTGACCGCGCGCGTCGCCGTGGAGCAGGCCTCCTCGTTCGGCTGGGACCGGTATGTCGGGCTCGGCGGCACCATCATCGGCATGCACACCTATGGCGCCTCTGCGCCGCTCAAGGACCTGCTGACCAAGTTCGGCTTCACGCCGGAGAAGGTGCTCGAAGCGGCGCGGGCCCAGGTCAAGGGTGCAAAGAGCTAATCGACCGGCACGGCCGGCCAACTGCAACGATCGAAACCGAGGAGCAAAGGCATGAACGTGATCCAGAAGTCGCCAGGCGCACAGGATGCGGGCAATCCGTTGCAGACGCTCGAGAAGTATGGCCAGTCGCCCTGGCTGGACTTCATCCAGCGCTCCTATGTCGAGAATGGCAGCCTGGCCGGCCTCGTCCGCGACGACAAGCTCAAGGGCGTGACCTCGAACCCGGCCATCTTCGAAAAGGCGATGGGTCACGGCACCGACTACGACACCCAGTTCAAGGCGATCGTCGCCGCCGGCAACACCGACGCCTCCGAGATCTACGAGACGCTGGCGATCGACGACATCAAGGCGGCCGCCGACGTGCTCAAGCCGGTCTGGGACGAGACCAAGGGCGTCGACGGCTATGTCAGCCTCGAAGTGTCGCCCTATCTCGGCATGCATACCGAGCCGACCATTGTTGAGGCGCGCCGGCTCTGGAAGGCGGTCGCCAAGCCGAACCTGATGGTCAAGATCCCAGGCACCGAACCGGGCGTTCCGGCGATCCGGACGGCGATCTCCGAGGGCATCAACGTCAACGTCACGCTGCTGTTCTCACTCGATGCGTACAAGAAAGTTCTCGAAGCCTACATCGCCGGCCTCGAGGATCGCCATGCCAGGGGCGAAAGCGTCGCCGGCATCGCCTCCGTCGCCAGCTTCTTCGTCAGCCGCATCGACGGGCTGATCGACAAGGCGATCGACGCGCGCCTCAAGGAGGGCGACAAGGACAGCGACACTCTCAAGATGCTGCGCGGCAAGGTGGCGATCGCCAATGCCAAGATCGCGTACCAGCATTATCTCGAGGTCTCGGCCAGCCCGCGCTGGAAGACACTGCAGGAAGCCGGCGCGATGCCGCAGCGCCTGCTCTGGGCTTCCACCGGCGTCAAGGACAAGGCTTACAGCGACGTGCTGTATTGCGAGGAGCTGGTCGGCGCCGACACCGTCAACACCATGCCGCCGGCGACGATGGACGCGTTCCGCGACCACGGCACGGTGCGCAATGCGCTGATCGAGGATGTCGACGGCGCCCGTAGGATCCTCGCCGACGCCGAACGTCTCGGCCTCGACCTGGACGGCGTGACCAGGAAGCTGGTCAAGGACGGCGTCGACTCGTTCGCCGACGCTTTCGACGCGCTGCTCGGCGCGGTCGCAGCGAAGAAGGCGGAGATGGCCGGCGACATGGTTGCCGCCAGCAGCGTCTCCCTGCCGGCCGATCTCGACGCCGCGGTGAAGGGCGAGCTCGAAGCCTGGCGCAAGGACGGCACCGTGCGCCGCCTGTGGGACCACGACGCCTCGGTCTGGACCGGCAAGGACGAGGCGAGCTGGCTGCGCTGGCTCGACATCGTCGACGACCGCATCGCCCATCTCGACGAGCTGACCAGTTTCCAGGCCGAAGTGGCACAGAAGGGGTTCTCCAGCGTTCTGCTGCTCGGCATGGGCGGCTCGAGCCTCGGCCCCGAGGTCCTGGCGGAGACGTTCGGCAAGCAGGATGGATTCCCGGAACTTCATGTGCTCGACAGCACCGATCCGCAGCAGATCGCCAGCTTCGAGGCCAAGGTCGATCTCGCCAAGACGCTTGTAATCGTCAGCTCGAAGTCCGGCGGCACGCTCGAGCCGAACATCCTCAAGGCGTATTTCTTCGACAAGATGACCAAGGCGGTCGGCGACGCGGCCGGATCGCACTTCGTCGCGGTGACCGATCCCGGCTCGCACATGGAAGACGTCGCGCGTCGTGACGGGTTCTGGAAGATCTTCCACGGCGAGAAGCAGATCGGCGGCCGCTATTCCGTGCTGTCGAATTTCGGCCTGGTGCCGGCGGCGGCGATGGGGCTCGATCTGCCGGCGTTCCTCTCCAACGCCGAGCTCATGGAGAAGGCCTGCTCCGCCGCGACGCCGCCGCTGCAGAATCCCGGCGTGCTGCTCGGCGCGCTGCTCGGGGTCGCCGGCAAGCACGGGCGGGACAAGGTGACGATCGTCGCCTCGCCGGCGATCGCCGATCTCGGCGCCTGGCTCGAGCAGCTCCTGGCGGAATCCACCGGGAAGGACGGCAAGGGCCTGGTGCCGATCGACGGCGAGACTCTGGCGTCGCCGGAGCATTACGGCAGCGATCGCGTCTTCGCCTATCTCCGCCTGTCGGACGGCGCCGACGCGTCGCAGGACGCGGCGATCGCGGTGCTACGGGCGGCCGGCCAGCCGGTGGTCACGATTTCGCTGTCCAACAGGCTGCAGATCGCGCAGGAATTCTTCCGCTGGGAGTTCGCCACCGCGGTCGCCGGCTCGATCCTGGGCATCAACGCGTTCGATCAGCCGGACGTCGAGGCCAGCAAGATCGAAACCAAGAAGCTGACCGACGCCTACAACAGCAGCGGCTCGCTGCCGTCGGAGACGCCGTTCGCGGTCGATGGCGATTTTGCCTTCTTCGCCGACGAGAGCAACGCGAAGGCGATCGGCGGCGGTTCGCTGGACGCCATCCTCAAGGCGCACCTCTCGCGCGCAGGCGCCGGCGACTACGTGGCGCTGCTGGCGTATATCGAGCGCGACAAGGCGACCATCGACTGGATCCAGGGTGCCAGACTGGCGATCCGCGACGCCAGGCACGTCGCCACCGCGGCCGAATTCGGGCCCAGGTTCCTGCATTCCACCGGCCAGGCCTACAAGGGCGGGCCCGCCAGCGGCGTGTTCCTGCAGATCACCGCGGACGATTCCGCCGACCTGCCTGTGCCCGATGCCCGCTACAGCTTCGGCATCGTCAAGGCGGCGCAGGCGCGCGGCGATTTCGACGTGCTGGCGGAGCGCGGCCGTCGCGCGCTGCGCGTCCACATCAAGGGCGGCCTCGAGGCCGGCCTGCAGCGTCTCGGCGCGGCGATCCGGACCGCCGTCGCCTGATCGACACGGCCCGGCATCGTGGCGATGCCGGGCCCTCATTTCGAGACTCCATCAGCACGCGCCGCCCCTGGTTCGCCGTGGGCCGCGCCTTCGAACGGGAACGGCTCACATGCAGATCGGCATCATCGGACTTGGCCGGATGGGCGGAAACATCTCCGTGCGGCTTTCCAAGCATGGACACGAGGTGGTGCTGTTCGACCGCGATCCGGCGGTGGTCTCCAAGGTCAACGAGCGCGCCGACAAGAGCCAGGCGGCCGCCGACCTGAAGGACTTGGTGGCCAAGCTGTCGGCGCCGCGGGTGATCTGGGTGATGCTGCCGGCCGGCCGCGTCACCGAGGAGACCGTCGAGCATCTGAGCGACATGCTGGAGGCCGGCGACATCATCATCGATGGCGGCAACAGCTACTACAAGGACGATATCCGCCGTGCCCGCGTGCTGGCCAAGAAGTCGATCCACTACGTCGATGTCGGCACCTCGGGTGGCGTGTACGGGCTCGATCGCGGCTATTGCATGATGATCGGCGGCGCCAAGGAGGCGGTCGATCATATCGACCCGATCCTGTTCGCGCTGGCGCCGGGGATCGGCGACGTGGAGAAGACCCCCGGACGCGACGCCGAAGGTCTCGATCCGAAGGCGGAACAGGGCTACCTGCACTGCGGCCCGGCCGGCTCGGGTCATTTCGTCAAGATGGTCCATAACGGCATCGAGTATGGCCTGATGCAGGCCTTCGCCGAGGGCTTCGACGTCCTGCAGAACAAGAACTCCAAGGATCTTCCCGAGGAGGAGCGGTTCGATCTCAACATGGCCGACATTGCCGAGGTCTGGCGCCGCGGCAGCGTGATCTCGTCCTGGCTGCTCGATCTGTGCGCCAACTCGCTGGCCAAGGACAACGATCTCTCCAACTTCACCGGCCAGGTGGCGGATTCCGGCGAGGGCCGCTGGACCATCGAGGCGGCGATCGAGGAGGCGGTGCCGGTCCCGGTGCTGAGCCAGGCGCTGTACACCCGGTTCCGCAGCCGGTCCGGCAACAATTTCGGCGAGAAGCTGCTCTCGGCGATGCGCTTCCAGTTCGGCGGCCATGTCGAGCAGCACGACACCAAGACCAAGCATGGCGCGAACGTGCCGATGACGAAAAACTAGCCGATGTCGGAGGCCCTCGAACTCGAGCCGGGCGCTCTGCCCGACGGCGACATCCCGGATGCGGGTCCGAGGCGCAGCCCGCCTTGCACCATGGTGATCTTCGGCGGCGGCGGCGACCTCACCCGTCGCCTGCTGGTGCCGGCGATCTACAACCTGGTCGGCGCCGGTCTGCTCGACGAGGGCTTCTCGATCATCGCGGTCGACTGGTCCGACCTCGATACCGAAAGCCTGCGGACGCAGTTGAGCGAGACCATGCGCCAGTTCGTGGCGCAGCGCCGCGCCAGCGCCGCCAGCCTGCAGGAAGAGAACTGGGAGTGGCTGAGTCAGCGCGTGTCGTTTCTGCGTGGCGCCTTCGACGACAGCCAGACCTATCAGACCCTGTCCTCGCTCTGCGGGGTCGGCAATTGCGTGTTCTATCTCGCGGTCGCGGCCCGCTTCTTCGCGCCGATCGTCGCCCAGCTCGAAGGCGCCGGCCTGACGCGCGAGACCGAAAGCCGGTTCCGTCGCGTGGTGGTCGAGAAGCCGTTCGGCTCCGACCTGTCGTCGGCGCGGGCGCTCAACGCGCAGTTGCGAAACGCGCTCGACGAAAGCCAGATCTATCGGATTGACCATTATCTCGGCAAGGAGACGGTGCAGAACATCCTGGCGCTGCGCTTCTCCAACGGCTTCTTCGAGCCGCTCTGGAACCGCCAGAACATCGATCACGTGCAGATCACCGCGGCGGAAACGGTCGGGGTCGAGAAGCGCGGCCGGTTCTACGAGACGACCGGCGCACTGCGCGACATGGTACCGAACCACATCATGCAGTTACTGGCGATGGTGGCGATGGAAGCGCCGATCTCGTTCGACGCCGATGCGGTGCGCGACGAGAAATCCAAGGTGCTGGCCGCCGTGCACCAGCTCTCGCCCGGCGACATCGTCCGCGGCCAGTATGCGGCGGGCAGCATCGCCGGCCGGCCGATGGCGGGCTATCGCGAGGAGCCGGACGTCTCGCCCGAGTCCGAAACCGAAAGCTTCGTGGCAATGAAGCTGACGATCGACAATTGGCGCTGGGCCGGCGTGCCGTTCTACATGCGCACCGGCAAGCGTCTCGCCACGCGCAAGACCGAGATCGCAATCCATTTCAAGCAGGCCCCGTATGCGCTGTTCCGCGATACGCCGGTGGACAAGCTGACCCCCAACATCATGGTCCTGCAGATCCAGCCGTCGGAAGGCGTGACGATGCAGTTTTCCGCCAAGATGCCCGGCCCCACCGTCAAGCTCGGCGGCGTGCGGATGAAGTTCGACTACGCCGACTGGTTCCAGGAAGGTCCGAGCACCGGCTACGAGACGCTGATCTATGACTGCCTGATCGGCGACGCGACTTTGTTCCAGCGCGCCGACAATGTCGAGGCGGGCTGGGCGGTGGTGCAGCCGGCCCTCGATGCCTGGGCCGCCGGCCACGGCTCGCTGCATCCCTACGCCGCCGGGAAGGCCGGGCCGGATGCGGCGGACGCGCTGCTCGCACGCGATGGACGACACTGGCTGAGGCTGAACGGATGACGCGGTCGCACATCAGGCTGCTGGTCTCGGATGTCGACGGCACCCTGATCGGCACCGACAAGCGCCTGGCGCCGGCGACGATCGCCGCCGTGCGCGATCTGCATCGGGCAGGGACGAAGCTGTGCCTGGCGAGCAGCCGCTCGGTCCGCGGCATGGCGATGTATCTCGACGAGCTCGGGCTCGAGACCCCGGCGGCGGGACTCAACGGCGCCGAGATCGTCGCCGCCGACGGGGCGGTGCTGGAGCGCTGCGCGCTCGATCCCGAGGTGGCGCGGCTGACAATCGAGACGCTGACGCTGCACGGGATCGAAAGCTGGCTCTTCACCGACAGGGACTGGCTGATCCGCGACGCCGCCGGCGCGTTCGTGCCGCGCGAGCAGAAGGCGGTGCGGATCGCACCGACCCTGGTCGAGAGCTTCGACGGGCACTACGGCGCCGTCGGCAAGATCATGGGCGCCACCACGGATTATCCGCTGCTCGAACGGGTCGAGATCGAGCTTCAGGCGCTACTCGGCGACCGGGTGAACGCGCATCGCTCGTCGCCCTGGTATCTCGACGTGACCGATCCGAAGGCGAACAAGGGCAGCGCCGCGCTGCGTCTTGCCGCATTGCTGGGGATCGACCGCTCGGAAATGGCCTGCATCGGCGACATGGACAACGATATCGCCATGCTGAAGCAGGCGGGATTGTCGATCGCGATGGGCAATGCGCCGGATCACGTCAAGGCGTCGGCGCAGCACGTGACCGACGGCAACAACGAGGATGGCTGGGCCAAGGCGGTGCGGACTCTGGTGCTGCCCCGCGCGCCGGGCGCCGCCTCCCGAGAAGACGATTGAGGACAGACGCATGATGGCGCAACCGGACAGGAAGATCAGCCTGGTGCTGGCGGATGTCGACGGCACCCTGGTGACGAAGGAAAAGTTGCTGACCGAACGCGCGATCAAGGCGGTCGAGGCGCTGCGTGCGCGCGGCATCAGGTTCGCGCTGACCAGCGGCCGGCCGCCGCGCGGCATGGACATGCTGATCGCGCCGCTCGGCATCACCGAACCGATCGCCGGCTTCAATGGCGGGCTGTTCGTCAAGCCCGACCTGTCGATCATCGAGGCCCGCACCCTGTCGCGCGAGACGGCGGAACAGACCGTCGCTCTGCTGCACAAGGAAGGCGTCGACGTCTGGGTCTATAGCGGCGAGGACTGGCTGGTGCCTTCGGCCGACGGGCCGCATGTCGCGCGCGAGAAATGGACGGTGAAATTCGATCCGACCGTCACCGCTGATTTCGGCAAGGCGCTCGATTCGGCGGTCAAGATCGTCGGCGTCAGCGACGATCTCGAGCTGATGAAGACGGTCGAGAAGGACGTGCAGGCGGCGCTCGGCGATCACGCCTCCGCGGCGCGCTCGCAGCCTTATTATCTCGACGTGACCCATCCCAAGGCCAACAAGGGCGGCGTGGTCGAGAGCCTGGTCGCGATGCTCGGCATTCCGGCCGAGGAGATCGCGACGTTGGGCGACCAGCCGAACGACGTGCTGATGTTCGAGAAGAGCGGCCTGTCGATCGCGATGGGACAGGCCAGCGACGAGGTCAAGGCCAGGGCGACCTATGTCAGTGCGTCCTCCGAGGAGGAAGGTTTCGCCAAGGCGATCGAACGCCACGTGCTGGGGCTCGGCTGATGGCGATGGACGCCACCACCGGCCGGGTGGACATCGCCGCCGACGCCGAGGCGGTGGCGCGAAGGGTCGCCGATCTGCTCACGGAAAAGGCGCTGGCCAGCACGGCGCAGTTCGTGATCGCGCTGTCCGGAGGATCGACGCCGAAGCGGCTCTACGAGATCCTGGCCGGTCCGGACCATGCCGAGCGCTTTCCCTGGGACCGCACGCAACTGGTGTTCGGCGACGAGCGGTTCGTGCCGCCGGACGACGAATCAAGCAACTATCGCATGGTCGAGCAGGCGCTGTTGTCCAAGGTGGCGATACCGCCGGCCAACATCCATCGCATGCCGACCGACGGCACGCCGGCGGACGCGGCGTCGCGTTACCAGTCGACCTTGCAGCGTCTCTACGGCGCCGACACGCTCGACCCGGCCCGGCCGCTGTTCGACGTGGTGCTGCTGGGCCTCGGCGAGAACGGCCACACCGCCTCGCTGTTTCCCGGCACCGCGGTGCTGCGGGAGCGCCGGTCCTGGGTTGGCGCGTGCACACCGCTCGACGCGCCGCACGACCGCCTGACGCTGACCTATCCGGCGATCGCCAGCAGCCGCCTGGTGCTGTTCCTGGTCGCCGGCGCCGGCAAGGCGGAGATCGTGGCCAAGGTGAGGGCCGGGGACGCGGCCCAGCCCTCGACGCATATCCGCACCGAGGGCGAGCTGGTGTGGATGCTCGACGAGGCGGCGGCGGGACGGGGTGGCGATGTCTGACGCGGACGATCTGAAACGCCAAGTCGGCGAGGCTGCGGCTGCCCTGGTCGAGAACGGCATGGTGGTCGGAATCGGCACCGGCTCGACCGCCAATCACGTGATCGACAGTCTGGGCGAACGGGTCCGGCAGGGGCTCGATTTCGTCGGCATCCCCACCTCGCGCCGCAGCGAGGAGCGGGCCAGGGCGCTCGGCATCCGGATCGTCGGCTTCGACACCCATGACCGGATCGACCTGACCATCGACGGCGCCGACGAGATCGCCCGCGGCACCCTGCATCTGGTCAAGGGGCTCGGCGGCGCGCTGCTGCGCGAGAAGATCGTCGCCGCCGCCTCCAGACGTATGGTGGTGATCGCCGACGACAGCAAGCTGGTCGACCATCTCGGCAGCCATGTCCCGGTGCCGGTCGAGGTGTCCGGGTTCGGCTGGGAGTCGACCGCCCGCCAACTGGGCGGGCTCGGTGCCCGGGTCACGCCGCGGCAGGACCGCAACGGCAGCCTGTTCGTCACCGATGGCGGCAACATGATCCTGGATTGCGCGTTCGCGCCGATCGCCGATCCTGCGAGGCTCGAGGCGGAGATCGCCGCGATCGTCGGCGTGTTCGAGAGCGGCCTGTTCGTCGGCCGGGCCGCCCTGGCCCTGGTCGCCGGCCGCGACGGCGTGGTACGGATCGAACCGGAATGACCGACATGAACGGCAAGCCGCGCATTTTGGTGGTGATGGGCGTCTCCGGGACCGGCAAGTCGACCGTGGCGCAGGCGCTCCACCAGCGTCTCGGCTGGGAGTTCCAGGAGGGCGACGAACTGCATCCTGCCGCCAACGTCGCCAAGATGAGCGCCGGGATTCCGCTCGACGACGACGACCGGGCGCCTTGGCTGGCGATCTGCGCCCGCTGGATCGCGGCGCACCATGCAGCCGGGCAGCCCGGCATCCTGACCTGCTCCGCGCTCAAGCGCAGCTATCGCGAGACCCTGTCGCAGGGCTTCGACGATGTGTGGTTCGTCTATCTCGACGTGCCGGAGGCGGTGATCAAGGATCGGCTCGACCGGCGCTCGCACCACTACATGCCGAGCAGCCTGCTGCCGACGCAGCTCCGGACGCTGGAGCGGCCGGGCGAGGACGAGCAGGTGATCACCGTGGTGGCGCAGGGCGACATCGAACAGACCATACGGTCGGTGCTCGACGCTTTGTAACCAGGGAGAACGCTGCGTGGCCGGCTTCGAGAGCACAAAGACCTATATCGCCTCGCGTGACCTTGAGGTCGCGGTCAACGCCGCGGTCGCACTGCAGCGTCCGCTGCTGGTCAAGGGCGAACCCGGCACCGGCAAGACCATGCTGGCGCATCAGGTGGCGCAGTCGCTCGGCATGCCGCTCATCGAATGGCACATCAAATCCACCACCCGGGCCCAGCAGGGTCTGTATGAGTACGACGCCGTCTCGCGCCTGCGCGACGGGCAGCTCGGCGACGAGCGGGTGCGCGACATCTCCAACTACATCGTCCGCGGCAAGCTGTGGGAGGCGTTCGACGCGGAGCACCCCACCGTCGTGCTGATCGACGAGATCGACAAGGCCGACATCGAGTTCCCGAACGACCTGCTGCTCGAACTCGATCGCATGCAGTTCTTCGTCTACGAGACCCGTCAGACGGTGACCGCCCGGCACCGGCCGGTCATCATCATCACCTCCAACAACGAGAAGGAGCTGCCGGACGCGTTCCTGCGCCGCTGTTTCTTCCATTACATACGCTTCCCGGATCGCGAGACGATGTCGCGCATCGTCGAGTCGCACTATCCGGGCATCAAGCAGGAGCTGGCGCACGAGGCGCTCTCGGTGTTCTTCCGGATCCGCGACACGCCGGGCCTGAAGAAGCCGCCGGCGACGTCGGAACTTCTCGACTGGCTGAAGCTGCTGATGGTCGAGGACCTCACGCCGGAGACACTGCGCGCCGACGGCAAGCAGGCGCTGCCGGCCCTGCACGGCGCCCTGCTCAAGAACGAACAGGATATCCACCTGTTCGAGCGCCTGGCGTTCCTGTCCCGGCGCGGATGAGCCTGCGATGCTGGCGCAGTTCCTGCTGTCGCTTCGACAGGCTGGCGTGCCGGCGTCGCTCACCGAATATGTGACGCTGCTGGGAGCGATGAAGGCGGGCGTCTGCCACTATCGCGTCGAGGATTTCTACTTCCTCAGCCGCGCCGCGCTGGTCAAGGACGAGCGGCATCTCGACCGGTTCGACCGGGTATTCGGCGCCTGCTTCAAGGGGATCGAGACCCCGGACGGGCCGGCCCCGCGCGCCATCCCGGACGAGTGGCTGCGCCGCATGGCGGAAAAACTGCTCACCCCGGAGGAGCAGGCGCAGATTGCGTCGATGGGCGGTTTTGAGGCGCTGATGAAGGCGCTGCAGGAGCGGCTCGACACCCAGGAGGGGCGGCACCAGGGCGGAACGCGGGCGATCGGCACCGCCGGCACCTCGCCGTTCGGCGCCTTCGGCTACAATCCCGAGGGGGTCAGGATCGGCCAGGGCGAAAGCCGGCATCGCCGTGCGGTCAAGGTCTGGGACCAGCGCAGCTTTCGCGATCTCGACGATACGGTCGCGCTCAATACACGCACCATCAAGCTCGGATTGCGTCGGCTGCGCCGCTTCGCCCGCCAGGGTGCCGCGACCGAACTCGACATGCGCGGGACCGTGAAGGCGACCGCGAGCAATGCCGGCCTGCTCGATCTCAGGATGGTGGCGGAACGCCGCAATGTGATGAAGGTGCTGCTGCTGTTCGATATCGGCGGCTCGATGGACGACCATGTCCGGCAATGCGAGGAACTGTTTTCCGCCGCACGCTCCGAGTTCAAGCACATGGAATCCTTCTATTTCCATAATTGCCCCTATGAGCGGCTCTGGCGGAGCAATGCGAGGCGCGACGAGAGCGCAATTCCGACCGAGCAGGTGATGCGCAACTACGGACCGGATTACCGGCTGGTGCTGGTCGGCGACGCGACCATGAGCCCGTACGAGATCGTTCAGCCGGGCGGCAGCGTCGAGCATTGGAACGAGGAATCCGGCCAGGCCTGGCTGGCCCGGCTGCTCTCGCATTATCGCCGTGCGGCATGGCTCAATCCGGTGTCGCGACGCACATGGGACCATACCCCGTCCGTGCAGTTGATCCATGCGCTGATGGAACGCCGCATGTATCCGTTGACGATCGAGGGTCTCAGCGAGATGACCGGCGCGCTCTCGCGCTGAGACCTCCCCTTCTCAGGCGCTCCGAACCTGGTCGATGAACTTGTTGACCTCGAGCGACAGGGTTTCGGCCTGACGCGACAGGTCGCCTGCTGCGCTCAGCACCTGGCTCGCCGCGGCGCCGGTATCGTTGGCGGCCCGGCTGACGCCGGAGATATTGCTGGTGACGATCCGCGTACTCGCGGCGGTCTGCTGGACGTTGCGGGCGATCTCCGACGTCGCTGCGCCCTGCTCCTCGACGGCGGCTGCGATCGAGGTGGTGATGGCACCGACTTCCTCGATCAGGCCGCCGATCTCGCGGATCGCTTCCACCGCGCCCTGGCTGGCCTGCTGGACCTGGCCGATCTGCGCTGCGATGTCGTCGGTCGCGCGTGCGGTCTGCTGTGCCAGACTCTTGACCTCCGACGCCACCACGGCGAAGCCCTTTCCGGCATCGCCGGCGCGCGCCGCCTCGATGGTCGCGTTGAGCGCAAGCAGATTGGTCTGGCTGGCGATCGAGGTGATCAGATTGACGACGTCACCGATCCTGGCGGCGCTCTCCGACAAGGCACGGACGGTGTCGTCGGTGCGCCGGACGCTGTCGACCGCGCGCGTCGTCAGGGAGGAGGAGGAGGAGACCTGGCGATTGATCTCGGTGATCGACGAGGCAAGCTGTTCCGATGCGGCGGCGACGGTCTGGACGCCGCCGCTGGATTCGTCGGCGGCGCGGGCCACGGCGATCGCCTGCCGATCGGTCTGTTCCGCATTATCCTTCATCGAGGAGGCGGTCGCCTCCATTTCGGTCGATGCCGAGGCCAGCACCGACACCGTACCGCCGATCTTGCGCTCGAAATTGCCGACCAGGGTCTCGATCCTGGCGCTGCGTTCCTGGCGCGCGGCGCGGTCCGCCGCCTGCTCGACGCCGAGCTTGTCGGAGGCGATCATGGTGTCCTTGAACACCTGGACGGCGGCGGACATGGCGCCGACCTCGTCGCCGCGATCGCCATAGGGAACGATGGTGCTGGTGTCGTGCGCGGCCAGACGCCGCATCGCTTCGGTGATGGCGACCAGCGGGGCGGAGATATGGCGGGTCAGCGTGATGGCGATCAGGATGCTCAGTCCGACCACCAACACGAGGCCGCCCAAGACCATGGCGAACACGTGGCGATAGACGGCCTTGCCTTCGTTTGTGGCGGCCTCGCCGCCCAGGCGGTTATAGTTGATGTCCCATCTCAGTCCATCGAGCAGCGTGGTGTAGTCCGAGAAGCCCTTCTGCATATATCGGTCTCGCGCACCCACGAAGTCGTTGGACGCAGCCTTCGTCAGCATCGCCTCGTCGTCGGCTTTGAAGCGGGCCCAGGCCGGATCGATCACGGAGGTGAAATAATCGCGCTCCTTGCCGGCGTCGATCAAGTGTTCGTAGTCGGTCCTGGCCTTCTCGGCGGCCTTGAGCGATGCCTCGAGATCGGCGGCGAAGGCGGCGTGGTCGGACGGCGTCGCTGCGAGCAGGAGCCGCGCCTCGAGCCGTCTGGTGTCCTGGACAGCGATCGCCAGCGCCGCGCTCCTGCTGATGCTGACGATGTAGTCGTCGCCCATCGCCACGCCCAGATCGTTCAGGACGCTCAGCCGATTCAGCGAGAACAGGCCGAGACACAGCGCCAGCAGCGTCAGCACGCCGAAACCGCCTCCGAGCTTCAGGCCGAGGGTCAGGGATCGCGATCGAGGGCTTTGCATTGGAACCGGCTCCGGCATAAGGAAGCGCCAATGTCGCCGGAAATGATTAATTTCCTCTGACTCGTCCAACCTCTTTCGGATCGCGGCCGCAGCGGATGACTCCACCACGACGCATCAAGGTCTTCGTCGATGCGGATGCCTGTCCGGTGAAGGCGGAGATCTACCGTGTCTCCGGCCGCTACCGGCTGCAGACCATCGTCGTCTCCAACAGCCTGATCGCGATCCCGGTCTCGCCGCTGTTCGAGCGGGTGGTGGTCGAGGCCGGTCCGGACGTGGCGGATGACTGGATCGCCGAGCGCGCCGTCGCCGGGGACATCGTGGTCACGTCCGATGTGCCGCTGGCGGCGCGCTGCGTCGGGAGCGGCGCCACGGTGCTGGCGCCGAACGGACGTCTGTTCGATCCGGACTCGATCGGCATGACGCTCGCCACCAGGAACCTGATGGAGGATCTGCGCTCTGTCGGCCAGATGACCGGTGGCCCGCGGCCGTTCGCCCAGAAGGACAGGTCGGCGTTCCTCAATGCCCTCGATACCGCCGTGGTCAGGCTGCGAAAACTGGGGTTCGGCGCCGGCTGAGCGGTCAGTGCTGCAGCGGGAAGTGGCAGGCGGCCTCCCGCCCGTCGCCGAGCCGGCGCAGCATTGGCGGTTCGGTTCGGCAACGCGCCTGGGCGGAGGGGCAGCGTGTATGGAAGCGGCAGCCCGCCGGCGGCGAGATCGGGCTCGGTACGTCGCCGGTCAGCAGCGTGCGTCGCTGCGGCAGCCCGACCATCGGTTCCGGCACCGCGGAAATCAGGGCCGCGGTATAGGGGTGCGCCGGGGCATGCAGAACGGTATCGGCGACGCCGAGCTCGACCACGCTGCCGAGATACATCACCGCGACCCGGCTGGCGATCTGCCGCACCACGCTCAGATCGTGCGCGACGAACACGTAAGTCAGACCCAGGCGCTCCTGCAGATCCATGAACAGATTGATGATCTGCGCCTGGATCGAGACGTCCAGCGCCGAGACCGGCTCGTCGGCGACGATCAGGCGCGGCGACAGCGCCAGCGCGCGGGCAATGTTGATGCGCTGCCTCTGGCCGCCGGAGAATTCGTGCGGGTAGCGCGACAGGGCAGCGCGCGACAGGCCGACCAGGCCGGCCAGCTCGCCCAGCCGTTCGGCGATCTCGGCGCGGCTGCGCCGCCCGTCTGGACCGGCATGCACGCGCAGCGGCTCGGCGATCAGCTCGCCGACCGGCCGGCGCGGATTGAGCGAGGCGTAGCTGTCCTGGAACACCATCTGCATCCGGGGACGCAGCGGACGAAGCCTGGATTCGGGCGCCGTAGTGATGTCGTTGCCCTCGAACAGCACTTGTCACTTGGTGATGTCGGTGAGGCGCAGCAGGCAGCGGCCGAGCGTCGATTTGCCGCAGCCGGACTCGCCGACCAGGCCGATCGTCTCGCCCGGCAGCACCGACAGGCTGACATCGTCGACCGCACGCAGGGTCTGGCGGCCGCGCAGCGCCGAGCCGATCCGGTAGTGCTTCGACAGGCCGCGTGTCTCGATCAGCGCGGTCACGGAAACACCGCGTCCGGACGCGGCGGCAGGGCGCGACCCTCGCCGGGCAGCACGCAGGCGACGTGCTGCGGCCCGAACGGACGCAAGGCCGGGCGCGTCCCGCAAGGGTCGTGCGCGTAGGCGCAGCGCGGCTGGAACGGGCAGCCATCGGGCCGCTCGGACGGGCTGGGCGGCGCGCCCTGGATCGAGGGCAGGCGGCGCGGGCGGGCGCCACGCAGCGGCGGGATGCTGTCCAGCAGGGCGGCGGTGTAGGGGTGCGCCGGCCTGGCGAAGATCGCCTCGGTCGGACCCTGCTCGGCGACGTTGCCGGAATAGAGCACCAGCGTACGATCGCAGGTCTCCGCGACCACGCCCATGTCGTGAGTGATCAGCAGCACCGACGAGGCGAAATCCGTGCGCAGGCGTCGCAGCAGATCGAGAATCTGTGCCTGCACCGTCACGTCGAGGGCTGTGGTCGGCTCGTCGGCGATCAGCAGCGACGGGTTGCAGGACAGCGCCATCGCGATCATCGCCCGCTGGCGCAGGCCGCCGGACAATTGGTGCGGGAAGCGTTCCGCGGCGCGTCTCGGGTCCGGCACGCCCATCTCGCCGAGCAGCTCGACGGTCCGGGCGCGGGCGCCGGCGCGCGACAGCGGGCGATGCGCGCGGATCTGCTCGTCGATCTGCCAGCCGATCGTGTAGACCGGTGTGAGCGCGGTCATCGGATCCTGGAAGATCATGGCGATCTCGGCTCCGCGCAGCGCCCGCATCGCGCGCTTCGGCAACCCGATCAGTTCGCGCCCGCGGTAGCGCGCGGAGCCGGTGATCCGGGCGCCGGGAATGTCGATCAGACCCATCACCGCGAGCGCGGTCATGCTCTTGCCGGATCCGGATTCGCCGACCAGGCCCAGGATCTCGCGCGCGCCGAGCGAGAACGAGACGTTCTCGACGATCGACACGGTACCGCGCCGTCCGGCGGGCAAAACGATGCTGAGGCCGGCGACCTCGAGCAGCGGCGTCTCAGCGCCCATCGCGCACCCTCGGGTCGAGCAGGACATAGGCGACGTCGACGATGGCGTTGGCCAGCACCACGAAGATGGCCGAATACATCACCGTCGCCATGATCAGCGGCAGATCCAG
>CAIMSN010000113.1 GCA_903844135.1 uncultured Rhodospirillales bacterium | reverse complement strand
GCAGTCCGACCTGCCCGGCACCGGCCGTCAGCAGCCGGATCTCGGCCTGATCGCCGACCCCTATACCGGCGCGGTGATCGTCGAGCCGGTCAGCGCCACCAGCCCGTCGGTGTTCACCAGCATCGGCGGCACCAGCCTCGCCGCGCCGGTGTTCTCCGCAATGTGGGCGCTGGTCAACCAGGCGGCCGGCTTCGACAAGACGACCGGACAGTTCCATGCCGGCTCTTCGTTCGGCCTGCCCGCGCCGCTCTACGCCGCCTTCGGCAACCAGGCGCTGAGCGACGCGGTCGGCGTCGCGGCGACGCAGCAACTGACCGGCAGCATCACCACCGGCGGGACCACCACCAGCCTCGACGGCTTCCAGGCGCTCGGCATCGCGAAATCTACCGACGCGCTGACCACGCTGCGCCGTCGTGCGGATGGCAGCTACTCGGCGCTGAGCTTCAACACCGACACGTCCCTGACCACCACCGCCGGCTTCGACACCACCACCGGTCGCGGCGTACCCAGCGGGCCGGGTACCGTCGCCCTGGCGCTGAAGCTGATCTTCGGCAACTGATCGCCGAAACGAAAACGGGTGCGGCATCGCCGCCGCACCCGCCTCTACCGCTCCAGGGTCACATCGGCGGAACGATCGTCAGCCGCGTTCCGCAAGCGCTACCAGGTCGCGCTTCGGCGCGCCGGTGTAGAGCTGACGGGGGCGGCCGATGCGCTGGCCCGGCTCCTCGATCATCTCCTTCCACTGGCTGATCCAGCCGACGGTGCGGGCGACCGCGAACAGCACGGTGAACATGCTGGTCGGGATGCCCATCGCCTTGAGGATGATGCCGGAATAGAAATCAACGTTCGGATACAGCTTGCGCTGCACGAAATACGGGTCCTCCAGGGCCACGCGCTCGAGCTCGACCGCGAGATCGAGCAGCGGTTCGTCGGCGATGCCGAGCTCCGCCAGCACCTCGTGACAGGTCTGCTGCATGATCTTGGCGCGCGGATCGAAGTTCTTGTAGACGCGGTGCCCGAAGCCCATCAGCTTCACGCCGCTGTTCTTGTCCTTCACCTTGGCGACGAAGTCGGGGATGTTCTCCTTCGTGCCGATCTCGGCCAGCATCTTCAGCACCGCCTCGTTGGCGCCGCCATGCGCCGGTCCCCAGAGTGCGGCGATGCCGGCGGCGATGCAGGCGAACGGGTTGGCGCCGGTCGAGCCGGCGAGACGCACGGTCGAGGTCGAGGCGTTCTGCTCGTGGTCGGCATGCAGGATCAGGATGCGGTCCATCGCCCGGGCGAGCACCGGGCTCACCTCGTATTTCTCCGACGGCATCGCGAACATCATGTAGAGGAAGTTCTCGGCGTAGCTGAGGTCGTTGCGCGGATAGACGAACGGGAAGCCCTGGGTATATTTGTAGGCCCAGGCCGCAAGAGTCGGAACCTTCGCGATCAGGCGCATCGCCGAGATCTCGCGCTGCCGCGGATCGTTGATGTCGAGATGGTCGTGATAGAACGCCGACAGCGCGCCGACCGTGCCGCACATGATCGCCATCGGATGCGCGTCGCGACGGAAACCGTTGAAGAAATGGCGGAGCTGCTCGTGCAGCATAGTGTGCTGGCGGATGGTGGCGTTGAACGCCTTGTCCTCCGCCTGGGTCGGCAGCTCGCCGTTCAGCAGCAGATAGGCGACCTCCAGGAAGGTCGCCCGTTCCGCGAGCTGATCGATCGGGTAGCCGCGATGCAGCAGCACCCCCTCGTCGCCGTCGATGAAGGTGATCTTGCTCTCGCAGGCCGAGGTCATGCCGTAGGCCGGATCGTAGGTGAACACGCCGAGTTCGGCCTGCAGCTTGCGGATGTCCGCGACCGCCGGACCGAGCGTCCCGGTCAGCACCGGCAGGCTGGCCGTCTTGCCATCGTAGCTGATGGTCGCGTGGGGCGTCTCGGTCGCGCTCATTGGTCATTCCCGTAGCTGAAGATGCGCGGAAGCTGGGTGCGGCGCGCGTCGCGTTGGATCTGGTCGGTTCGGCGGTGGTCGGAGCGGGCAGGATAGGGGCGGAGGAAATTGGGTGGCAACCGTGCCGGCGCGCACGGACGACGCCGGAGCGTCCCCGGCCTCACGGCCTCTCCCTCACGGCCCTGGCCTCACGGCCTGACGAACTCGGGGTTCGGCAGCGGATGCGCGCCGAGCGCGTCCCATCCCGACCGTACCACGAAGCTGACCAGCGTGCAGGTGCCCAGCCCGGCCTGCAGCGAATGCGGCGCGTCCTGGCCGGCCAACTGCAGCGCCAACTGGTGGATCCCCGGATTGTGCCCGATCAGCAGCACCGTGCGCATCGCGTCCGGCGTGCGCCGCAGCACCGACAGCAGCTCGAACGGCTCGGCGAGATAGAGCTGGTCGGTGATCGTCACCACGGGCTGGGGATCGTCGAACCGTCCGAGCAGCGTCCAGGTCCGCTCGGTGCGCCTGGCGCTGCTGACCAGCACCAGATCGGGCTTCAGGGACAGGCGGCGCAGCGCGCGTCCCATGGAGGAGGCGTCGTGCCGACCGCGCTCGGCCAGATCGCGCGCATGGTCGTGCTGTTCGGCATTCGGGCCGGGATCGGCGGTGGTCGCCTTGGCATGGCGGAGCAGCAGGAGCCGCCGCGGCTCCTGCTCCGGGCCCGGCTGCACACCAGACTGCGGACCCGATTGCGCACCGGACGGGGCGCCGCTCATGCCGGATCGTTCCCGGGTCCGTCCCGATCGCCGGCCAGCGCCACGTGATGCCGGATCACCTCGCGGATGACGAAGGCGAGAAACTTTTCCGCGAAATCCGGGTCGAGCCTGGCCTCGTCGGCGAGGCGGCGCAGACGGGCGACCTGCCTCGCCTCGCGCGCCGGATCGGCCGGCGGCATGCCGTGCGCCGCCTTGAGACGGCCGACCGCCTGGGTGCAGCGGAACCGCTCGGCCAGCATGTGGATCAGCGCGGCGTCGATATTGTCGATGCTGCCACGCAGCGCGTCGAGCTGCATGGCCGGATCGATCGCCGGCAGGCGTTCCAGCACTGTGTTCACCGTTCCGCTCCTCCCGCCAGATCCCTGCACGGCTTCCGGTCGCGTATCAAGGGGCGGCGCCGATCCCGGCGCCAGGCGGGATCACGGCGAGAGGCGGGGCGGCTCCGGCGCCCGGTCCCGCTCGTCCGCCGCGCCCGGCCCCGGCTCGCCATGAGTGAAGGCGATCTCCTCGGCGCTGAAGCCGGGCAGATCGATCCAGGCCAGATGGCCGCCCTTGCCGGCGCCGGTATCGGTGAACACCGCCAGGCCGCCGGCCCGGCCGCGCTTGCGCCAGGGCCGGCCGTCGGTGCTGCGCTGGTCGTGACCGCAATACACCGTGAAGCCGTCCGGGATGTGGTCGATCCAGTTGAGACGGCGCTCCGGGAAACCGTCCTCCTGCATCCGCCCGGTGGTCTCTCCGAACAGGGCGCGCGACAGCAGGTGGGAGACGCGTTCCAGCCCCGGAGGCGGCAACTGGTGCAGCATGCCGGTGTGGAAGCCGCCATGAACGAAGCCGACCTGGCCGCGCACCAGCCAGGCCGGCGCCCGGGCGATCTCGGCATGCGCGCGTTCCGCCAGCCGGTCGTCGAGCTGCGCCAGCGTGGCCTCGAGCGGCGGGTCCGGACGCATCTTGCGCCCGGCCAGGGCACGCCCGAGCTTGCGGTCGTGGTTGCCGAGCAGGAACAGGCCGTGCTGACGGTCGATCAGGTCGAACATGATGCGCAGCACCCCGGCGCTGTCCGGCCCGTGATCGACCAGGTCGCCGAGCTGGATCACGAACCGGTCGGTGGCGACCGCATGGCGGAACGCGACCGCGTCGCCATGCACGTCGCCGACGATCCTGAGCGCGCGGTCGGCCGGGATCGCGGGCGAGATCCCGGCCGCCGTGACGGTCGGGACTGCAGGCGCGGTCATGCCGCCGCCGCCTTGCGCTCGCCGCCGCGGACGTGGTCGCGGAAGGCGGCCAGGGCGCGGTCGCGGCCTTCCTCGAGGCCGACGATCGGACGCGGATAGTCGCGGCCGAGCGTCAGGCCGGCCGCGTCCAGCACCGCGTCGGGCGCCTCCCAAGGGCTGTGCAGCCAGCGGTCCGGCAGCGCCGCCAGCTCCGGCACGTACCGGCGCACGTAATGCCCGTCCGGGTCGAACTTCCTGCCCTGGGTGACCGGATTGAACACGCGGAAATAAGGCTGCGCGTCGGTGCCGCATCCGGCCACCCACTGCCAGCTCGCCGCGTTGGTGGCCAGGTCGGCATCGACCAGCGTGTCCCAGAACCAGGCCTCGCCCGCCTGCCAGGACAGCATCAGGTGCTTGGTGAGATAGGAGGCGGCGATCATCCGGACGCGGTTGTGCATCCAGCCGGTCTGCCAGAGCTGGCGCATGCCGGCATCGACGATCGGCACCCCGGTGCGGCCCCGTTGCCAGGCGCGCAGGCCCTTGGCGTCGCGCCGCCAGGGCAGCCTGTCATAGGCCGCGCGCAACGGCGCGTCCGGCATGGTCGGGTTGTTGTGCAGCAGGTAGGCGGCGAATTCGTGCCAGAGCAGCTCCCCCTGGAACGTGTCGAAGCCGGCGCGCTTCACGCCGCGATGCGCCGCGGCCGCCTTGCGCGCGGCGTGCCAGACCTGCACCGCCGAGACCTCGCCCCAATGCAGATGCGGCGACAGCATCGAGGTGCCGTTCGGGTCGCCGGGCACGTTGCGCGCCACGTCGTAGAGCTCGAGATGCTCGGACAGGAAGGCGCGCATCCGCGCGTGGCCGCCCTCCTCCCCGGGGGTCCAGGTCGCCGCCAGGCCGGCCGACCAGTCCGGCTTGGTCGGCAGCAGCGACCAGTCCTCGAGCCGGTCTGAGGCGGGGGGCCGTGCCGGTCCCGGCACCGCTTTCGGCGCCGGCAGCGGTGGCTCCGGGTCCGGCAGCGCCCGGCAGGCGCGGGCGAACGGGGTGTAGACCGCGTAGATCGAGCCGGTCTTGGAACGCACCGCGTCGAGCGCGAACAGGGTCGAGACGCGATGCCGCATTAGCGGGATGTCGCCGAGCGCCGACGCGACCGCGTCCTCCAGGGCGCACTGCCAGGGTTCGTGGGTCTGGCCGCAATGCACCGCGACCGCCTTGGTCTCCCGCGCCAGCGCGCCGAGGATCGCCGCGCTGTCGCCGCGCCGCAGCACCAG
>CAIMSN010000112.1 GCA_903844135.1 uncultured Rhodospirillales bacterium | reverse complement strand
GACCATCGACGACGGCATCGCCGCCATGGTCCGTCCCGGCCGGCGCATCGAGCCGATCCCGGCCAACGTCGACCGCTACGACGCGATCTATCGCCGCTACGTCGCCCTGTATCCCGCCCTCAAGCCACTCCGCGAGGCCGCCTGCTCATGACATTGCCCAACACGAATCTGCCGGAGCTGTATCGGACCATGCGCCGGATCAGGACGTTCGAGGAGCGCGTCGCGGAACTCTATGCGCGCGGCCTGTCGGCCGGCTCGATGCTGCATCTGTCGATCGGCGAGGAAGGCGCCGCCGCCGGCATCGCCGCGGCGATGCGGCCGCAGGACAGTTTCACCACCCACCATCGCGGACACGGCATCTTCCTGGCGCGCGGCGCCGATCCGGGACGGATGATGGCGGAGATCGGCGGCAAGGCGGCGGGCTATTGTCGTGGCAAGGGCGGCTCGATGCATATCGCCGACATGACGCTCGGCCATCTCGGCGCCAACGCCATCGTCGGCGGCGGCATTCCGCACGTGGTCGGCGCCGGGCTCAGCTACCGCAATCTCGGCAGCGACGCGATCTCGGTCGGCTTCTTCGGCGACGGCGCGATGCAGCAGGGCCTGCTGTACGAGAGCATGAACATGGCGGCGCTGTGGAATCTCCCCGTTCTGTTCGTGTGCATCAACAACCAGTACGGCATGGGCACACGGATCGATCGCGCCACCCGGTCGGTGGAATTCGATCGCCGCGCCGAGGCGTTCGGACTCTCCGCTGCGATGGTCGACGGCGAGGACGTCGAGGCCGTGATGGAGACAGCGCAGCGCCTGGCGGCGGGCGCACGCGCCGGCCAGCCGGGATTCATGGCGGTCTCCTGCTTCCGCTTCTTCGGCCATGGCCGCATGGACAAGTCGCCCTACCGCACCGAGGAGGAGGAGACGATCGGCCGCAAGCGCGATCCGGTCGCCAGGGCGCGCGACGCGCTGCTGTCGCGCGGGGTGGGCGACCACGCGTCGCTCGACGCGCTCGACGCCGAGATCGCCGCGGAGATGGACGCGACCATCGATTTCACCGCCGCAGCGGAGTCTCCTGCTGCACTGAGCATGTTCCGCGACGTCTATGGTGCGGATCAGCCGGAGCCGGAGCCGCTCGCGGTCCGTCTCGACCGCATCCTCGCAGCGTGATCGGACGGTCCGGAATGGCAAGCACCGAAATCACCTATCGCGACGCGCTGCGCCGGGCGCTGCAGGACGGCATGCGCGCGGACGAGACGGTCGTCGTCATCGGCGAGGAGGTCGGCGCCTATGGCGGCGCCTACGGCGTCACCAAGGACCTGATGGCGGAGTTCGGCGTCACCCGGCTGATCGACACGCCGATCAGCGAGCCGGCGATCGTCGGCGTCGCGGTCGGCGCGGCGATGACCGGCCTGCGTCCGGTCGCCGAGCTGATGTACGTCGATTTCCTCGGGCTGGTGATGGACCAGCTCGCCAACCAGGCCGCCAAGATCCGCTACATGTTCGGCGGCCAGATCGGCGTGCCGATGGTGCTGCGCACCCAGGGCGGCACCGGACGATCGGCCGGCGCGCAGCATTCGCAGAGCCTGGAGGGCTGGATCATGCATACGCCCGGCCTGCGCCTGGCGATGCCTGCGACCGCGGAGGACGCCTACCACCTGCTCCGGCACAGCCTGACGCTTCCCGATCCGGTCGTGTTCATCGAGCATAAGTCGCTCTACACCCGGAAGGAGATGGCGGATCTCGACACCCCCGCCGCACCCTGGGGCAAGGCGATCGTGCGCCGGCAGGGCGGCGACCTCGCGCTCGTCACCTACTCGCGCATGGTCCATGTGGCGCTCGCCGCGGCGGAGATGCTGTCGCAGGCCGGCATCGAGATCGAGGTCATCGACCTGCGCACGCTCAACCCGCTCGACATGGACACGGTGATCGCGTCCGTGGAGCGGACCGGGCGCGCGATGGTGGTCAGCGAGGGGCCGCTGACCGCCGGCGTGGCCGCCGAGCTGGCGGCGCGCATTTCCGAGGAATGCTTCGACTATCTGCAGGATCCGGTGATCCGGGTCGCCGGCGAGGATATCCCGATCCCGGTGTCTCCGGAGCTGGAGAGCGCCAGCATCCCGACCCAAGCCCTGATCGTCGCGACCGTCCAGAGGATGCTGCGGCGATGATCGCGGAGCTCACCTTGCCGCGTCTCGGCGAGACGATGGAGACCGGCCGCGTCACCGCCTGGCTGAAGCAGCCGGGCCAGGCGTTCAAGCGCGGCGAGACGCTGGTCGAGATCGAGAGCGACAAGACGGTGGTGGAGATGCCGGCTTTGTCGGACGGCGTGCTGGCGGAGATCGTCGTCGCCGCCGGCGAGGATGCCGATGTCGGCGCGGTGCTGTGCCGCTACGAGGATGGCAGGGAGCAGCCGGCGCTGGCGGCGGTGCCGGCCGCCGAGCCCGCGCGTGGCCCGGAAATCTCCGCACCGCGCGCGCCTGAAACCGCGGCGGCGGATGCGCCCGTGTCCGCATCGCGCGAGGCGGGCGCGAACGGTCTCCGCGCCACCCCGCTGGCGCGCAGGATCGCCCGGCAGCATGGGATCGCCCTGCCGGACGTCAGCGGCAGCGGCCGTCGCGGACGGATCGAGGCGGCCGACGTCGAAGCGGTCGCCGGCACCGGCACCGGCACCGGCACCGGCTTCAGCTCCGGGGCAGGGTTGAACCGGCGCGACTGGCCGGCGGCCACCCCGCACGGTCCGCGCCTGGTGCTGCTGCACGGCATCGCCGCCGATCTGCAGAGCTGGGCGGCGCTGGCGCCGAGCCTCGCGCGCAACGGCCGCGCGGTGACGGCGATCGATCTGCCCGGCCACGGCGATACCGCGCAGGAGGCGACCGACCCCGACCGGATGGCCGATGCGGTGATCGGTTTCCTGGCGACGCTCGGCCAGGAGCCGGTCGAGCTGGTCGGCCACTCGCTCGGCGGCGCGATCGCCACCCGGGTCGCACGCCGCGCGCCCGGCCGCGTCGCGCGGCTGACGCTGCTGGCGCCGGCCGGGCTGGATCGCGCCATCGACGTCGATTTCATCCGCAGCATCGTCGGCGTGCGCTCCTCGGGCGCGCTGTCGCACCTGTTGCGTCGCCTGGTGGTCCGTCCGGCGCCGACCACCACCGCCCAGCTCGACAGCCTCGCCGCCACCCTGGCCCGGGGCCGGCTGGCGGCTCTCGCCGAGGCGCTGGTCGATGCCACCGGACAGCAGATCGACATCACCGCCGACCTCAGGGCGCTGTCGATTCCGGTCAGGATCATCTGGGGTCTGCAGGACCGCATCATCCCCTGGACCCAGGCGAGCCAGGCACCCAGCCATTGCGCCATCCACCTGATCCAGGATGCCGGCCACGTGCCGCATTGGGACCAGCCGGCGGAGGTCGCAGCCCTGCTGAGCTGACCCGCCGCACCACCGCCGGACCAAGCAAGAAGACATCACAAGAAAACACCAACAGGGAGGCCAACGCTCATGACGACAGAAACATCGCTCATCCGCCCGACGCGACGGAGCTTGCTGCGCGGCTTCGGCGCCGGTGTCGCGGCCGCGTCCGGCGGCGTGCAGCTCGCGCAGTTCGCGCTCGGCAGCACGCCGGCGCAGGCGCAGACCAAGGCCAGGCCGGTCAAGCTCGCCGTCGTGGCGCAGCAGATGTCGGCGCAATCCGACCAGCGCGCCTGGGCCGGATTCCAGCAATGGCTGAAGACCACCGGGCTCGACAAGAGCTGGGAGGTCAACATGACCGATGCGAAAGGCGATCCCGGCGCGCTGGTCAGCCAGATCGAGAACGCCATCACCGCCAAGTCGGATGCGATCCTGGTGATGTTCGGGACGCTGACGGCGG
Organism: uncultured Rhodospirillales bacterium; assembly: GCA_903844135.1. Taxonomy (GTDB): domain Bacteria; phylum Pseudomonadota; class Alphaproteobacteria; order Acetobacterales; family Acetobacteraceae; genus Lichenicola. The sequence goes on along the minus strand of CAIMSN010000112.1, from coordinate 30,783 downwards.
CGCACAGCGCGCTGGACGACCTGACGACGTCGAAGATCCCGTTCTTCAGTCTCGACAGCGGCTGGCAGTCCCCGGCGATCGCCGACATCACCAGCAACAACTGGGTGATGGGCGGCCAGTACAGCCAGTACATGGTCGACCGGCTGCTCGGCGAGGGCAAGCAGAAGGCCAACATCTGCGCCGTGATCGCGAACTTCCATCACGGCACGCGCAAGCGCGGCAAGGTGATGCGCGCCGTGCTGACCGAGAACGAATGGATCTCGCTGCAGGCGGACCGGGTGATCCAGTACTCCGCCTTCTACGAGACCACCCAGAACGTGGTGAACGACTGGCTGGCGCGCTACGGCAACGATCTCGACGCCATCTGGTGTCCGTGGGACGAACCCGGCATGGCGGCGGCCGAGGTGATCAAGTCGCGCAACATGCAGGACAAGATCTTCGTCGTCTCCGCCGACGGGCAATCCACCGCGATCGAGCGGATGCGCGATCCGAGCTACCCGCTCAAGGCCACCACGGCGCAGGCCTTCGAGGTCTGGGGCGCCTATACCGGGTGGCTGATCAACGAGATCGTCGGCAAGGGACGTCCGGCCAAGGAGGTCGTGCCGGTGCCCACGGTGGAGTTCCCGGCGCCGCTGCTGGTCAACGGAGTCAACATACCGGCGGCCGGCACGCCGACCTACGAGGCGACCGACCTGTATTACATCTATCGTGACCGGGCGCTCGCCGGCATGAAGGCCTGACGCGCATGTCGGACTGCGTCACCGCGCCGTCCGGCAGCGACGCGAAACCGCTGTTGCAGGCAAGCGGTATCGCCAAGAGCTTCGGCGGCAACCGCGCCCTGTCGGGCGTCGATCTCGCCGTGCCGGGCGGCGAGATGCTGGCGCTGGTCGGCGCCAACGGCGCCGGCAAATCCACCCTGGTCAAGATCGTCTGTGGCGCGATGATGCCGGACGCCGGCACGCTGGAGCTCGGCGGGCAGACGGTGCAGTTCCGCGACGTCGGCGACGCGATGGCGGCCGGGATCGCCGTCGCGCACCAGCAGGTGGCGATCATTCGTCCCCTGACCGGGGCGGAGAACATCATGCTGGGCCGGGAGCCGCTCCGTGGCGGCCTGATCGACCGGCGCGCCCTAGCCGCCAGCGCGCAGGCCCTGGCCGACCGGTTCGGGGTCGGGATCGACCTGTCGCTGGAATGCGACGGGCTGAGCCTGGGCGAGCTCAAGATCCTCGACATCCTGAAGGCGCTGGCGACCGGGCCGCGGATCCTGATCCTCGACGAACCCACCGCGTCGCTGACGCTGGCGGAGACCCAGCGCCTGTTCGTCTTCCTCGCCGATCTCAAGCGGCGCGGTCTCGGCATCCTGTTCATCTCGCATCACATGAACGAGGTGTTCGCGCAGTGCGACCGCGTCGTCGTGCTCAAGGACGGGCGCAAGGTGCATGACGGCCCGATCGCCGAGACCACCCTGCAGGCGGTGGTGCGCCTGATGGTGGGCCGCGCGATCGAGGAGACCGACTGGACCAGCCATGCGACGGTCGCCGACGCGACGCCGCCGGTTTCGCTCGCCGGCCTGCGGGTCGGTCCGCTCGACGTGCCGGAGCTGACGGTGCGGCGCGGCGAGGTGGTCGGCATCGCCGGCGTGCTCGGCGCCGGCCAGACCGACCTGCTCGAATGCCTGGCGGGCGCCGCTCCCGGCCGGGCGGCGCGCCGGGTGCGTCTGGCCGGGCTCGAGCGCCTGCCGGGCAGCGTCGCCGAGGCCCTCGACCATGGCATCTATCTCGTCGCCGACGACAGGCTCCGCAAGGCGGTGTTTCGCGGCCTGTCGGTCGGCGAGAACATGCTGACCGGCAGCCTGGCGCAAATCAGCCACCGCGGTTTCGTACGGTCCGGCGTGGCGCAGTCGACGGTGCGCGACCTGATCGCGCGCCTGCGGGTGAAATGCAGCGGCCCGCACCAGGACATGCTGCAGCTTTCCGGCGGCAACCAGCAGAAGGTGGTGTTCGCCCGCTGGCTGGCGCGCATCGGCGGCGCCGCGGACAGCGCGGTGCTGCTGCTGGACAACCCGACCGAGGGCGTCGACGTCGGCAGCAAGGCGGAGCTCTATGCCCTGATCCGCGAGATGGCCCGGCAGGGTGCCGCGGTGCTGATCGCGTCGGCCGAATTCTCCGAACTGATCGCGCTGTGCGACCGGGTCTATTGCATCGCCCATCATCGGATCGGGACGTGCGTGCCGCGCGCGGAGCTGTCCGAGGATCGTCTGCTGCTCGAGGTGAACTGATCATGTCCGCTGCGCTCTCGGAACCCTCCCGCCGCAAGACCGACCTGGGCGGGCTCGCCGCGCGCTACGGCACCGTCGGCGCCGCGGTGGCGATCTTCCTGGTGTTCGCCCTGGCCAGCGGGCGGTTCGTGTCCGCCGCCAACATCAGCAACATCCTGGTGCAGATCTCCGTCCTGATGGTCATTTCCTCCGGCCTGACGGTGGCGGTCGCCAGCGGCGAGTTCGATCTCTCAGTGGGTCAGATCGCCGGATTGTCGGGGGTCCTGGTGGCCGGCCTGATGGCCTGGTCCGGCCTGCCGATCCCGGTGGCGATCCTGCTCGCGGTGATCGCAGGGATGGTGCTCGGCGCCGTCAGCGGCCTGCTGGTGACGCGGCTGCGGATCCCGTCGCTGATCGCCACGCTGGCGATGGGCCCGATCGCGCTGGGGCTGAACTACGCCTATGACGGCGGGGATTCGATCTACACCGAGTTTCCAAAGCCGTTCTACCTGATCGCCACCGGACGGATCTTCGGTGTGATCCCGGTGCCGATCCTGATCGCCGTCGTCGTGGTGGTCGCCTTCTCCGTGCTGGTGAACCGCACCCGGCTCGGCCGTGCGTTGGTCGCCACCGGCGCCAACCTGCAGGCGGCGCGGCTGTCCGGCATCGACGTCAATCGCTGCCGGCTGATCGCGCTCACTCTGTCCGCCTTCGGCGCGGCGATGGGCGGCATCATGCTCACGGCGCGGCTCGGCACCGGGCAGCCCGGCGCGGGAGAGCCCTATCTGATGGACAGCCTGACGGCGGTGTTCCTCGGAATGACCGCCTTCAAGCCGGGACGCGCCACCGTGCAGGGCACGCTGGTCGGCGTGGTCATCATCGGAATGCTCGATAACGGCCTCAACCTGCTCGGCGCGCCGTTCTACGTCCAGAACGAGGTTCGCGGCGTGGTGATGATCGCAGCGGTCAGCCTGGCCGTGCTGCGCGGCGAAATCCGTTTCTTCTGACCGGAGCTTTCGACATGACACCCACACCAAACGGCAGGGTCGCCCTGGTCACCGGCGCCAGCCGCGGCATCGGCCGCGCGATCGCGCTCGGTCTCGCCCGCGACGGCTTCGATGTCGTCGTCAACGACATCGAGCGCCAGCGCGAGCCGCTCGAAGCGGTGGTCGCCGAGATCGCGGCGCTCGGCCGGCGCGGCATCGCCGCGTTCGCCGACGTCGCCGATCGCGCGCAGGTGCAGGCGATGGTGGCTGGCGCGATCGCCGAGACCGGGCGGATCGACGCCGTCGTCAACAATGCCGGGATCCTGATCACCGGCACCGTCGAGGAGCTGCCGGAACAAAGCTGGGACGCGGTGATGGACGTCAACGCCAAGGGCACCTTCCTGGTGGTGCAGGCGCTGCTGCCGCACATGCGCGAACGCGGCTATGGCCGTATCGTCAACATCGCCTCGATCGGCGGCAAGCACGGCGCGCCGGAACAGGCGCACTACTCGGCCAGCAAGGCGGCGATCATGGGCTTCACCCGCGTGCTGGCGCAGGAGGTCGGCCCGCTCGGCATCACCGCCAACTGCGTCTGCCCCGGCATCATCGTCACCGACATGGGCCGCACCAACCTCGAGGAGAAGGCGGTGGCCGACCGGTGGATCGCCAACACCGCGATGCGTCGTCTCGGCCAGCCGGAGGACGTTGTCGGGCCGGCCTGCTTCCTGGCCTCAGATGCCGCCGCGTTCGTCACCGGCCAGTCGCTGAACGTCTGCGGCGGCATCGTGCTGAGCTGATGGCGATGTACATGCGCAAACTCAGGCTCGACGGGCGGATCGCGGTCGTCACCGGCGGCGGCGGCGGGATCGGTCTCGCCTGCGGCCAGGCGCTCGCCGAAGCCGGCGCGCATGTCGTGGTCGCGGAGATCGACGCGGCGCGGGGCGAAGAGGGCGTCGCCGCGATCGCGCAGGCGGGCGGGTCGGCGGAGTTTGTCACGCTCGACGTGCGCGATACCGTCAGCGTCGACGCGGCCGCCGAAATGCTGGTCGCGCGTCACGGACGGATCGACATCCTGGTCTGCAATGCCGGGATCGTGGTGTCGGAGATCGCCGCCGAGGATTTGTCCGACGAGATCTGGCTCCGCCACATCGACATCAACCTGAACGGCGTGTTCCGCTGCTGCCGCGCCTTCGGCCGCACCATGCTGGCGCGACGGCAGGGCGCGATCGTCACGATCGGGTCGATGGCCGGGACGGTGGTGATCCGTCCGCAGCTCCAGGCGGCCTACAATGCCTCCAAGGCAGGCGTGCATCATCTCACCAAGTCGCTGGCCGCGGAATGGGCACCGCGCGGGGTGCGGGTGAATGCCGTCGCGCCCACCTTCATCGAGACGCCGCTGACCCGCTTCGGCATGGCCAAGCCGGCGCTGTACGACGCATGGCTCGCCAACACGCCGATGGCGCGGGTCGGCCAGCCGGACGAGATCGCCTCGGTGGTGCATTTCCTGGCCTCCGACGCGGCCAGCCTGATGACCGGCAGCATCGTCGACGCCGATGCCGGCTACACCCTCTGGTGAGGCGCCGCGGCGCCGCCGTGTCAGAGTCGGTCGAATTCCTGTCGGGTCGCGAAGGATTTCTGGGTGCCGGGCCGGGTCACCGAGTCGGCAGCGTAGCGGCAGGCCTGCGTCAGGGCGGCGTGAAGGTCGCCATCCCGCACGTAGCGCGCGGCGAACGCGCCGATGAAGGCGTCGCCGGCGCCGCTGGTGTCGCGGGCCCGGACCTTCACCGGCGGGATGTGCGTGGCCGCATCCCGCGTCACCAGCAGCGCGCCGTCCGCGCCGAGCGTGACGACGATGGTGCCGATGCCGGCTGCCAGCAGGCGGCGCGCGGCGGTCTCCGCCTGTGCGACGGTCTCGGCTGGAAGATCGGTCAGGATCGACAGCTCGGTCTGGTTCGGCATGAAGAAATCGACGCCGGCGATCCGGTCCAGCGCCAGCGCGGCGGTCGCCGGCGCGGGATTCAGCAGCACGCGCTTGCCGTTGGCCTTGGCCCAGGCGATCGCGTGATAGACGGTCGGCAGCGGAATCTCGAGCTGCAGCACGATCAGGTCGCAGCGCAGCAGCGCGGACGCCGCCGCGTCGATGTCGGCCGGCAGCAGATGCGCGTTGGCGCCCTTGACGATCAGGATCGAATTGTCGCCGTTGGCGTCGACGAAGATCGGCGCGACGCCGCTGCTGGTGTTCGGCACCGCGGCGACATGGGTGGTGTCGATTCCCAGATCCCGCAGATTGGCGATGGTGCCGGCGCCGAACACGTCGTCGCCGACCCGGCTCACCATCATCACCGCCGCGCCGAGCTTGGCCGCCGCCGCGGCCTGGTTGGCGCCCTTGCCGCCATGGCCGATCGCGAACGACGGCGCCTCCAGGGTCTCGCCGGTGCGCGGCATGCGGTCGATGGTGGTGACCAGGTCGACCATGTTGCTGCCGATTACCCCTATCCTCTTGGAATTGTTGGCTTTTGTCATCGTTTCTGCGCTCTATCTCTAGTATAGACTCAAAACAAATTGCACGTTCTTAAGCATGAGTTTTATGAGCATTGTAACAACAGTGTATATTACCAGGAAAGTGTAGCACAACATCAACACAAAACGGAGTAAGGAATGACATCAAACGTCTTACAACTCAAACCGCAGACACGACCAACTGCTCAACCCACACGATATACCTACCACGACGGCGCGCTAGTCCTCTACAAACGGGAAAACAGCAAAAAGGGCGCTTGGTGGTATGCCCTCAAACTGCCTAACTCAAAGGAGCTGGAACGCAAAACTACCAAGACTGGAAATTTCGACGAAGCAGTGAGAATCGCAGAAGAGCGATATCAGGAAACAAAAACAAGCACAGCCAAGGTTACTGTACCAAAGACAAACTGTTCTCCGAAGTTGCCGCAGCTTGGATCGCCGACCAAGAGATTCAGTTTGACGTGTTGGTGAGATAAAATCGTTACTTTTTTCACGTATACTGGATGGTTAAAGTAACACGAGATCATTCCCTCAGAGCACGTAACAGGAGGAGTTTTTGGCGGAATATGCTCGCCGATAACGAGCCAGATACGGATTCACCTCTTAGGGGTCATAACGCAGAGGCGCAGGGCTTCCATCTTTGAGATACATCTGGTCGTCATCAGCCCAAACATTCAACTCAATATGGCCGCCTGCCTCAATTAACTCAACTCTAACGGGAGCACATGGTCCGTCGGTTGTTTCATCGTGGTTATAGTGAAGGACGATTTCCTCGTTGGGCTCCAATTTGTATCTCGAGAGATATGGTTCTAGGTTTACCACCAGTGTTTTTGAAGTCCGGTTCTCAAACACTTGATTCAATTTCATAATCATATTCCTGCATTAAGCGTCCGATTTCACGCAAAAAATCGACGACGCCGGTCGTCGCCTAAACAATCTTTTCAGCTATAAATCAAGGGGCTCTCGCCGCGTCCTCGTGCTCGTATTCCCAAAGAAATTTCGCAGAAAGTTTTCTAGCGATCTCAAGCCACGTGCGACCGTTACACTCCGATATGAAGTGGTTAAGCTTATCTATCACGGCGTTTAAGTTATACTGATCAACGATAATGTATCCCTTTTGAAGAGCGGGCAAGTCTTCCAACTCGAAATCGCTATCACAACGCGGGGTAGAAATGACAACCTGAAAGAGTTCTGATTTGGAATCACCGCTAAGTCCGATCTCTAATTCTAGCAGTAGCTCGAAGTTACCCTCTGGCGCAAACGCCCGAATATCGGCATCTGGCGATCCGTAGTGTTTAAGAATTGCTTCGATTGCAGACCCGTGACGTTACAGTGAGCATTTCCGATATATGGTCCGGACGACAGTGCGCGGATTTGCAAATTTGCTCGATAGCTAGTGGTAGATTAAGGAGCGTTTTTTGCTGCCGTTGGCCGAGAGGATTCTAATCGTGGTTAATGAAAACGCGCAGGAATCCGTGCGTGCGCCGGATATAGGTGGCGTCGTAGTATACATAGCTCCTGCCGGCGCTGACCAAAGTCGCAAGGAAAGCATTGCATCTTGGTTGAGTTCCAAAAGAGGACTTCAATTAAATGAGGGAACATACTGGTTTTCCCGATCGGTCACGATTCCAGCCTTCTCAGACTTTCACGCGACCTTTCAACCACTCCTACCGGGCGAATTGTATGTCGTACTTGAGCGAGGCGATGTGGGTATCACGATGAAGACGTTTGGTCGCTTCGAAATGCGGGAAGAGCGGATGTGGGTAGGGAAATAACCCCGTTAAAAGCTTTCCGGTCTGGACGTTGGCGTTATGGTGCTGACAGAGCTCGCTTACCAGCAAGGGAAATCCTGCATGAGTTTTGGCATCTTCGTTCAGCGTTTCCAACATGGAGAAGCTGCTCACTTCCCAAAAATGTGGTTGGAGCAGGCGTTTGGCTCTCACGTCTCCAAACGCGAACCGACATGGGGGATGACACTGTCTTATCCAGATGGTGGTGGCGGTGACCTCTACTTCAACGGTGAGGAAATTCACGGGTTCACGATAAACAGACCAGGTGGACGAGAGCTCTTCAATGATCTGTATGGTCTCATGATGAAGGCTGAACTTGTGGCGTATTGGCCAAGCTGCCTGATCATGCCCGATATCAGTCTCGCGACGCATCTTCCGGAAGATATGCTCGCCACGCTCGGCCCCGCTAAAAGCGTGACATCGGGCGAGGACATTATCCTGGCGATCAAGGAGGCCTGAAAACAGTCGAGACGCTGCTTCCGCTCGCCCGAAAGCGGGATGGAAGCGATCTAGAGCGCGGGCTCTAACCCTGTTAACGTTGTCGTATTGCATCGAAGGCATGGTGATTGAAGTCAGCCTAGGTGACAGGAAGCAAACGGCTGGCAGGCACATGACTGAGCAATCACCGGATTACACGGCTATCATCGCGGAGCTCCAGCGGGTTTACCCGCCCCTTCAGGAGTGTTCATATGACATTAGGTTGAGCAATCAGGAAATCAGCGATCTGGTTGATCGAGCAGGCGTGTCAGTTGAGCAATTTTTAGATGATATCGCGCTATATCTTACACGAGGATTTGCGGATCGCACGCTTGGCTTTGTCCACTGCGACACCATCATCAATAAACTATATCAATTTAGACTCACGGAATATTGGGACACGCCTGATGAGACTACGCATCATGTGTGGTCATCCCCTGGACTGTTTTATGCGGTCTACTATGCGTTCGATGCTGGCGAGTTTTACCGGACACCTGATAAAATTGATGATCCTCCAGAAGATCATACTCGACCTATGATAGAGAAGATCTTGAAAAATTTGGACACAACTTACCGGCGCACTGGTGAAGCGGGATACTCACGGCATGAGTGATATGATCACCACCTGGACCAGAATTCGATACGCACTCTTGACTATCGTCTTCACCGCAGTTGGAACATTCTTTCTGTATAAGATCATTATGGGGATTGAAGGCGCGGACTTGAGGCACGATAGCTCAATAAAAGCTGTTTTAGTGCCTCTTGCATTTGGGACGATGGCCCTCATTAAATCTGACAAGGCATTTTACAAAGATTCTGCTTTGAGGAAATGGATTGCGGGTATAACCCTTATTCTAGCACTGTTGGTTCTTCCAACGCAATATGGGAAGTAAGACTTGCGATAGGTCGCGATGTCAGCGATTGAGAGAGCGGTGTAAGAGGGTGATTGCCGACAAAACCCGTGGCTCTAAATTGACTGGACTCCTGATGTAAGAATGAGCTTGGAATAGATTGCGGTGCAAATTGCGACGCTAAGTTCTGAATTGGTGTCTCACCTCTCCAGGGTTATCGCTGTTCCGTTGCATTCGAGATGCGGCGATGACGCGTAGCAGATCTCTGGAAAATCAAGTAAGCGATGGCTGCAATGATCGCTTGCTTATAAGTACCTTCTGTCATGTCCAACGTTGAAATAGGAATGCTATTAGGAAGGGTGATTTCTGAAAAGAAATTGAAGCCAATGCACATAAGCTGCCAGGACAAACACACAGCGACGATGTTATTCACAACCGCATTTAGATGAATCGAGCGACGTAGCACTGCTGAGACCGTCGCCGAAAGCCACATGAAAATACAAAACAACGGCAGTCCTATGAGAAATACGATTGCAGCAGCAATTAACGGAACTTGGGGCACGGAAAACAATGAAAAAGGGTGAACTCTTCCGAATATAAACCAACATGCTTGGACGACTGATGCTAAGACGCCTGCGATAAAACATCTAGTCAGCGTCATAGCCGTATGACCCCCAAAGACTTCTCAACGAATTAGTAATGTTCTTAACGTGCTCAGCTCCCTCAATAGACCCACGTCACGGACTTAATTGGGACTTAGCGCCAGCGTCGTTCCCCGCGCTGTATGCTGCGTCGCTCCACGACCGTTGATTGATCGCCGTCTTACGCCTCTCAGCTTCCTCGCAGCCAGCTAGCCACTCCGCAGAGTGGCTTTCACCGGGCTTAGCGCAAGGTTCAACGTGACAGCCTGGAGCTGTTAAATCGCCGCAGAATTTCGACGTTGGCGGGAAGATGCTTGCCCGCATACCGCCCTGGAATACGCCAAGCCCGTACTCGCCCTGCTGACTGCGAAACCATGCTCCATACGCCCGAGCAGCTTGAAATCCTTCAGCGTAGGCCGGACTATGGTCCCGCTGGGCAAGAGCCGCGGCTGGCTGCGCCATACAAAGAGCGATTGCCATTACAGTGAAGCGCAGCGAGCTCATGGGAGGATATCCAGACAGTCGGTTGGGTAGCGTATTAAACCACTCAGGGATTAGCCACAGGCAGGACGAGCACACGCCATGATCATGGGTGCTCCCGTTCAGTCATTAGGTCGGGGCGCTGCCCCGAGCCCCGCCAAGGGCGGTCGCCCTTGGAACCCGGTTGTCAGGTTGTGGTCGCGAATTCCGTCGCGCTCAGGTAGCCGAGCGTGATGGCGAAGCTGGCGTGGCCGTGCGGCGGCAGGATGCGTACGTGGCCCTTGGCGCGCTCGGACAGGTAGCCTTCCGGATGGCAGGTGGAGGGCAAGGCGAAGGCGGCGACGCCCTGGTCCGGATCGTCCAGGATCCAGCGCACGCAATGCGGGAACTGCGCGGGCGCGTAGCGCAGCGCGAACGCGTCGCCATCCGGACGGCGCAGCATCAGACTGGCGCGTCCGTCTTCATCGGCGGGCATGTGATCGAGATAGAACACCTGCTCGGGATCGTAGGCGCCGGTCTCGTCGAGGCGGCGCATCCGGCCGGGGTCGGCGGCCAGGGTCTCGATCCTGGCGCGGTAGGCGTCGCTGGCGACGACATGGCCGGGAATGGCGCGACGCACGGCGACGTGATGCGGGTCGTACGGCACCGGCTGCAGGATCTCGCCGCCGGGGACGAAGGCGAAATTCACGTGCGCCATATACATCAGCTCCATCGGCTTGCCGGAGCGGTTCTCGACGTCGAGCGCGAGGTCGAACAGGGCGGAATGTTCCCGCAACGTGACGAACGGATGCGCCAGATAGTGCGGGCCGAAGCCGACGGCATGGTCGCGCTCGCTGGTGAGCCTGAGCGCCAGCGTGCCGTTCTCGTCGAACAGGTCGAGCCAGGCGTCGCGCATGCTGGCGCAGGGGAATTCGCCGTGCGCGGCATGGTCGTCGCCAGGACCGGGCACGCCGTTGCGCAGCAGGCCGCTATGGAACGCGAAGCAGCCATAGGTGCCGGCGATGTCGTCGCTGGGCAGCGGCGCATCGAAAAAGCTGCGCATGGTGAGATCGACCCCGTCGAACGCGGCGTGCCACAGCATCTGGCCGAACCAGGGCAGCACGATCAGGCTGCCGCGGGCGTTGGACAGGCGAAGTGCCGCGATACCGCTCGGATACCGGAACAGCGAAGCGGACAAAGAGCCGGCATCGAGCACCAGGGTCTCGGCGCCGGTGAGGCCGTCGGGGGAGAGCGGGATCCTGGCGAGGTGACGCATGCTCAGCGTGTCCGGTTGCGCAGCGCGTTGAGGGCGATCGACAGCAGCAGGAACGCGCCCCACACGAAATCGACCAGGAAGTTGGAGAAGCGCAGCAACTGCAGGCCGGACGACAGCAGCATCAGCGCGGCGAGCGCGAGCACGATGCCCGGCACCGAGCCGCGTCCGCCGGCGGGGTTGGTGCCGCCGAGCACCGCGATCAGCACCGCCTCGAGCAGATACGAGACGCCGTAGTCGGACTTGGCGGCGTTGGTGCGGGCCGACAGCAGGATGCCGGCCATGCTGGCGAGCAGCCCGCTCAGCACGTAGGACAGGAAGATGGTGCGGGCGGTGCGCAGGCCGGCGAAGCGGGCGGCGCGCAGGTTGGTGCCGATCAGCTTGAGGGCGATGCCGAAGCTGGTGCGGGTCAGCATCAGGCCGATCAGCGCCGCCGCCGCCAGCAGGACCAGCAGCGGAATCGCGACGCCCCACAGGCTGTCATTGCCGATCGCGCCCCACAGGCGCGGATAACCGACGATGGCCGGGCCGCCGGTCAGCACCAGGGCGATGCCGGTGAAGATCTGGCCCGAGCCGATGGTGGCCAGGATCGGGGTGAGCCGGACCCTGGCGATCAGGACGCCGTTGATGGCGCCGGCGACCAGACCGGTGGACAGCGCGATGACGATGCCGACCGCCACCGGGCCCGGGGCCATGCGGGTCAGGCCGGGACCCGAACTGCCGCCATGGGCGTGGAAGTACAGGCCGGCGAGGATGCCGGCGAGATTGGCGATGCCGATCACCGACAGGTCGATGCCGCCGGTGAGCATCGCCAGCATCATCGCAATCGACAGCAGGCCGAGTTCAGGCGCGACGTAGGTAATCGATTCGAACACGTAGGGGCGCAGGAACTTCTCCGGATTGAGCGCCGCCATGACGACGAACACCAGCAGCGTCAGCCCGGCCATCTGCAGCAGCGCCGGGTCGATCCGGCCCAGGCGCCCCAGGCGCCACATACGGGGGCGTTTCGTGACGTCGCTCATGCCGACCGTCCGCGGTCGCGCCAGGAGGTGATGGCGGCGGCGACGATCACGATCGCGCCGGTGACGATGCGCTGCCAGGTGGTGTCGATATGCATGATGATCAGACTGTTGGTCAGCATCACCAGGGTGAACACGCCGAGCATGGTGCCGAGCACGCTGCCGCGTCCGCCGAAGATGCTGGCGCCGCCGAGCACGACCGCGGCGATCACGTCGAGCTCGAGCCCGGCCATGTCGTGCGGGTTGGCGATCCAGATCATCGAGCCGTGCAGCAGGCCGGTGAAGCCGGCGAGCGCGCCGGCCAGGCCGTAGATGAAGAACACCGTGCCGGGCACGCTGAATCCGGCGCGCCTCGCCGCCTCCTCGCCGCCGCCCAGCGCATAGATCGAGCGTCCGATCAGCGTGTGGCGCAGCATCAGGTGCACGCCGAGCGCCAGCACGAGATAGACCAGCACCATCGCCGACAGGCCGACATGCTGTCCGTTCGCCTGGGTGACGTCGATCAGGTCGGTGCGGGCGAAGCCGATCAGCGCCTGCGGCATGTGGTCGATATTGATGGTGCTGACGCCGATCACGCCGAGCAGGAAGCCGCGCACCGCGGTGCCGGTGCCCAGCGTCACGATCAGCGGGATCATCTTCAGCCTGGTGACGAACAGCGCGTTGACGAGGCCGAGCAGCAGGCCGATCGCGGTGGCGCCGATGAACGGCAGCACCACGCCGTCGTAGTTCCAGGCGATCATGGTCTTGATGGTGACGTACATCGCCGCGATGGCGAAGGCCGGGAACGACACGTCGATGCCGCCCGACAGCATGATCATCATCACCCCGAGCGACAGGATGCCGATGATGACGTTGGCGCGCAGCAGGCTGAACAGGTTGCCGGCGCTCCAGAAGGCAGGGTTGATCGCGCCGATCGCCAGCATCGAGACCAGCGCCAGCGACGCGACGGCGATCTCCGGACGACGCAGCAAAGTACGGGCGATGCCGGACCGGACCGGCGGTGCGTTCAGCGTCGCGCTCATACCAGGGCCTTCAGCCGGTCGGACAGAGCGCGCTCGGTCGCGCGCAGGCCGGCGGCGCCGTGTTCGGCCGGGACGCCGGGCAGCTCGGCGGTCAGCCGGCCGCGATGCATCACCAGCACCCGGCTGCATTGTCCGACCAGCTCCGGCAGATCGTCGGAAATCATCAGCACGCCGAGCCCGCGCGCGCGGGCGAGCGCGCGGATCGCGCGATGGATGCCGGCCTTGGAGCCGACATCGACGCCGACGGTCGGGCCGTTGAGAATCAGCAGGCGCGGATCCTGCAGCAGCCAGCGGCCGATCACCACGCGCTGCTGGTTGCCGCCGGAAAGCTGGGTCACCGGACGGTCGCCGGTGGGGGTGGCAATCGCCATGTCGCGGATGGTGCGCGCGGCGGCGGCCGCGGCATCGCGCATGCGCATCACGCCGAAGCGGCTGAGCCGCGGCAGCGCGGTGACGATGATGTTGCGATCGATGGTCTCCGGCAGGAACAGGCCCTCGGTCAGACGGTCTTCCGGCACGTAGGCGATGCGGCGCGCGATCGCGGCCTGCACGCTGTCGAGACGGACCGGCGCGCCGTCCATGCGGATGGTGCCGGCATAAGTCGGGCGCATGCCGAACAGCGCCAAAGCGAGCTCGGTGCGGCCGGAGCCGAGCAGCCCGGACACGCCGACGATCTCGCCCGGCCGGATCGAGAACGAGACCGCGTCGAGCTCGCCCGGGACGGTCAGGCCCTCGACCTCGAGCAGATTCGGCGCGGCGTCGTCGCCGCTCCAGACATAGGGATCCTCGGCGATGTCCGATCCGGTCATGGCGCGGGTGATGGCCGGTTCGTCGAACTGCCCGATCGGGCCGGCGGCGACCACGCGGCCGGAGCGCAGCACGGTCAGCCGTTCGCTGATGTCGAGCATCTCGCGCATCTTGTGGCTGACGAACAGCACCGCGATGCCGCGCGCCTGGATGTCGCGCACCACGCCGAACAGGGTCGCCACCTCGCGCCCGGTCAGCGCGGTGGTCGGCTCGTCCATGATCAGCAGCCGCGGGTCGGCCATCAGCGCGCGGGCGATCGCGACAAGCTGCCGCCCGGAGGTGGGCAGGCTGTCGACGGTGGCGTCGAGATCGAGCTGCACGCCGAGACGCCGCACCGCGGACTCGGCGTGCGCACGCATGCGCCGCCAGCTTACGATGCGGCGCCGCTCGCGCAGTTCGGCGCCGATCGAGAGGTTCTCGGCGACGGTCAGATTCCCGAACAGGGAGAAATCCTGGTAGATCACCTGCACGCCGCGCGCGATCGCCAGACGCGGCGTCATGTGCCCGACCGGTTCGCCGTCGATCAGGATCTCTCCCGAATCGACGCTGTTCACGCCGGACACCACCTTGATCAGCGTCGACTTGCCCGAGCCGTTCTCACCGGCGAGGCAATGGATCTCGCCGGGCTGGATCGCCAGCGAGACGCCGTCCAGCGCCTTCACGCCGGCGAAGTGCTTGGCGATGTCGCGCAGTTCGAGCAGGGGCGCCGGCACGCGACCGGGACCGATCAGAAGTTGTACTGGCTCATATTGTCCTTGGTGACGCCGACCCAGCCCTTGCCGTCCAGCACGTTGGGGCGCTGCGGATCGGCGACGGCGAGGCTCTCGTAGCCCTTCAGCCCGAGATCGAGCCCGGCCTTGATCGGCTTCTTGGTCAGCGCCATCACCGCCAGGATGTTCATCGCATAGCCGGCGATCGCCGGATCCCAGAACTGGATGTAGTCGATGTCGCCATCCTTGAGATACTGGCCGGCGACCGAGACCAGGCCGGTTCCGGAGAAGAACAGCTTACCCTTGAGTCCGCGCTCGGCGATCAGCCGGCCGGCGCCGGCCGAGGTCGGCATCGGCGCGCCGAGAATGCCGCGCAGATCGGGGTAGGTGGTCAGCACTTCCTTGAGCTTGTTGTAGTCGGTGGTGGCGTCGTCGTTGGTCTCGATGCGCTTGGTCACCTCGTGCATCTTCGGGAAGTTCGCCTTCTGGTAGGCGACCGCGCCGTCGATCCACTGGTTCTGCGAGGTGGAGGTCAGGCTGCCGACGGTGGCGACGTAGCCGCCCTCGCCGCCCATCTGCCGGCCGAGATCCTGCATCAGCTTGGCGCCGTAGGCATGGTTGTCGAATGCCTCGACATCGTAGTCGGTGGCCTGCAGGTTGGACGCCTCGTGCGAGATCACGACGATGCCGTGATCGCGCGCCTTCTGCAGCACCGGCTCGACCGCCTCGACCGAGAACGGAACGATGCAGATGGCGTCGACCCCCTGCCCGATCAGCGTCTCGACGATCTGCACCTGGGCGGCGGCGTCCGCCTGGCTCGGCCCGACCATCCAGACATCGTGGCCGGTCTCACCGCCGAACTGCTTGATGCCGACCCGCATGCGATCGAACCAGGCGATCCCGTCGACCTTCACCACCGTGGCGATGCTGTATTTCTTGGTGGCCTTGGCGGTGATGTCCTTCGGCACGCCGGCGGTGTCGACCGGCTGGTCGGCGGCGAAGGCCGGAGCGACCAGCGCGGTACTCAGGGCGGTACCGGCCAGCAGGGCGCCGGAACCGATGGCGGCCAGACGCGAGAAGTCGCGACGCGAGATGGTGGTCATGCTGTTTCCCCCAGGAAGGGCCGCCGGCTTTTCTGCGCCGTGCTGGCCTGCTCGATCAGTCTGGAACGCTCAGTAGCTGCCGGCAACCGGCACCGCGTCGGTCACCAGGGCGATGCCGGAGCTGGTGCCGATGCGCGTGGCGCCGGCCTGGATCATCGCCTGGGCCGCCTCGAAGCTCCTGACGCCGCCGGACGCCTTCACCCCCAGCGCCGGACCGACCGCCGCGCGCATCAGCGCCACGTCGGCGACGGTGGCGCCGCTGGTCGAGAAGCCGGTCGAGGTCTTGACGAAATCGGCGCCGGCCTCGACCGACAGGCGACAGGCGGCGCGCTTCTCGTCGTCGGTCAGCAGGCAGGTCTCGATGATCACCTTCAGCACCGCCTCCTGGCACGCTGCGCGCACCGCCGCGATGTCGGCGAGGACGTCGTCCTCGCGGCCTTCCTTCAGCGCCCCCACCTGGATCACCATGTCGATCTCATGCGCGCCGGCGGCGACCGCCTGCGCGGTCTCGGCCGCCTTGATCGCGGACGGCATCGCGCCGAGCGGGAAGCCGACCACGGCGCAGACCCGCACGTCGCTACCGGCGAGCAGCCCGGCCACGAAGGGAACATGGACCGAGTTGACGCAGACCGAGCGGAAGCCGTGGCGCCGCGCCTCGTCGCAGAAACCCTCGACCTGCGCGCGGGTGGCGTCCGGCTTGAGGATCGTATGATCGATCATCAGCGCCAAAGCTGCGCCGGATATCGGATGGGCCACGCGGAGATCCCTCTCGTTTGTGAATTGGCTCACATTTGGTAATATAGTCACAGACACGCGATGCACGTCAACGAGGAGCGGTCATGAGCGAGACGGTCGATCGTCGCGGCGCCAGGCTGGAACGCCTGCGCGCCCTGATCGCCAGGGAGGGCAGCCTGCGGCTGGCCGAGGCGGCGCGGGCGCTCGACGTCTCGACCATGACGCTGCGACGCGACCTGGCCGATGGCGGCAGCGGCATCGACCTGCTCGGCGGCCATCTGGTCGACCGCCGCCACGGACCGGCCGCCGCCTATACGCTGGAGGGCGCGACGCCGAGCCATCTCGCGGCCAAGGCGGAGGCAGGGCGACGGGCCGCCGCCCTGATCAAGCCGGGGGACACGATCTTCGTCGATTGCGGCACCACCATGCCGCATCTGATGGCGGCGATCCCGCAGGAGCTGGAGATCACCATCGTCTGCTACGCGCTGCCGATCGCCAGCCAGGCCAGCAGGATGGCGAGGGCACAGCTCTTCCTGCTGGGCGGCCTGTTCCATCCCGGCTCGGCGACCTTCTTTTCCAAGGACACGCTGCGCGGGCTGAAGCGTCTGGGCATCGCCAAGGCGTTCCTGTCGGCCGGCGGCATCGACGCGCAGCAGGGCGCCACCTGCTCGAACTTCCACGAGGTCCCGGTCAAGCGCGCGATCATGGAGCGGGCCGCGCGCTCCTACCTGGTGGTCGACAGCAGCAAGCAGGGCCTGGTCAAGCCGGCCCGCTTCGCCGCTTCCGACGCGTTCCACCGCATCATCACCGAGAATGGCTGAAGACGCTGTCCCAGGCACCCGAAACGGCGATTGACACCGGCCCCGTGCCGGCCTAACGATCCTCCCATAAGAGCGATAAACGCTCAAATGTGAGGAACGACGATGAGCAGTGCGACACGATTGTTCGGCCTGGCCACAGCGCTCGGCACGATGCTGGCGGCGGGGCCGGCCTCGGCCAATGGCCTCCTGATCGGATTCAGCCAGGCGACGCTGCAATCGCCGTTCTACGTGCAGCTCAAGACCGGCGCCGAGGCGGCGGCGAAAGCGGGCGGCGACCGGCTGATCGTGCTGGACGCCAACGGCGACGTGAACAAGCAGAACAACGACATCCAGGACCTGATCACCCGCGGCGTGAAGGTTCTGATCATCAATCCTGTCAATCCGGACGCGGTGGCGCCGGCTCTGTCGGCCGCCGGCGACGCGCACATCCCGGTCATGACGGTGGATCGCGCGGTGCACGGCGACGTCGCGACCTATGTCGGGCGCGACAACAAGACCATGGGCCGGATCGTCGGCAAGGCGCTGGTCGGCATGCTCAAGCCGGGATCGAAGATCATCGAGATCCAGGGCGATGCCGGCGGCACCGTGATGGCGGCGCGGCGCGACGGTTTCGGCGAGGCGGCCAAGGAAGCCGGCGACACGCTGGTGATGGGACCGTATGCCGAATATGTGCGCGCCAACGCCGTGACGGCGATGCAGGATCTGCTGCAGGCGAATCCGGACGTGAAGGCGGTCTATGCGCACAACGACGACATGGCGCTCGGCGCGCTGCAGGTGCTGCGCGAGAACAATCGCAAGGACGTGCTGGTCGCCGGCGTCGACGGGCTGTCGGAGGCGGTGAAGGATCTCGCGGCGGGCGACCAGTTCGTCGCCACCGCGGCCAACGATCCGATCCGGCTCGGCGCGGTGACGATCGAGACCGCGCGCAAGGTCGCCGCCGGACAAAAGCTGCCGCCTTTCATCGATGCCGGCACCGCGCTGATCGACAAGCAGACGGTGGGCGAATTCGACACCAGCGGCCTGTTCGCGCGCCACAAATAGAGACAACGCCTTTTCGGGGACAGAGCGATGCGCGCAGTGGTGATGTATGCCCCGGGCGACCTCCGGGTCGAGGAGGTCGCGAAACCGGTACCGGGACCGGACGAGGTCCTGCTGCGGGTCGCCGCCTGCGGCGTGTGCGGCTCCGACGTGCCGCGTATGCTGACCAAGGGCGCGCATCGCATGCCGATCGTCTGCGGGCATGAATTCTCCGGCCATATCGTCGGCATCGGCGACAGGGTCGAGGGGTTCGCCGATGGCGAGCTGGTGTCGGTGGCGCCGCTGATCCCGTGCCGGGTCTGCGACCAGTGCGTCACCGGCAACGCGTCCCGCTGCCGCGACTACGATTATTTCGGCAGCCGCCGCGACGGCGCCTATGCCGAATACGTCGCCGTGCCGCGCGGCAATTTGTTGAAGACACCGGCGGGCATCGATCCGCGCGCCGCGGCGATGGCCGATCCGGCCTCGATCGCGCTGCATGCGATCTGGAAGGCGCCGGTGGCCGAGGGAAAGGGCCTGATGGGCCGGACCGGCGGCGTGATCGGCTGCGGTCCGATCGGGCTGTTCGCGATCCAGTGGATGCGCCTGATGGGCGCCAGCGCGGTGGTCGCGGTCGATGTGTCGGAACAGAAGCTGGAGCAGGCGCGCCAGGCCGGCGCGACCCATGTGTTCCTCAGCCACGGACCGCGGCCCGACGTGCCGCCCTGCGACCTGATCGTCGAGGCGGCCGGACATCCGTCGACCGCCAACCTGGCGGTGCGGCTCGCCGGGCCGGGCGGCCATGTGGTGTTCATCGGCATCCCGACCCAGGATGTCGGCCTGGAGATCGCCACCTTCAACCACATGCTGCGCCAGGAGATCTCGCTGCATGGATCGTGGAACTCGTTCGGGGCGCCGTTCCCCGGCGCGCAATGGACCACGACGCTGGAGAAGCTCGGCAGCGGCGACCTGAAATGGGAGTTCATGATCACCCACGAGCCCGGTCTGGACGCGCTGCCCGGCATCATGGGCAAGTTCAGGGAACGCAACGAGTTCCTCTCCAAGGTCATGGTACGGCCGTAGCATGGGCCTCCTGCTCGGCTTCGATTTCGGCACTGGCGGGGTTCGGGTCGGGCTGTTCGACCTGGAGCGGCGCGCGATCGTCGCCACCGCCGAGGAGACCTACCGGACGACCCATCCGCAGCCCGGCTGGGCCGAACAGGCGCCGGACGCATGGTGGGACGCGCTGGGCGCGGCCTGCCGCCGGACCATGGCGCTCGCCGGCGATCCGGCGATCGACGCGGTGGCGCTCGCCACCACCGCCTCCACCGTGGTCGCGTGCCTGCGCGACGGCACGCCGCTGCGCCCTGCCCTGCTCTGGATGGACTGCCGCGCCGGCGACGAGGCGGCGCGCACCGGACGCAGCGTTCATCCGGTGATGGCGCAGAGCGGCGGCAGCGACGCCGCCGAATGGCTGGTGCCGAAGGCGATGTGGCTGGCGGCGCACGAGCCGGAGCTCTACGCGGCGTCCGAGGTGATCTGCGAGTGCCTGGACTGGCTGAATTTCCGGCTGACCGGGCGCTGGGTCGGATCGCGGATGAACGCGACCTGCAAATGGAACTATGACGGCGAGGCGCGGCGGTTCGATCCCGCGCTCTACGAGGCGTTCGGCGCGCCTGGGCTCGCCGACCGGCTGCCGCGGACGATCCTGCCGGTGGGGACGCCGATCGAGCGCCTGTCGGCGTCGGCGGCGTCGCATCTCGGGCTCGGCGCGCAGCGTCCGGTGCTGGTGCAGGGCGGCATCGACGCGCATATCGGCATTCTCGGCGCCGACACGGTCGATCCCGGCAAGCTGCTGATGATCGGCGGCACCTCCGTGGTGCACCTGTTCCATTTGCCGGAGAACCGCCAGGTGCCGGGCTTCTGGGGCCCCTATCCGCACGCTCTGATCGACGGGCTGTGGATGGTCGAGGGCGGCCAGGTCTCGGCCGGATCGGTGCTGTCCTGGCTCAGCGGACAGATCTTCCAGCTCGACAGCGACGGCACACGGCAGCTCATCGAGGCGGCCGGGGCGCTGCCGCCGAAAAAGAGCGGCCTGATGACGCTCGACTATTTCATGGGCAACCGCACGCCCTATCGCGACCCGCATCTGCGCGGCGCGCTGCTCGGCCTGTCGCTGGGGCACGATCGCGCGGCCTTGTATCGCTCCGCGGTGGAGGGCGTGGCGCTGGCCTCGGCCAACGTGGTGGCGCAGGCGCTGTCGCTCGGCGTGCCGATCGAGCGCATCGTCAGCGCCGGCGGCTACGCCAAGAACGCGCTGTGGCTCAGGGCCACGGTGGATGCGATCGGCCTGCCGGTACAGCTCGCCGCGGAGGAGAATCTCACCATCGTCGGCACCGCCGCCGCCGCCGCGACCGGAATCGGGCTGTTCGCCGACCTGCGCAGCGCCGCCGCCGCGGTGGCGCGCGGCGGCCGCACCATCGAGCCGGACCTCTCGGTCCATGCGCACTACGTCGAGGCGCTGGGGCATTATCGGGAGGCGACCGAATGCCTCACGCCGATCCTGCATCGTCTCGCGGCGCAGGAGATCCGTGCGGCCGGACCGCTGCCGGTGTCGCAGCGCCAGTCGGACACGCTCGATGCCCGCGCGTACTGACCGCTCGGCGCCGGACGAGGTCGATCTCCGCAACCTCTCCAGCGAGGGCCGCGAGGCGCTGATGGTGCAGGCGGCGAAGGCCTATTACGACCTCGACCGCACCATGGCCGACATCGCCAAGGCGCTCGGCCTGACACGCTGGCAGGTGGCGCGTCTGCTGAAGGATGCGCGCGAGCAGGGGGTGGTCAGGATCGAGATCGTGCCGCGCGCGCAGCGCCGGCCCGAGCTGGAGAGCCGGCTGCAGCGTGCCTACGGCCTGCGCGAGGCGATCGTGGTCCCGTCTTCCGGCGAGGAGGACGGGCTGCTGGTCGACAGCGTCGCCCAGGCGGCCGGACAGTTCCTGGCCGCCCTGACCCCGCGCCCGGCGCTGGTCGGCGTCTCCTGGGGCCGGACCATGGCCGCGGTCGCGCACTGGCTGCCGGGGCGCTGGAACGATGGCGTCGAGGTGGTGCTGCTGAACGGCGCGATGAACATCCGCGCCACCGCGACCCGGACCAACAACATCGCCGAGCTGTTCGCGGTCGCCGGCAATGGCCGGGCCACCCTGCTGCCGGTGCCGGCGATCGTCGGCCGCGCCGAGACGCGCATCGTGCTGGAGCAGGATCCGGTGATCGAGACCGTGCTGGCGCTGGGACGCGACGCCCCGGTGGTGTGCTTCGGGCTCGGCAGCATGACGCCGGATTCCGTGCTGGTGCGGTCAGGCTACATCACCGAAACCGAGCTCGACGCGCTGCGCGCGCGCGGCGCGATCGGCGACGTGCTCGGCCGCTTCATCGATCCGGGCGGCGCCGTCGTCGATCCGGCGCTCGATGCGCGCACCATCGGCCTCGACCTGCGCACGCTGCGCGGCAAGCCGATCGCGATCGGCGTCGCGGTCGGCCAGCGCAAGCATGCGGTGGTGCTGGCGGCGCTGCGCGCCGGAATGGTCAACGTGCTGGTCACCGACGAGCAGACCGCACGGTTCGCGCTCGACGAGGCGGCACGGCATGTCTGACGTCGTCCTGTCGGTCGATCGCGCCACGAAGATCTTTCCTGGCAACGTCGTCGCCCTGGAGGAGGCGTCGCTGTCGATCCGGCGCGGCGAGGTGCATTGCCTGCTGGGCGCGAACGGCGCCGGCAAGAGCACGCTGCTGAAGATCATCGCCGGCGCGCACCTGCCGACCAGCGGCAGCCTGACGCTGGACGGCGTGCCGCGCCGCTTCCGCAGCCCGCTCGACGCCGCGCAGGCCGGGATCTCGATGATCTACCAGGAGCTCGACCTGGTGCCGCAACTGAGCGCGGCGCAGAACATGCTGCTCGGCCGGGTGCCGGGACGCTGGGGGCTGGTCGATCGCAGACGTCGCCAAGAGATCGCGCGGGAGGCGCTGGCCAGGGTCGGGGCGAATTTCGGCCCGGACGCGCAGGTCGGCGCGCTGTCGATCGCCAACCAGCAGCTCACCGCCATCGCCCGGGCGCTCACCCTCGACGCCAGGCTGATCATCATGGACGAGCCGTCGGCGGCGCTGAACGAGACCGAACTCGAGCGCATCTTCGCGGTGATCCGCGCGCTGACCCGCCAGGGCATCGCGATCCTCTATGTCAGCCATCGCATGGGCGAGATCCGCGCGATCGGCGACCGGGTCACCGCGCTGCGCGGCGGCCGCACGATCGAGACCTTCGACGTCGCCGGCACGCCGGAACGGTCCCTCGTCGAGGCGGTGCTGGGACGCGACCAGGCGCTGCTGGAGCGCAGCCCGCGCCGGCCGGCCCGCGACGCGCTGGCGCTCGGCGTGAGGCGCCTGCGCGGACCGCACGGGCTCGACATCGCCGACCTGTCGGTGCGCGAGGGCGAGATCGTCGGCCTGTCCGGCCTGAACGGATCCGGCCGCACCAGCTTCCTGCGCGCGCTGTTCGGCGACCTGCGCTGCGAGGCGGACATGACGCTGCGCGGTGCGCCGTTCTCGCCGCGCCGTCCCGGCGACGCGATCGCGCGCGGCGTGGCGCTGGTGCCGGAGGATCGCAAGCTGCAGGGTCTGGTGCTGGACAGCGCGATCTATCGCAACGCCATGCTGCCGTCGCTGCGCCGCCGCCGGCTGATCGCGCACCCGGCGATGCGCCGCACCGTCGCCCCGGTGCTGGCCGGCCTGTCGACGCGCTACAGCGCCCTGGAGCAGCCGGTGCGGCAATTGTCCGGCGGCAACCAGCAGAAGGTGGTGTTCGCCAAATGGGTGATCGAGGGCAGCCGGCTCCTGCTGCTCGACGAGCCGAGCCGCGGGCTGGATGTCGGTGCCAAGGCGGAGCTGTATGCGCTGATCCGTGGCCTCGCCGAGCAGGGCGCGGCGATCATCGTCGCCAGCAGCGAGCTCGACGAGATCTACGCCAATTGCGACCGCATCTGGGTGTTCCACGAAGGGCGCAACGTGCGCTGCTTCGATCCGGCGCTGACCCCGCGCGACGACATCCTGAAAGCGGGCCTCGTGGGGCACCTGGTCGCGGAGACGGCATCATGAACACGCTGACGCAGACTGATCCGAAGACGACGCGGCGCGGCGGGTTCGATGCACGCCGCCTCGGCGCGCTGATGCTGCGCTACAATTTCATCGTCATCTTCTTCGCCGTCGTCGTCATCGCCACCCTGCTGTCGGACGATTTCCTGACGGTGCGCAACATCTCCAACCTGTTCCAGCAGGCGAGCGTGGTCGGCATCGTCGCGATCGGCATGACCTTCGTGATCCTGACAGCGAACATCGATTTGTCGGTCGGGAGCGTGGTGGCCTGCGGCGGCATGGTCGCCTCGCTGCTGATGGCGTCGGGCTGGCCGCCTTTGCTGGCCATCGGCGCGGCGCTGCTGACCGGCGCCTGCCTCGGTGCGCTGATGGGGGCGATCGCCGCCTATGCCGCGGTGCCGAGCTTCATCGTCACCCTCGCCGGCCTGGTGACGGTGCGCGGCGTGACCTACCTGATGTCGAACGGCGTGCCGATCGGCGGCCTGCCGCGCGGCTTCGGCCAGTTCGGTTCGCTCGCGGTGCCGCTGCTGCCAGGTTTCGCCTTCCCGGTGCTGGCGCTGCTGTTTCTCGCGGTGTGGGGGATCGCCGCCCTGGTGCTGCGCTATACCGTGTTCGGCGAATACGTGTTCGCCACCGGCGGCAACGCCGAGGCGGCGCGCCTGTCCGGCCTGCCGGTGCGGCTGATCGTGACCGGCGTGTTCGCGATCTCCGGCCTCCTGGCGGCGTTCTCCGGCGTGCTGCTGACCGCGCGGCTGCGGATCGGCCAGCCGACCGCGGCGCAGGGGCTGGAGCTCGATGCCATCGCCGCGGTGGTGCTGGGCGGCACCAGCCTGTTCGGCGGCCGCGGCGGCGTGGTCGGCACGCTGTTCGCGGTCATGCTGCTGCAGGTGCTGCGCAACATCTTCAACCTGCTCGGGCTGGGCTCGTTCTACCAGATGACCATCACCGGCCTGATCATCATCGCCGCCATCCTGCTGAACCGGGCGATCGACAGCCGCCAGGGACGTCGCTGATCCGTCTTCGCTGACCCTTCGTGCGTCTATTGCGGTTCGCTGGTCGTCAGCCGTTCCGCGACCACCTCGTCGGTGACCAGCACCTGGGGATGCAGCAGGCGGATCGCGGCCAGGATCGCCGGCGCTTTGTGCCACCCGCCCGACGCCAGAACCAGCTTGCGGGCGGCGGAGAGATCGTCGGGATGGACCGCGACCACGCGGTCGTTGATCTCGTGATCGACGATGCGGCCGTCGGCGTCGATGAATCGGCACAACACGTCGCCGACCGCGCCCGCCCGCTCCAGCGAGGCGATCTCCGGACGGCCGAGCAGCCCGAACCGCGAGAACGTCGATTGCGGCGACAGGTCGCCGACGCTCACGATCGCCAGGTCGAGCTGCGCCACCCGGCGCGACAATTCCTGCATGCCGGCATGCTCCATCAGCGCGCGCCGCGTATGCACGTCGGGGGCGAACACCGGGCCGGCCATCAGGTAGCATTCCGCACCCACCTGGTCGGCGAAACGCCAGGCGAATTCGGACGGGTTGAAGGCGTTGACCCTGGTCAGGCTGCCCAGCAGCGACACCACGCGCACGCCGCTGTAGGGCCGGCGAGGAATCGACGCCAACGCCGTGCTCAGCGTCTGACCCCAACCCAGACCGATCGTCATGTTGTCGGTCAGGGTGTCGGCGATATAGGCGCCGACGGTGGCGCCGAGAATCGCATTGACCTTGCTCTCGTCGCGCGGCGACGGGATCACGATGGCGCGCTCGATGCCGAATCGGCTCTCCAGGATCCGCTCCAGCTCGACGCAGCGGCTGAGCGGCGACATCACCCGGATCTGCACCGTGCCGTCCTGGCGGGCGGTCGCCAGCATGCGCAGCACGCGGGCACGGGTGAAGCCGAGTTCCTGCGCGACCTGGTCCTGGGTCATGCCCTCGATGTAATACAGCCAAGCGGCTCGGGTCCGGAGATCGTCGTCGAGGTCGAAATCGCTCATGCCACCCGCTCTGCCGCACGATCAGCCGATCATGCCCTGCCTGTCGACGACAAGAGCAGCTTTGCCTGGCGAGGGGAATCGCAAAGCGATCCGCGCTGCCCGTTGGCGCTCCCGCCCTGTTCAGGGCACCGCGCTGCGGGCGGCCTCGGCGATCAGCCCGGCGACCAGGCGCGGCGCCTCGAGATGCGGCATGTGGCCGACGTCGAGCCGATGCAGGCCGATCCGGCCCGGCAGGTGCGCGGCATGCGAGGCCGGAATGATGGCGTCCCGCGTGCCCCAGACGATCCTGGCCGGCATCGCAAGCTGCGGCAGCACGTGCCGCAGCGAAATCGCCTGGGTGCCGTCGGGGAACACCGAATCGATCAGCCGCCGCCGGTAGTCGGCCGACTCCGCATCGCTCGCCTGCAGCGTCGCGCGGACGAAACCCGGCGTGACCAGGGCCGGATCGGCGACCAGCCGGAGCAGCCAGGGCGCCAGGCTCTCCGCCCTGGTGGCGCGGACCAGCCCGGACAGGAACGCACCGTCGATCTCCGGTCCGAGCCCGGCCGGCGCCAGCAGGCACAGCGCTCTGATGTCGACCACCCCGGCATCCGCCAGGCCGAGCGCCACCGCGCCGCCGAGCGAATGCCCGACCAGCACGCAGCGGCGGACGCCCTCCTCGTCGAGCACCGACTGGACCGCATCGACCAGCCCGTCGAAGCAGATCGGCGCCTGCGGCTTGGACCGCCCGTGCCCGGGAAGGTCGATCGCCAGCAGGCGGTGGGTGGAGTCGAGCCCGCGCCAGACCGGTCGCCAGCCGGTGCCGTCGGCGCCGAACCCATGCAGGAACACCAGCGGGACGCCGTCGCCGGCGCCCGACCATTGCCGATGCAGCCGCGCGCCGGCCGGACGCTTCGGCGGCGCCTCGATGGAAGGCTCTACCGAAGGCTCCATCGAAGGCTCTATCCGAGGCGGGGCCGGCACGGACGCGACCGCCCGCAGATCCTCGGAGACGATCCGGCCGCGCGGCCCGGAACCGCTGACCTGGCCGAGATCGATGTTCAACCGCCTGGCCTCGCGACGCGCCAGCGGGGTGGCACGCAGCATGGCGGCAGCGGGGGCGGCAGCGGGGGCGGAGGGGGCGACCGGGGCGACCGGGGCCGGAGCAGCCGCCGGCATCTCCGCAGCCGCGATCGGGGCTTCGGCGATCGGGGCCGGCGCGACGCGCTCCTGCCAGGCCTCTCCCTCGGCCACGATCCAGCCGACCGCCTCGCCGACCTTGACCTCCTCGCCCTCCGCCACCCTGATCCCGCGCAGGATGCCGCTCGCCGGTGCATCGATCTCCATCGCCGCCTTGTCGGTCTCGATCTCGAACAGCGGGTCGCCCTTGCCGACCGCGCCGCCCTCCTCGACCAGCCAGCGGCTGAACCGGCCGGACGCCATGTCCATGTCGACGCGTGGGAAGATGATCTCGACCGCCATGCTCACACCGTCCCGCGCACCAGGCGGCGCGCCATCGCGACGATGTCGGGGATCTGCGGCACCGCGGCCTTTTCCATCTCCGGGTTGTACGGCAGCGGGCATTCCGCGCCGCCGAGCCGGCCGATCGGCGCGTCCAGGCGATCGAACGCCTCGCTTTCGGCGATCATCGCGCTGATCTCGGCGCCGATCCCGAGCGTCCTGACGCCCTCGTACACGCACAGCAGGCGGGTGGTGCGCGACACGCTCTCGACGAGGGTATCGCGATCGAGCGGGCGCAGGCAGCGCAGGTCGATCACCTCGACGTCGATTCCCTCCTCGGCGAGAATCGCCGCGGCATCGAGCGCGCGATGCACCATGATCGCGGTGGCGACGATGGTCAGGTCGCGCCCCTTGCGGCGTATGTCCGCCTTGCCGATCGGTACGCGGTAGGCCTCCTCCGGGACCGGGCCCTTCATCTTGTAGAGCAGCTTGTGCTCGAAGATCATCACCGGGTCGGGATCGTCGATCGCGCTCAGCAGCAGGCCCTTGGCATCGTGCGGCGTCGAGGGCTGCACCACCTTCAGCCCGGGCACGTGCGCGAACCAGGCTTCCAGGCTCTGGCTGTGCTGGGCGGCGGCGCCGGTGCCGGAACCGGCGGGAAACCGCATCACCAGCGGCACCGAGACCGCGCCGCCCAGCATGTAGCGCATCTTCGCCGCCTGGTTGACGATCTGCTCCATCGCCAGCGTGGCGAAGTCGGAGAACTGGAACTCGAACACCGGCCGCTGCCCGCACAGGGCGGCGCCGACGGCGACGCCCGCGGCCCCAAGCTCGGCGATCGGCGTGTCGATCACCCGAGCCTCGCCGAACCGCTCGACCAGGTCGCCGGTGACCTGGAACGCTCCGCCATAGACGCCGATATCCTCGCCCATCAGGAACACGCGCTCGTCGGCCTCCATCGCCTGCGCCATCGCTTCCTGCAGCGCCTGCGCATAGGAGAGCTCCCTGACTGGCCGGTCCATCAAGGCTGCTCCGAGGTGACGTCGCGGAGCAGATCCGCGATCGCGGGCGGCGGGCTTTCCTGGGCGAACGCGATCCCCTCCTCGATCTCGGTCTCCACCTGTTGCCGGATCGCTGCGAGATCGGCCTCGGCGAGGATGCCGAGACCCACCAATTCGGCCTCGAGCCGGACGATCGGATCGCGACGCGACCAGGCGTCGATCTCGTCCTTGCTGCGATAGCGATTGCGGTCGCTGCGCGAGTGACCGCGAATGCGATAGGTCTTGCACTCGATCAGGCTCGGACCGAGGCCGCCCCGGCCGCGATCGGTGGCCTCGAACGCCGCCTCCGCCACCGCGGCGAAATCGTTGCCGTCGACGATCCTGGCGGGAATGTTGTAGGCGACCGCGCGGTCGGCCACGTTCGGTACCGACATCGAGCGTGCGGTCGAGGTCGACATGCCGTACTGGTTGTTCTCGCACACGAACACCACCGGCAGGGTCCAGAGCGCCGCCATGTTCAGCGCCTCGTGGAATGCGCCCTCGTTGGAGGCGCCATCGCCGAAGAAGCAGACCACGACGTCGTCCCGCTTCTGCTGCCGGATCGCCAGCGCCGCGCCGACCGCGATCGGCAGGCCACCGCCGACGATGCCGTTGGCGCCGAGATTGCCCTGGCTGGGGTCGGCGATGTGCATCGAGCCGCCGCGGCCGCGGCAATAGCCAGTCTCCTTGCCGAAGAATTCGGCGAACATCCGTTTCGGATCGGCGCCCTTGCCGATGCAGTGGCCGTGTCCGCGATGCGTCGAGGTGATCTTGTCGGCGGCGCCGAGCGCCACGCAGACGCCGACGGCGCTCGCCTCCTGGCCGATCGAGAGATGCATGGTGCCGTGGATCAGGCCGCGCATGTAGGCCTGCTCGGCACCCTCCTCGAACTGCCGGATCAGATGCATGCGGCGCAGCGACTCGCGCAACTGTTCGTTCGACAGGCGGTCGTACACCGCCGGCCGGTTCGCCCGGCGGTCGATCTGCATCTGCACCGTCATGCCACCAGACCCGGCCGGGCGGGCGCGAACAGCGCATCCTGCCTGCGACGCAGCCGCACGATCTGCATCGTCTCGTCGACGCGGCAATTGCCGTAGGTGAGCGGCTCGCCGATGCCGATCGGCCTGGTGACCACAGCGCGCTCGGCCAAGCCCATCGGCAGCAGGTCGCCGGCGCGTGCGTCTTCGGCCGTGGTGATCCAGCCGCGATAGTGATCCTCGCCGATCCTGCCGAGCGTGAGTCCCGGCGACAGATTCTCCTTGGCGACGCAGCCGCATTCGGCGACCGGCTCGTCGAGCGGCTGCATGTGCGGCGTGCCGTGCAGCACCAATGACGCCGCGGTGAGCGGCACCTCCAGGCTGGTCAGATGATAGGGGCGCAGGAAGGTGTAGTACGGTCCAGGCCCCATCTTGAGGTCGCGCAGACGCTCGTGGATGCGCGCATGCGGCGCCTTGATCACCACGAACACGCCGGGCGCCACACCCTTGCCGACCGAATAGTCCACCACGCCGGAGCGGGACAGCAGGCCGCCATCGGCCTGGGGGATCAGCATGTCCGCCAGTTGTCCGGGGCCCGCCGCGGGCCCATGCATGCCGGGACGATCGGGGACCAGCCCGGTGGCGTTGGCGATCGCGCACATCTCGATCATCGTCTTGGAGCCGTCGACGAACTCCACCAACATGCGCGGGTTCATGTGCCGGCGGCGCGCCTCCTCCTCGTACTCCACCGGCTTGGCCGCGACATTCAGCGGATTGTTCTTGCCCTTGCCGGCGGCGACGATCGGGTAGCCGAGGCTGCGGACGAAATTGATCAGCTCCATCGCCGCACTCGGCTCGTCGCCGGCGCCGAGCGAGTAGCCGACCCCGGCGCTGCGCGCCTCGCGCACCAGCATCGCGCCGACGGTGACGTCGGCCTCGACATTCATCATCACCACGTGCTTGCCGTGCGCCATCGCCAGCAGCGCGAGCTCGGCGCCGACCCCTGGATTGCCGGTGGCGTCGATGATCACGTCCACCTGCTCGGCGCCGCATGCGACGGCGGCATCCGGGGTGATGGCGATCTTGCCGGCGCGGATCGCATCGTCCGCCTCGTCCCGCCCGCGGCAGGCGCGCCCCGCCTCGCGCGGGATGCCGGCGATGTCGAGCGCCGCCCAGGCCATGTCGACCCGCATCTCCGCCAGCACGGCGACGACGATGCCCGGCATCAGGCTCACCTGGCTGACGATGTCGGTTCCCATCTCGCCGCAGCCGATCAGCCCGATCCGGACGGGACGACGCTGCTCGGCGCGCCGGGCGAGATCCAGGACGAGGCTCATGATCCGACTCCTGTCGTAGGGACGGGCATATCCTAGACCGTACAAATGTCCTGGCGTCAAGATAGATGTCTAGGGTCTTGGCACGCCATCTCCGGCGCGATTTGGGCGTTTGCCGCGCCGCACAATAATAATCGGCCAGATTTTCTCGGAATCAGTTATTTTCGTCGACGCATTCTCAACACAACTTGACGTCCATGGTTATAAATGTTCCACAGCGGGCATCGGCAGAGTCGCGCGGCCACGACGCGATCGGCGATAGGTGGGACAATGACCTGGAAGACCGGACTTCTCCTGTTCGCCCTGTGCTGGGCGCTGCAGATCGCCGGGACGGCGCTGCAGATGCGCCACTACCGCCGGGTGCTCGGCGCG
>CAIMSN010000111.1 GCA_903844135.1 uncultured Rhodospirillales bacterium | reverse complement strand
TTTATATCAGGAACATCAAATCATGGCCGATCTGTCGAAGCTTGTTGACGAGCTGTCCGCTCTCACCGTTCTCGAGGCTGCCGAGCTGTCGAAGCTCCTCGAAGAGAAGTGGGGCGTGTCCGCTGCCGCCCCGGTCGCCGCCGCCGCCGCCGCTGGTCCGGCTGCCGCCGCCGCCCCGGTCGAGGAACAGACCGAGTTCACGGTCATCCTCGCCAAGGCCGGCGACAAGAAGATCAACGTCATCAAGGAAGTGCGCACCATCACTGGCCTGGGCCTGAAGGAAGCCAAGGACCTGGTCGAAGGCGCGCCGAAGCCGGTGAAGGAAGGCGTCAACAAGGAAGACGCCGCGAAGTTCAAGAAGATGCTGGAAGAGCAGGGCGCCGCTGTCGAGATCAAATAAGCATCGCGATGCAGGGCCGGGTTTCCGGCCGACGTGACCAGCGGAAGGGCGGGAATCAGCAATGGTTCCCGCCCTCTCGGCCGTGGTGGCTTCAGCCGCCCCCGATTGGTGGTGGCGTCAGCCGCCCTCCACGGTGGTGGCGTCAGCCGACGCAATCCCTCCAGCGTCCGCATCCCGCATGGGGTCGGGCGCTTGCGGCGGTAGTAGGACCGGCCCGGACACGGGTGCGGCGAGACGGACCGGTTCGCGCCGGTCCGCATGAACGGAATTTCTGGCCGACGGTTCGGTCGGAGGGCAGGGGCCAGGCGGGCCTCCACTCTTCGCGCCGCACCCGGGGCCGGCAGGCGACGGGGCAGGACACACGATGAACGCGATGACCAAATCGTTCACGGGACGCAAGCGCATCCGCAAGAGCTTCGGGCGCATCCCCGAAGTGGCTCCGATGCCCAACCTGATCGACGTGCAGCGCTCCTCCTACGAGGCGTTCCTGCAGATGCATGTCCGTCCGGACAGCCGCACCCCGTCGGGGCTGCAGGAAGTGTTCCGCTCGGTGTTCCCGATCAACGATTTCGCCGGCCGCGGCCGGCTCGAGTTCGTGCATTACGAGCTCGAGGAGCCCAAGTACGACGTCGAGGAGTGCATCCAGCGCGGCATGACCTTCGCCGCGCCGCTGAAGGTGATCCTGCGCCTGATCGTCTGGGACGTGGACGAGGACACCGGCAGCCGCTCGATCCGCGACATCAAGGAGCAGCCCGTCTACATGGGCGACATGCCCCTGATGACGGAGAACGGCACCTTCATCATCAACGGCACCGAGCGCGTCATCGTCAGCCAGATGCACCGCAGCCCGGGCGTGTTCTTCGACCACGACAAGGGCAAGACCCACTCGTCCGGCAAGTTCCTGTTCGCCGCCCGCGTCATTCCCTATCGCGGCTCTTGGCTCGATTTCGAGTTCGACAGCAAGGACATGGTCTATGTCCGCATCGACCGGAAGCGGAAGCTGCCGGTCACCACGCTGCTGTATGCGCTGGAAGGCAACGCCTCGGCCGCCGCCCGCGCCGCCAAGGCCGCCGAGGGTGGCGACGTCGATGCGATGGACATTCGCGGCATGGATGCCGACGAGATCCTGTCCAACTTCTACGGCCAGGTGGTGTTCGCCAAGACCGAGAAGGGCTGGGCGCGCCCGTTCGATCCCGACGCGTTCCGCGGCATGAAGCTGCTCGAGCCGCTGGTCGACGCCGATACCGGCGAGGTCGTGGCCAAGGCCGACGACAAGCTGACCGCGCGCGCCTGCAAGAAGATCGCCGAGAAGACCAAGGAGGTGCTGGTCGGCCGCGCCGACCTGCTCGGCCGCTACGTGGCCTACGACCTGGTCAACGAGGAGACCGGCGAGATCTACGGCGAGGCCGGCGAGGAGCTCACCGAGCCGCGCCTGCTGGCGCTGGAGGAGATGGGCATCGACAGCCTGCCGACGCTGGCGGTCGATAGCGGCAACGGCCCGTGGATCCGCAACACGCTGGCGATTGACAAGAACGGCTCGCGCGAGGACGCGCTGGTCGACATTTACCGCGTCATGCGCCCCGGCGAGCCGCCGACCCCGGACACCGCCGAGGCGCTGTTCCGCGGCCTGTTCTTCGACGGCGACCGCTACGACCTCTCCGCGGTCGGCCGCGTCAAGATGAACATGCGCCTGTCGGTCGACGCCGAGGACACGGTGCGCGTGCTCCGTAAGGAGGACATCATCCGCACGGTCAAGATCCTGTGCGAGCTGAAGGACGGCCGCGGCACGATCGACGACATCGACAATCTCGGCAATCGCCGGGTGCGCTCGGTCGGCGAGCTGATGGAGAACCAGTATCGCGTCGGCCTGCTGCGCATGGAGCGCGCCATCCGCGAGCGCATGGGCTCGGTCGACATCGACACGGTGATGCCGCACGACCTGATCAACGCCAAGCCGGCCGCCGCCGCGGTGCGCGAGTTCTTCGGCTCGTCGCAGCTCAGCCAGTTCATGGACCAGACCAATCCGCTGTCGGAAGTGACGCACAAGCGCCGCCTCTCGGCGCTTGGCCCGGGCGGTCTGACCCGCGAGCGCGCCGGCTTCGAGGTGCGCGACGTGCACCCGACCCATTACGGCCGCATCTGCCCGATCGAGACCCCGGAAGGCCCGAACATCGGCCTGATCAACTCGCTCGCCACCTACGCCAAGGTGAACAAGTACGGCTTCATCGAGACCCCGTACCGCCTGGTCAAGGACGGCGCGCTGCAGGATGGCTGGAAGTACCTCTCCGCCATGGAGGAGGAGAAGCTGGTCGTCGCCCAGGCCGACGCCGCGCAGGACAAGGCCGGCAACCTGACCGACGAGCTGGTCTCGGTGCGCCGTGGCGGCGATTTCCGCCTGGTCAAGCCTGAGGATGTGACCGCCTGCGACGTGTCGCCGAAGCAGTTGGTCTCGGTCGCCGCGGCGCTGATCCCGTTCCTGGAGAACGACGACGCCAACCGGGCGCTGATGGGCTCGAACATGCAGCGCCAGGCGGTGCCGCTGATCCGCTCCGACGCGCCGCTGGTCGGCACCGGCATGGAGGCCGCGGTCGCGCGTGACTCCGGCGCCACCATCGTCGCGCGCCGCGCCGGCGTGATCGACCAGATCGACGGCGCCCGCATCGTCGTGCGCGCCACCGACGAGGCCGGCGCCACCCAGGGCGTCGACATCTACCGGTTGCGCAAATACATGCGCTCCAACCAGTCCACCTGCATCAACCAGCGTCCGCTGGTGCGGGTCGGCGATCGCGTGGTCGCCGGCGACATCATCGCCGACGGCCCGTCCACCGATCTCGGCGAGCTGGCGCTGGGCCGGAACGTGCTGGTCGCGTTCATGCCCTGGAACGGCTACAATTTCGAGGACAGCATCCTCATCTCCGAGCGCATCGCCCGCGACGACGTCTTCACCTCGATCCATATCGAGGAGTTCGAGGTCATGGCGCGCGACACCAAGCTCGGCCAGGAGGAGATCACCCGCGACATCCCCAATGTCGGCGAGGAGGCGCTGCGCAACCTCGACGAGGCCGGCATCGTCTATGTCGGCGCCGAGGTGAATCCGGGCGACATCCTGGTCGGCAAGGTCACGCCGAAGGGCGAGAGCCCGATGACCCCGGAGGAGAAGCTGCTGCGCGCCATCTTCGGCGAGAAGGCGTCTGACGTCCGCGACACCTCGCTCAAGCTGCCGCCCGGCACCACCGGCACCATCGTCGACGTGCGCGTGTTCTCGCGTCGCGGCGTCGACAAGGACGAGCGCGCGATGGCGATCGAGCGCTCGGAGATCGAGCGGCTGGCCAAGGATCGCGACGACGAGCGCCACATCCAGGAGCGCTCGTTCTATGCGCGTCTGCGCGAGCGGCTGCTCGGCCAGAAGGCCGGCGCTGGCTTCAAGGGCATCAAGTCCGGCACCGAGCTGACCGAGGAGATCCTGGGCGAGCATCCGCGCGGCACCTGGCGCAACATCGCGGTGTCGTCGGACCAGGCGATGGCCGAGATCGAGACCCTGAAGCGCGAGTTCGACGCCGCGGTCGGCCGCATCCAGGCGCGCTTCGACAGCAAGGTCGAGAAGCTGCAGCGCGGCGACGAGCTGCCGCCCGGCGTGATGAAGAT
Organism: uncultured Rhodospirillales bacterium; assembly: GCA_903844135.1. Lineage (GTDB taxonomy): Bacteria > Pseudomonadota > Alphaproteobacteria > Acetobacterales > Acetobacteraceae > Lichenicola. Next base: position 1,826 of record CAIMSN010000111.1, on the reverse strand, counting down.
GGTCAAGGTGTTCGTCGCGGTGAAGCGCAAGCTGCAGCCGGGCGACAAGATGGCCGGCCGGCACGGCAACAAGGGCGTCGTGTCGCGCGTCACCCCGGTCGAGGACATGCCGTTCCTCGAGGACGGCACCCCGGTCGACCTGGTGCTGAACCCGCTCGGCGTGCCGTCGCGCATGAACGTGGGTCAGATCCTCGAGACCCATCTCGGCTGGGCCTGCGCCAATATCGGCAAGGGCATCGGCGAGCTGGTCGACGAGTATCAGCGCACCGGCCTGGCCAAGCAGGAGCTGCTCGACGAGCTCAAGACGGTCTATGGCGACGAGGTCTATCGCGACGACATCGCCACCCTGCCGAACGAGCAGTTGATCGAGCTGGCGCACAATCTGCGCAAGGGCGTGCCGATCGCCACCCCGGTGTTCGACGGCGCCCGCATCCCGGACATCGAGGCGATGCTGACCCGCGCCGGCCTCGACACCTCCGGCCAGAGCCAACTGACCGACGGCCGCACCGGCGAGCTGTTCGAGCGCAAGGTGACGGTGGGCTACGTCTACATGCTCAAGCTGCACCATCTCGTGGACGACAAGATCCACGCCCGTTCGATCGGTCCGTATTCGCTGGTCACCCAGCAGCCGCTGGGCGGCAAGGCGCAGTTCGGCGGACAGCGCTTCGGCGAGATGGAGGTCTGGGCGCTGGAGGCGTACGGCGCCGCCTATACGCTCCAGGAGATGCTGACGGTGAAGTCGGACGACGTGTCCGGCCGCACCAAGGTCTACGAGGCGATCGTGCGCGAGCAGGACGATTTCGAGGCCGGCATCCCGGAGAGCTTCAACGTGCTGGTCAAGGAGCTGAAGTCGCTCGGCCTGAACGTCGACCTGGAGCAGAGCGGCAATTGATCCCGAGAGCGGATTCCAAAGGCTCGCCTTTGGCGGGGTCCAGGGGCAACGCCCCTGGCCGTCCGCCTGTCACAAGTGATTTTCCCTTCGTGGAGGGTTTCGGCGCATGAACGAACTGATGAAGATCCTTGGCCAGACCGGCCAGGCGATGACCTTCGACCAGATCAAGATCCAGCTCGCCTCCTCGGAGCAGATCCGGTCCTGGTCCTATGGCGAGATCAAGAAGCCGGAGACCATCAACTACCGCACCTTCAAGCCTGAGCGCGACGGGCTGTTCTGCGCCCGCATCTTCGGTCCGATCAAGGACTACGAGTGCCTGTGCGGCAAGTACAAGCGGATGAAGTTCCGCGGCATCATCTGCGAGAAGTGCGGCGTCGAGGTCACGCTGGCCAAGGTGCGCCGCGAGCGCATGGGCCATATCGAGCTGGCCTCCCCGGTCGCGCATATCTGGTTCCTGAAGTCGCTGCCGAGCCGCATCGGCCTGATGGTCGATCTCACGCTCAAGGAGCTGGAGAAGATCCTGTATTTCGAGAGCTACGTGGTTCTCGAGCCGGGCCTGACCGACCTCAAGCTGCACCAGTTGCTCAACGAGGACCAACTGCTGGCCAAGCAGGACGAGTTCGGCGAGGACGGGTTCCGCGCCGGCATCGGCGCCGAGGCGATCAAGACCGTGCTGGTCAATGTCGATTGCGACGCCGAGAAGGTGAAGCTGCGCGCCGACCTCAAGGAGACCACGTCTGAGGCCAAGCGCAAGAAGCTGGTCAAGCGCCTGAAGCTGGTCGAGGCGTTCGCCGAGAGCGGCTCCAAGCCGGACTGGATGATCCTGGACGTCGTGCCGGTGATCCCGCCCGAGCTGCGTCCGCTGGTGCCGCTCGACGGCGGCCGCTTCGCCACCTCCGACCTCAACGATCTCTATCGCCGCGTCATCAACCGC
>CAIMSN010000110.1 GCA_903844135.1 uncultured Rhodospirillales bacterium | reverse complement strand
GTCGGCGGCCTGCGTCGGCGCGCTGCTGGTCAGCCTGGTCGGCGCCTACGCGGCCGCCGCGACCCATGGCCACGTCGTCAACGCCTTCGCGGTCCTGGCCGACATCACCACCACCAGACTGTCCCTGGCGCTGATCCTGCTAATGGTGGTGCTCGACAACTGGACCATCAACGTCCTCAATCTCTACACCGGCGGGCTATCGCTGCTGAACGTGGTCGAGCGTCTCGGCAGACTGCGCGCCACGCTGCTCGTCAGCGTCGCCGGGATCGCCCTGTCGGCGTTCCCGGGGGTCGCGCAGGGTTACGCCGGCTGGCTGGTGCTGCTCGGCACCGCGTTCGATCCGGTCGCCGGCATCCTCGTCGCGGATTATCTCTTCGTCCGGCACATGCGGATCGACGTGCCGGCTTTGTTCCAGCCCGGTGGGCGCTACTGGTATCGCGCCGGCTTCAATCCCGCGTCGCTCGCCTGGACGGCGATCGGCGTCTGCCTGGCGCTGTTCGTCGTGCCGTCCTCATGGCCGGTGCCGCTCGTCGTGGTGCTGGTGTCCGGCCTCGGCTACTGGGCGACGATGCATCTCTCGCCAAGCGGGTGGCGCGAGCAGTCATGCGGCCCGGGCTCGGCCGGGCCGCACCGATTTAGTCTCTAAACGTTACTGCACCCGGCCATAGGAGGGCGCGCCGAGCCCGGGGCAACTGCAGGGCGAGCCGACCGGAAGCTGGGTCTGGGTGTGACAGACATAGACGCCGGCATAGCACGTGTAGCCGTAGCCCGGCGCCGCGCCCGGCGATCCGCCCGGCGGCGGCGCCACCTCGCATCCCGCGAGACCGAGCGCACCGAGCGCCAGGCCCGCCAGGGTCGCGGTCTTGCCGAGGCGGGTGCGGCGTGGCAAGCGCATGTCCAGGCTGTTGCGATCGGTCATGGTTCGAATTCTCCCTCGTCGTGACGGCACACGCCTTCTCCGCTACGCGATGGGACGGCGCAGCGTCGGTTTGGCGGCATGGAACTGAAACACCCGATGAGGCGGACCGTTCCCGGCATGGTCTCGACCGTCGACCGGGCGATGCCCTGGCTCTGCGGCATCGCGATCACCCTGGCGGCGCTGATCGTCAGGTTGCACGGACTCGGCAAGAAACCCTACTGGATGGACGAGGTCACGACCCTGCGGCGGGCCTCGCTCGATCTCGGCGCGCTGGTGCGCGACAGCCTGGTCCATCACCACCTGCCGCTCTATTTCATCATCTCCGCGCTGTTCGTGCCGCACGGGCTGGATGCGGGAATCATGCGCCTGCCCTCGGCGCTGTTCGGCGCGCTCTCCTGCCTGATCCTGTTCCTGGTCGGGCGCAGCCTGGCCGGCTGGCGCTGCGGCCTCGCCGCCGCCCTGCTGCTCTGCTTCTCGCCGTTCCAGGTGCAGTACGCCCAGGAGGCGCGCTCCTACACGCTGGTGACGAGCTTCATCCTGCTGGCGCTCTGGGGGTTGATCCGGGTGGCGCGCGCGCCGCGCACCGACCGTGTCGGCTGGCTGCTCTATGCCGCCGGCACGGCCCTGGCCCTGGACACGCTGAGCGTCTCGCTGTTCTGGCTGGCCGGCGCGCAGATCTGCGCGGTGCTGATCGCCAGGAGCGATCCGGCGCAGCGAACGGCCTTCGTCAGGCGATGGCTGCTGGTGCAGGCGGCGATCCTGGCGACCTACCTGCCGTTCGTGGTCGCGATGTCCAGCCTGACGCATGGCGACATGGGGTCCGGGCTGGACTGGGTGCCGCCGCCGACGGCGCACACCATCTGGACGACGATCCAATCGGTCTATCTGCTGCGGATCTCCAGCCTGATCGCGTTCCGCATCTTCCCAGGACCGCTCGATCTCGGCAGCGTGCCGTGGTTCGGGTTCGGCGTGGCGCTGCTGGCCGTGCTCGGTCTGGCGTCGATGCGGCGATCGCTGTCCGGACGGATCGTCGCGGTCGCCTTCGCGATCCTGCCGATCGGCCTGGCGCTGGCGTCGCTGCGCTCCTCGCTCTGGATGCCGCGCTACCTGCTCTGGAGCGGTCCGATATTCTTCCTGCTGGCCGGTACCGGGGTGGCGCGTCTGCCGCGCCGCGCCGGAATGGTGGCGCTGGTCGCGATCGGCCTGCTCGGCCTGCTGAACCTGCGCCCCTACTACAAGGCGGAGACGAGACCGCTCTGGAACGTCGCCGCCGTCACGCTGCGCGACGCGTTGCGACCCGACGATCTGATCATGACCGACGATCCCGGCACGATCGCGATGATGAACGTCACCCTGGCGAAGACCGGCCGCACCTTCGGTCTGTCTGACTGGACCGACGATGCGGAACTGGCGATGGCCGCGCACGATGCGGGACGAAGGGTCTGGGTGCTGCATGGTACCGTCGGGCAGAACGACCCGTATCGCCTGGACACCCTGCTCGACCGGGTGAACGGACTCGGCGCGCCGGCCAGCCGACGCGCGATCGGCCTGGACATCGTCCTGCTGCTCTACCTCCCGGCCAACCAGGACGCGTCCCGCGAACTCGGCGCCGGCTGAGCCGCGCTCACTCCTCGCGCAACTGCCGGCGCAGCACCTTGCCGACGTTGGTCTTGGGCAGTTCCTCCTGCCGGAACGTCACGATGCGGGGGATCTTGTAGCCGGTCAGGCTCTTGCGGCAGTGGGCGATGATCTCCTCCTCGGTGAGCGTCGTCACGCGCGGCACGATGATCGCCTTGACCCGCTCGCCCTGCTTTTCACTCCGCACGCCGATCACCGCGACCTCGCGGACGTCGGGATGGGTGGCGATCACGTCCTCGATCTCCGAGGGATAGACATTGAAGCCGGACACCAGGATCATGTCCTTGATCCTGTCGACGAGCTTGACCTGGCCTTCGGCATCCATGATCCCGACATCGCCGGTGGCGAGCCAGCCGTCGCCGATCATCACCTGAGCGGTCTCTTCCGGCTGGTTCCAGTAGCCCGCCATCACCTGCGGACCGCGGACACACAACTCGCCGGTCTCGTCGATGCCGCACCAGCCGCCATCCGGCCGCCGCATGCGGACTTCGGTCGAGGGAACCGGGAACCCGATCTTGCCGGTGAAGCCCATCTTTTCAGGATGGTCGATGTCGACGTAGCCGACGCACACCACCGGCGCGCATTCGGTCAGGCCGTACCCTTCGACCAGCGGTTTCCCGGTCATCGTCTGCCAGCGCTCGGCGACGTCGCGCTGCGTCGCCATCCCGCCGGAGATCGTCATCTTCAGCTTCGAGAAGTCGCGTTTGCAGAACGCCTCGTTGTCCAGGAAGCTGGCGAACAGCGTATTGATGCCGGCGAAGCCGAAGAAATTCTCGTTCTTCAGCATGCCCTGCACGCGTTTGGTGTCGCGCGGATTGGCGATCAGGATGTTGCGTCCGCCGACGCCGACGAACATCAGCAGGTTCGCCGTCAGCGAGAAGATATGATAAAGCGGCAGCAACGTGACGTTGGTGACCTGCTCGGCCCCGTCGAGCTGGTTCAGGCTCCAGGCCCGCCCCTGCAGGATGTTCGCCAGAACGTTGCGGTTTGTGAGCATCGCGCCCTTGGCGACGCCGGAGGTCCCGCCGGTATATTGCAGGAACGCCAGGTCGCTCGGGGTGCGCGGCACCGGAGCGAAAACCAGCTTCCGCCCTTGCCGCATCACCGCCTTCCAGGAACGAGCCCCCGGCAGGACATAGCGCGGCACCATGCGCTGGATATGGCGCATGATGGCCGAGATCGCAAACCCCTTGAGTCCGCCGAGCATGTCGCCCATCGCGGTGATGACGATATGCCTGATCGCGGTGCCGTCGAGCGACTGCTGCAGGGTGTGGGCGAACATATTCATCGCCACGATGGCGACGGCGCCGCTATCCTTGAGCTGGTGATGCAGTTCGCGCGGCGTGTACAGCGGATTGACGTTCACCACCACCGCGCCGGCGAACAAGGTGCCGAACAGGGCTGCAGGATATTGCAGGCAGTTCGGCATCATCAGCGCCACCCGGTCACCGGGCCTGACGCCGGTCTCGATCAGCCAGGCGGCGAAGGCGTGCGACGCCTCAAGCATCGCGCCGTAGCTCATGGCAGAGCCGATGCTGACATAGCCGACACGATCGGCGAAGCGGCGCGAATCGTATTCGAACAGCTCGGCCATCGACGACCATTTATCGAGTTCGTCGTCGATCGAAGCCGGAACGCCAGGCCGATAGTTCCTGGTCCAGAACCGCTCCGCCCACAGCGCGTCCATCCGTGCGTCCTGCTCGGCGCCGACCGGCTGATCGCTTGCGACGCCATTGATTGTGGCGCTCATTGATGACGTCTCCCCGTTCCAAACTCCGCCTCGTCCATGCGCCTATTTTTCGACGATGGCGACGACTCCCTGCCCGCCCGCGGCGCAGATCGAGATCAGCCCGCGCCCCGATCCACGCTGATCGATCATCTTGGCGAGCGATGCCAAAATCCGTCCACCGGTCGCCGCGAACGGATGTCCGGTCGCCAGCGAGCCGCCGTTGACGTTCAGCCTGGCACGGTCGATCGCGCCCGGCGGCGTGTCGAGATGCAGACGCTCGCGGACATAGGTTTCGTCCTCCCAGGCCTTGAGCGTGCACAGCACCTGCGCCGCGAAGGCCTCGTGGATCTCGTAGAAATCGAAATCCTGCAGGGCGAGCCCGGCCTTGGCGAGCATACGCGGCACGGCGAACGCCGGCGCCATCAGCAGGCCCTCGTCGCCATCGACGAAATCGACCGCCGCCGTCTCGCCGGTGCGCAGATAGGCCAGGACGGGCAGGTCGTGCGCGCGGGCCCATTCCTCGCTCGCCAGCAGCACCACCGCGGCGCCGTCGGTCAGCGGCGTTGAGTTCGCGGCCGTCAGCGTGCCGTGCTGCCGGTCGAACACCGGCTTCATCTTCGAGATCTTGTCCAGGCTGATGTCGGGACGCAGATTGTTGTCCCGGGTGAGGCCGCGGAACGGAATCACCAGGTCGTTGAACTGGCCGCGATCGTAGGCGCTGGCGAGGTTGCGGTGGCTGGCGACGGTGAGTGCGTCCTGGTCCTGCTGGCCGATGTTCCAGCGCTTGGCCATCAGTTCGCAATGCGCGCCCATCGACAGCCCGGTCCGCACTTCGGCGTTGCGCGGCAGTTCCGGCTTGAAGACCATGCCCGGACGGATCGCGCTCAGCGCCCTCAGTTTGGCGATGGTGGTGCGGCCGCGATTGGCGCGCATCAGCGCCTTGCGGAACTGTTCGTTCAGCGCCACCGGCGCGTCGGACGTGGTGTCGACGCCGCCGGCGATGCCGACATCGATCTGTCCGAGCGCGATCTTGTTGGCGACCAGGATCGCGGTCTCCAGTCCGGTGCCGCAGGCCTGCTGGACGTCGTATGCCGGCGTGTCGTGCGACAGGGTGGTCGACAGCACGCTCTCCCGGGTCAGGTTGATGTCGCGCGCATGCTTGAGGACGGCGCCCGCCGCCACCTCGCCGAGACGCTCGCCATGCAGCCCGAACCGGTCCACCAGCCCCTGGATCGCGGCGCTCAGCATGTCCTGGTTGGACAGATCGGCGTAGGCGGTATTGGAGCGGGCGAACGGGATCCGGCTTCCGCCGAGAATGGCGACACGTCTGAGGGTTGGCACGCTGAGCATGGTGTCCTTGGTCCTCTCTTCCGATGCGTCGGCGCTCAGGCGGCCTGCGCCCGGAGCGTGCCGCGCAGATGCAGTTTCTCCGCCTTGCCGTCGCGCAGCTCGAAGCAGGTGATGTCCCCGTTGCCGCGCTTTTCCCGGGTGGCGAGCAGCAGCACGGTGCCGGGCAGGAAGGCGGGGGTGCGGAACCACACGTCGATCTCCGCGCTGGCGACCGGCGCGTCCGGCAGCAGGGCGGCGATCGAGCGCGCCTTGCTCCACATGCCGTGGATGATCCTGCGCCTGAACCCGAACAGACGTGCGCCGATGCCCGAGATATGGATCGGGTTGGAATCGCCGGACACCGTGGCATAGCGCTTGGCGAGGCCGGTGGTGAGGCGCCACCGCCCCTTCACCGCGAGCGGCTGCGGGAAAGACGGCGCCGGAGGCACGCGCTCGCCCACCGGGTCGCGGACGCCGAGGCGCAGATAGGTGCTGGTGCTGTCCCAGACCAGCTCCCCGCCCCGATGCGCGACGGTCTCGATGGTGAAGGCCTGGCCGCGCTCGTGCCTGAGCCAGGTCCCGAACCGTACGGTAATGGACAGGGTCTGCCCGACGGAAAGTCGCGCATGCTGACGGATGCTGTTGGCGAGATGCACCAGCCCGACCAGGGGATACGGAAAGTCCGGCCTGAGCATGAGCAGCATGTGGAGCTGGAACGCCTGCATGTGCGGGTAGGTGACCGGCACGCCCTGCTGCGGCGTGAAGCCGCACAGCTTGGCGTAGGTCGCGATCTTGCGCTCGTCCAGCCTTGCGCGCTCGAAGGTCAGCGCATGGGTCGGCAGGATGGCCGGACCGGACGGCTTCTTGCGAAGGCTCCTGAGCCCCTCGATTAGAATCGTGCGGGGAGTCGGCAGCGCCGCGACCAGCTCGGGCACGGTCGCCGCCGTTTCGGCACTGTCCATCATGCCCCCAGCAGGCTCTGGCCGCAGACCCTGACGGTCTGGCCGTTGACGCCGCCGCTGCCGGGGCTGGCGAACCAGCCGATCGCTTCGGCGACGTCGATCGGCAGACCGCCCTGGCTCATCGCATTCATCCTGCGTCCCGCCTCGCGGATCGCGAACGGGATTGCCGCGGTCATCTGCGTCTCGATGAAGCCCGGCGCGACCGCATTGATGGTGATGCCGGATTTCGCGGCCTCCGGCGCCAGACGCTGCACGGCGCCGATCAGGCCGGCCTTGGACAATGCGTAATTGGTCTGACCCATGTTGCCGGCGATGCCACTGAGCGACGACACGCAGACGACCCGTCCGTTCTTCCTGAGTCCGCCACCGGAAAGCAGCGCCTCGGTGATCCGCAACGGCGCGAACAGGTTGACGTCCATCACGCTGTCCCAGCGCCCTGCATCCATCTTGGCGATCGTCTTGTCGCGGGTGATGCCGGCGTTATGCACCACCACGTCGTAGCCGCCGCGCCGTTTCGCATCGGACAGGATCGCCTCCGCCGCGTCCGGCGCGGTGATGTCGAGCGGCAGCGCGCTGCCGCCCAGCCGCTCGGCGATGGCATCGAGCTCGGCGGCGGCCGGCGGAATATCAAGGGCCACGACATGCGCGCCGTCACGGGCGAAGAGGTCGGCGATCGCGGCGCCGATCCCGCGCGAGGCGCCGGTGACCAGGACGGTCCGTCCGGCCTGCGGTTTGCCTGGATCGTACTCGACCGCCTTCGCCACCGGTTTGGCGATGCGCACGACCTGGCCTGAGACGTACGCCGCGCCCGACGAGAGGAAGAACCGGGTGGTGCTCTCGATCGCCGCCTCGGCACCTGGCCTGACATAGACGAGCTGCACCGCGATCGCGCGATGGAGCTCCTTGCCGAGCGATCGCGTGAAGCCTTCCAGGCCGCGCTGGATGGCGGCCGCCTCGGTCGAGCCTGCATCCTCCGGCGTCGTTCCGAAGACGACGATCCTGCCGTTGGTGCCGACCGACCGCACGGTTTCGTGGAAGAACCGATAGAGCGATTCGAGGCCGATGGCATCCTCGATTCCGGTCGCGTCGAACAGCAGCGCGCCGACCTTGCCGCTGGTCTCGGCGGTATAGCGCGCCGTCATGATCTCATGACGTCGCGCCGCCTCCCGCCAGACATCGTTCTCGGAATGATAGAGCGACACCAGATTTGCCGACCGGAACAGGGCGGCGAGAGGCTCCGTCAGCCTCCCGCCTGCCCCGGTGCCCATCAGCACCGGCTGGCGCAGATCCGGCTTGCCAGCCTGACGCCGAGCGAGCTGGACCGGCTGCGGCAGACCCAGACTGCCGGTGACCCACTTGCCGAAACCCGAGTTCGTGAACGACAGATACTGGTCGGCCGACCTCATTCCGCCGCGTCCCGCAGCGTCGGTGCGTGAGCCTGATCCATCACCCGCTTCAGGTTCTCGGCGGCGCCGAAATCGGACGGGAAGTCGTCGACCTGGATCGCCATGTCGGCGTGCTCGATGAATCGCAGGATCACCGCGCGCTCCTCGGCGCTGACCAGGCCCTGGCTCTCCGCCGCCTCCGCCCACCGGTCCAGGGAGAGCAGGTTCTGCGGCATGCGGCCGATCTGCCTCGACTTGATCGCATCCTTCAGGCGGCGTTCGATCGCCTCGATCTGCGGGTAGATCTCGAAGGCGACCATGCCGGCGGCGATCCGGTCGACCTCCATCCTCGGCGTCCAGCTATCCGCCAGCAGACGGTCGCGGCTCGGGCAGTCGGTCTGCATCAGCCGCGCGACCTTGGCGGAGATCCGATCGCTCGGCTGCGCGCTCGCGATCCCGGCCGGGAAGGCGATCAGGCGGACGAAGCCCGCGGCGAGGCGGTTCGGGTAGTTCTCCAGCACGCCGTCGAGCGCCACGCCGGCGCGGGCGAACGAGTCCTGCAGCGCCCAGTGCACGAACGGCAGGTCCTCCTTCTGGCGTCCGTCATCCTCGTAGCGCTTGAGGATGCTGGACACGATGAAGAGCTGCGACAGCACGTCGCCGAGACGGCCGGTGATGCTTTCCTTGCGCTTGAGCGCGCCGCCCAGCGTCGCCATCGAGACGTCCGCGAGCAGAGCGAGCGCGGTCGACAGCCGGGTGGCCTGGCGATAGTACACCGCCAGTTCCGGGGCCGCCTGCTTCGGCGCGGCGATGAAGCGGCCGCCGGTGACGCCGAACACCAGCGCGCGGGCGACGTTGCGGAACACGAAGGCGACATGGCCGAAGAAGGCGCGGTCGAACGCCGCCAGCGCCGGGCCGCGATCCGGGGAATTCGCCGCCTTCAGCAGCTTGAGCACGTAGGGATGGCAGCGGATCGCGCCCTGGCCGAAGATGATGAGCGTGCGCGTCATGATGTTCGCGCCCTCGACCGTGATGGCGATCGGGATCTGCTGATAGGCGCGCGCCAGGAAGTTGCCTGGGCCCATGCAGATGCCCTTGCCGCCGATCACGTCCATGCCGTCATTGACGACGATGCGGGCCCGCTCGGTGACATGGTACTTGGCGATCGCCGAGATCACCGACGGCTTCTCGCCGATGTCGATCGCTGCCGCGGCGAGCTTGCGCACCGCATCCATCGCATAGAGATGGCCACCCATGCGGGCCAGCGGCTCCTGCACGCCCTCGAACTGTCCGACCGGCATGTTGAACTGGCGCCGGATCGCGGAATAGGAGCTCACGCCCTTCACCGCCAGCTTCGACATGCCGACATTGGACGACGGCAGCGAGATCGCGCGGCCGGCCGCCAGGCACTCCATCAGCATGCGCCAGCCACCGCCAACCTGCTCGCGACCGCCGATGACCATGTCCATTGGCACGAACACGTCGTCGCCGGTGGTCGGCCCGTTCTGGAACACCGCGTTCAGCGGCCAGTGGCGCCGGCCGATGTTGACGCCGGGATGCGTGCGCGGGATCAGCGCGCAGGTGATGCCGAGATCCGCCTTGCCGCCGAGCAGCCCGTCGGGATCCTGAGCCCGGAACGCCAGTCCGACCACGGTGGCGATCGGTGCCAGGGTGATGTAGCGCTTGCGCCAGGTGACGCGGAATCCGAGCGTCTCGCGACCCTCGAACATCTGCTTGCAGACGATGCCGCTATCGGTGATCGAGGCCGCGTCCGAGCCGGCATACGGATTGGTCAGCGCGAAGCACGGGATTTCCTCGCCGCTGGCGAGCCGCGGCAGATAATGGTCCTTCTGCGCCTCGGTGCCGTAATGCAGCAGCAGCTCTGCCGGGCCGAGCGAGTTCGGCACCATCACCGACACCGCGGCGGCGGAGCAGCGGGTCGAGAGCTTCTGGATCACCTGGCTGTGGCCATAGGCGGAGAATTCCAGTCCGCCATACCGCTTGGGGATGATCATGCCGAGGAAGCCGGCCTTCTTGGTGTAGTCCCAAGCCTCGGGAGGCAGATCCTGCCACAGGCTGGTGCTGTCCCAGTCGTTCGAGAGATTGCAGAGATGTTCTGTCTCGTTGTCGAGAAAGCTCTGCTCCTCGGCGGTCAGCGACGGCGCCGGCGTCGACAGCAGGCGCGACCATTCCGGCTTGCCGGAGAACAGCTCCGCGTCCCACCAGACGGTGCCGGCATCGACCGCGGCCTGCTCGGTCTCGCTCATCTTCGGCATGATCTTGCGGAACACCGGCAGCAGCCTGGCCGACAGCAGGACGCGGCGCAGCGGCGTCACCGCCAGCACCAGCGCCGGCACCAGGAGCAGGACCGCCAGCACCACGAGCGCGGCGTGGCCGAGCAGATGCAGCACCAGTGCCGCCGCCAGCCAGACGACCAGCAGGCCGAGCCACACCGCCGCTTGCGCGGACAGGAAGGTCAGCGCGAACGCGCCGACCAGGAACGCCAGGATCCAGAGTGCCATGCTACTCTCCCTTGCTGCGACGCCGCTCAATCGGCGGCGTCGGCGTCTTTCAATCGGTCGGACATGCGGACCGTTCGTGCGGTTCGGACCGACGCCGCGGCGGTCGGCCTGGAGGCCGGGGCCGCTGCCTCCAGCGGGTCGGCGTCAACTTGCGTCGCCGCCAGGGCGAACACCGCGCTGAAGATCCGGGTCCGGTCCCTGGCCGGCGGCGGCGCCATCAGCGCGCCGGCCAGCAGGCTGCCGAGACTGCCGAGCAACCGCGCATCGCGTCTATCGGTGCTTCCGGCACCGCGATCGAACGCAGCCAGCAGATCGGGCAGGTCGCCCCCGGCGATCAGGCCCGCGACCGATCGCAGCACCACCACCAGACGCAACTTCAGGTCGGCACGCGGCAGATCGGGCAGCGCGCGCGCGAACGCCTCGACGAAGCGCGCGCCGGTGTTGTCGTATCGCTGCTTGAGGAAGGCGACGGTGAAGGCCGAACTGTCGGAATAGGCGCGCCCGAGGAAGCGCAGCCTGGCCATGGCCTCCGGACCGGCCTCGTTCGCCTGGCGCAGCGCCGGAACGAACAAAGCCGCCAGCACATGCTCGCAGGTGAGCCCCGGCCCCGGCCAATGCCGCTCGCACGCGTCCAGCAGCGCGGAACGCTCCTCGTTCAGAGGATCGAGGCGGCGCGCGAGCACCGCGGCGAGCAGCCGGTCCTTGCCGCCGAAATGATAATTGACCGCGGCGATGTTGACGCCGGCGAGGCCCGTCACCGCCCGCAGCGACATCTGCTCGGCACCATGCTCGATGAACAGCCGGTCGGCCGCATCGAGCAGACGGATCTTGGTGTCGCCTTCCGTCAAGGCGCGGGGCTTGGTGACGCGCGTGGCCATCTTGCGATCAAGTGTGACCCTCCCGACGACGAAAATCAAGCGGTCGTTTGAAACGAGTGCAACGGCGCGGTCAGTCCGCCTTCAGATGCGGCCGCAGCAGGGTCAGGTCTTCCTCGGACAGCCGGTCGGAGGCGGTCCAGGCCTGGTGCCAGTACGGGTAGAGCAGAGGCGGGCGGCTGACCTCATCGAGACGGGACAGCTCGTCCGCAGTCAGCGTCAGATCGGCGGACGCGAGATTGTCGGCAAGCTGGGCATCGGTGCGGGCACCGATCACCACCGTGCTGACCGCGGGACGCGTCAGCAGCCAGGCCAGCGCCACCTGCGCCGCCGACACGCCGTGCGCCTCGCCGATCGAGACCAGGACCTCGACGATGTCGTAGAGCGCTTCGGTGTCGCGCACCGGCGGCTCCGCCCACTCCGCGAGCTGACGGGTGCCCTGCGGCGTGTCCTTGCCGCGGCGATGCTTGCCGGACAGCAGGCCGCCGGCGAGCGGGCTCCACACCATGATCCCGAGCCCCTGGTCGAGCGATGCCGGGACCAGCTCGTATTCCGCCTCGCGCGCCTGCAGCGTGTAGTGGATCTGCTGGCTGACCGGACGGGCGAGATGATTCCGCTCGGCGATCCCCATCGCCTTCATCAGATGCCAGGCGGAGAAGTTCGAGATCCCGACATAACGGACCTTGCCGGACCGCACGAGATGGTCGAGCGCCTCCATGGTCTCCTCGAGCGGGGTGATGCCGTCGCGCTCGTGCAACTGGTAGAGATCGACATAGTCGGTGCGCAGCCGCTTCAGGCTGGCCTCGCAGGCGCGGATCAGGTGATGGCGCGACGATCCGGCATCGTTCGGCCCGCTGCCCATCGGGAAACGGGCCTTGGTGGCGAGCAGCACCCCGTCCCGCTTGCCCTCGAGCGCCTGGCCGACGATCTCCTCGGACAGACCGGTGGAATAGATGTCGGCGGTGTCGATCAGATTCACGCCGGCATCGAGGCAGAGATCGATCTGGCGGCTGGCGCCGGCGAGATTGGTGGCGCCGACCTTCGCGAACGGTCCGGTCCCGCCGAATGTCATGGTCCCCAGCGTGAGCGTGGACACCTTGAGACCGGACCGGCCGAGCGTGCGATACTGCATGGATCATGTTCCTGTTGGCGTTGGTTGACTGACGCGGGCGCCCGGCCGGAGTTCCAGACCCGGACCGGGGCGTTTGACACGATTTACAAACCGCGCAGCGATCCAGTCTATAGTTTTACCGGGTCACACTACCCAGGGCGGCTTTACGATTGAACGATGGCGTCTCTTCTCGCTTAATACGGTCAAGACCTGCCGGTCGATGGTTCCGAAGCCAGGAGATACTTCGATGCGTGACGATTTCGACGATGGCCTGATCCATAATCATAGCTGGGCCAAGGATGGCGACCGGATCCGCGACACCTCGTATCCGATCGCCGACGTCAGCGCGCTGCGCACCGTCAGCACCGTGCATCACGACGAGCACGTCCACCCGATCTATTGAGCTATGGAGGGACGCGCCGCCCGGGCCTCAGCGCGGCGCCAGTCTCCAGCGGGTCAGCGCGGTGCCATGCGGAGTGCGCCGTCGAGCCGGATGGTCTCGCCATTGAGCATCGCGTTGCCGACGATGTGCATGGCGAGTGCCGCGAACTCCTTCGGCGCGCCGAGCCGGTGCGGAAACGGCACCGTCGCCGCGAGACCCTCCCGCACCTGCTCCGGCAATCCGTCCATCAGAGGGGTGGAGAACAGGCCGGGAGCGATGGTGCAGACGCGTATGCCGCTCGAAGCGAGTTCTCGGGCGACCGGCAACGTGAGGCCGACGATTCCGGCCTTCGACGCCGCGTAGGCTGCCTGTCCGATCTGACCGTCGAACGCGGCGATCGAGGCGGTGTTGACGATCACCGCACGTTCCCCGTCATCCAGCGGATCAAGCGCCATCGAAGCAGCGGCGAACAGCCGGATCGCGTTGAACGTGCCGATCAGGTTCACCGTGACGACCTGCCGGAAGCTGTCGAGCTTCATCGGTCCGTCGCGTCCCACGACCCTGGCACCTGGCGCAACGCCGGCGCAATTGACCAGGATCCGGGCCGCCCCATGCCGCTCCTGCGCCGTCGCGATCGCCTGGGCGAGCCCCTCCTCCGACGTCACGTCGCAGACCAGTCCGATGCCGCCGGTCGCTGCTGCGACCTGCGCGAGGCGCTCCGGATCGCGATCGAGCAGCGCGACCCGGGCGCCGGCCGCGGACAGGGCACGCGCCGTGGCCTCTCCGAGCCCGGATGCGCCGCCCGTGACCAGCGCCGCCTGCCGATCGGGGTTCACAGACGCTCGACCGCCATCGCCGTCGCCTCCCCGCCGCCGATGCACAGGCTCGCGACGCCGCGCGTGAGGCCGTGCATTTGCAACGCCGTCA
Source organism: uncultured Rhodospirillales bacterium (assembly GCA_903844135.1). GTDB lineage: Bacteria > Pseudomonadota > Alphaproteobacteria > Acetobacterales > Acetobacteraceae > Lichenicola. Next base: position 907 of record CAIMSN010000110.1, on the reverse strand, counting down.
GCAGCGTGACCAGGATGCGCGCTCCGCTGGCGCCGAGCGGATGGCCGAGCACGCAGGCTCCGCCATGGACGTTCACCTTGTCGGCAGGCAGGTCGAGCCGACGCATCGCCGCCATCGGCACCAGGGCGAAGGCCTCGTTGATCTCGTAGAGGTCGACCTGCCGGCTGCTCCAGCCGATGCGGGCCAGCAGCGACTCGATCGCCCCGATCGGCGCGGTGGCGAACAGCGCCGGTGCCTGGGCGACCGTGGCATGGCCGCGGATCGCGGCCAGCGGGGTCAGACCGCGCCGCTCCGCCTCCGACAGACGCATCAGCACCAGGGCCGCGGCACCGTCCGAGATCGACGCGGAGCTCGCGGCGGTCACGGTGCCGTCGGGCCTGAAGGCGGGCTTGAGAGAGGCGATCCTGTCCGGCTTGGCCTGCACCGGACCTTCGTCGACCGACAGGTCGGCCACCGCAACAATCTCGCGCGCGAAGATCCCGTCGGAAGCGGCGGCGCGGGCACGCAGCACCGAGCGGATCGCATAGGAATCCTGCTCCGCTCGCGTGATCGACAGCGCCGACGCGATATCCTCGGCGAAGCTGCCCATCGTCCGGCCGGTGTCGTAGGCGTCCTCGAGTCCGTCGCGGACCATGTGATCGATGGTGCGTCCGTGGCCGATCCGCTGGCCGCCGCGCAGCGTGTCGAGCAGGTAGGGCGCGTTGGTCATGCTCTCCATGCCGCCGGCGACGACGATGGCGGCGTCGCCGAGCGCCAGAAGATCGTGCGCCAGCATCACGCTCTTCATGCCGGACCCGCAGACCTTGTTGACGGTGGTCGCCGGCACGCTGTCCGGCAGGCCGCCCGCCATCCCGGCCTGGCGCGCCGGCGCCTGGCCGAGCCCCGCGGACAGCACGCAGCCCATCAG
>CAIMSN010000109.1 GCA_903844135.1 uncultured Rhodospirillales bacterium | reverse complement strand
TTCTGCTCCGGCAGCACATGCACCGCCTGGCCGTCGGACAGGTTGGTCGGCGGGTTGACGATCACCTTCTCGCCGCCGGAGAGCCCGTCGGCCAGGTCGGCCTCGGTGCCGGTGTCGCGGGCGATGCTGACCGGGCGGAGATGGGCCTTGCCGTCCTCGACCACGGCGACGCGCATGCCGGTCTGGTCGAAGATCAGCGCCGCGTCCGGCACCATCACCCGGGATGCGGCGCGCCTGACGTCGAAGCCGACGGTGACGAACAGGCCGGGCGCCAGGGTGTGGTCCTGGTTGTCGATGTCGACCTCGACCAGCTCGGAGCGCGAGTTCTGCGCCAGCGAGGCGGACGAGCGCGAGATCGCCGCCTTGAACACGCGGCCGGGCAGCTCCGGCACCGTCACGTGCGCCGGGAGACCGTCGCGCATGCCGGCGAACTGGCTCTGCGGCACATAGACCTGGCAGCGCAGCACGTCGGTCTGGTCGATATGCAGCAGCGGCGTTCCGCTGTTGGCGTCGCTCTGCACCAGGGTGCCGACATCGACCTGGCGCTGGGTGATGACGCCGTCGAACGGTGCGGTGACGCGCTCGAAGGCGGCCAGCGCGACCAGCCGGTCGACGGTGGCCTGCTGGGCGCGGACATTGGCCACCGCGACGCCGATCCCGGCCTGGGCACTGGAGACGTTGCGGGTGCTGACGGTGTAGTTGGTGGCGTTGTTGTCGCGGTTCTGCTTGGTGTCCCACCCCTCGCTGGCCAGGATGCTGGAGCGGGCGCTGGTGACGCGGGCGAGCTTGGCGCTGGCCTGCGCCTGGCCGAGCGTCGCCTGCGCCTGGGCGAGCTGCGCCTCCATCTGACCGAGCTGCGCCTGGGCCTGGGCAAGCTGCTGGTCGAGATCGGGGGCGGCGATGCGCAGCAGCAGGTCGCCCTGCTTCACGCGGCTGCCGATATCGACCTTGCGCTCGGCGATGTAGCCGGTGGCGCGGGCGTAGAGGTCGGTCGAGGTGAACGCCAGGGTCTGGCCAGGCAGGGAGACGGCGGTGATGTCGTCGGTCTTCTTCGCCTCCTGGACCTGCACGTCGGGCGTGTCGTTGCCGGCCTGGTGCAGCGTATCGGCCGCGGCATGAGTCTCGCGCCAGTGCGACAGCCCGCCCCAGGCGATCAGCAGCGCCAGCGGCACGGCGACGTAGAGCGCCAGCCTGCGGGATGGCGGCGGTGGCGGCGCGGCGGGCGCGCTGTCGTCGGGGTCGCTCATAGGTAATCCTCCGGGGAGCGCACGGGACCGCTGCGCAGCAGCGTGTAAAGGAACGGCACGAACAGCAGCGTCGAGCAGGTGCCGACCAGGATGCCGCCGATCACCGCGCGGGCCAGCGCCGCGTTCTGCTCGCCGCCCTGCCCCAGGTCGAGCGCCATCGGGATCAGCCCGACCACCATGGCGCCGGCGGTCATCAGCACCGGACGCAGCCGCGCCTCGCCGGCGGCGATCGCGCCCTCGAACGCCGAGCAGCCGGTTGCGACGCGATGCTCGCGCGCGAAGGTGACCAACAGGATCGAGTTCGCCGAGGCCACGCCGACGCTCATGATCGCCCCCATGAGCGAGGCGATCGAGAAGGTGGTGTGGGTGATGAACAGGCTGAACACGATGCCGGAGAACACCAGCGGCAGGGCGCACAGCACCACGAACGGGTCGCCCCAGTCCTGGTAATTCAGCACCATCAGCAGGTAGACGGCGATCACCGCCACCGCCAGCCCGATCTCGATATGCAGGAAGGCGCTGTTCATGCTCTCGATCTGGCCGCGCACCAGGATCTTGTCGCCGGGCTGCAGATGCGGACGCTCGTCGGCCACCACCCGGTCGATCTCGCCCGCCACCGTGCCGAGATCGCTGTCCTGCACCGCGGCGTAGATGTCGTAGGTGGGCTCGGAATTGACGTGGCTCAGCACCGAGGGCGACGCACCGCGATGGAAGGTGGCGACGTTGCGCAGCAGGGTGATCGGCTGGGCGCTCTGCACGCCGTTATTGTCGGTATAGATCGGCGTGTTGGCGATGGCGGAGAAATCGTCGACCCGGTATTCCGGCGTCTGCACGGTGAGCTGCCAGGGAATGCCGGTCTTGGGGTCGGTCCAGAAGTTCGGCGCCACCTGGAAGCTCCCCGACAGCGAGATGTTCACCTGGTTGGCGATCTGCTGCTCGGTCAGGCCGAGCTCGGCGGCGCGCTGGCGGTCGATCTCGGTGAAGAACTCGGGCGCCTTGGTCACCTGCTGCAGATGCACGTCGACCACCCCGTGCAGGCCGCGCAACCGGTCCTCGATCCTGGCGGCGACCTTCTGGTCTTCCTCTGAATGCCGGCCATGGACCTGCACGTCGATCTGCGACGGCACGCCGAAATCCAGGATCTGGGTGATCATGTCGGCGGGCTGGAAATAGAACACCGCGCCGGGAAACTGTCGGTGCAGCGCCACGCGCAGTTTCTTGGTCAGCGCCACGCTGCTGAGGCCGGGCTTGAGCGTGACCAGCACCTGGCCGTCATTGTAGCCGACGAAGGTGCCGTCGTTGAAGGCCAGGTTATAGGTGATCGACGGCAGGCCGATATTGTCGATGATGGTGGTGACGCCGCCGGGCCCGGCCTGGTCGCGGATCGTGTCCTCGACGCTCTGGAACAGCTTGGCGGTCTCCTCGATGCGCAGCCCCGGGCGGCCGCGCACGTGCAGCGTGATCTGGCCGCTCTGGATGGTCGGGAAATAATCCTCGCCCAGGAACGGGAACAGGCAGCCGGCGACCAGCAGCACCAGGCCGGCGACCGCGGCGGTGCGGCCGCGATGCCGCAGCACGACGTGCAGCAGGCCGAGATAGCCGGCATGGAACCGGTCGAACCGCTTCTCGAAGCCGGCATGGAAGCGCGCGAAGACGCCGGGGCGCGCGGCACGGTCGCCGGTCTCGCCCGATTCCTCGCGCTCCTTGCGGCGTTTCTGTTCCGGGCCCACCAGCACGTCGATCAGGATCGGCACCAGGGTGCGCGACAGGCCGTAGGAGGCCAGCATGGCGAACACCACCGCCAGAGCCTGCGGGGTGAAGATGTATTTCGGCGCGCCCACCAGGAAGAGCACCGAGACGAAGGCCGAGCAGATCGACAGGGTCGAGATCAGCGTCGCCTTGGCGATGGTGGCCGCACCCTCGACCACCGCCTCGCGGAACGGCTTGCCCTCCTCCAGCACGCGGTAGGTGTTCTCGATCGCCACCGTGGCGTCGTCGACCAGGATGCCGACCGCCAGCGCCAGCCCGCCCAGGGTCATGACGTTCATGCTCTCGCCCAGCGCGCCGAGGATGGCCAGCGAGGTCAGCACCGCCAGCGGGATCGAGATCAGCACCACCACGGTCGGGCGCCAGGAGCCCAGGAACAGCAGGATCATCAGCCCGGTGAGTCCGGCGGCGATCACCCCCTCCTCGGCGACGTCCCAGATCGCGTCGGAGACGAACACCGACTGGTCGAACAGCGAGACGATCTTGATGTCCTTGGGCGCGGCGGCGATGATCCCCGGAAGCAGCGCCTTGACGGAATCGACGATCGAGGTGGTCGAGGTGGCGCCGTTCTTCAGCACCGGCAGCAGCAGGCCGAGATGGCCGTTGACATGCACCATGTTCTGCTGCGGCGGTCCGCCGGCGCGGGCCCAGCCGATGTCGCGCAGCAGGATCGGCGAGCCGTTCACCACCTTGATCGGGATGGTGTTGAGCGTGTCCAGCACCGCCGGCAGGGTGTTGAGCCGGATGATGAACTGGCTCTGGCCGAACTTGGCGAGGCCGGACGGCAGGGTCAGGATCTCCGCGTTGACCTGGGTCTCGACCTGCTGCGGGGTGAGTCCGTACGCCTGCAGCGCATGCGGGTCGAGATCGATCATCACCTGCTCCGGCACGCCGCCATAGGGTGGCGGCATGGTGGTGCCGGGCGTGGTCTGCAGCGCGGTGCGCAGCCTGAAGCGGACATAGTTGTAGACCGAGGCCTGGCTCTCGACCGCCGAGGTCGCCGCCACCTGGATCACCGGCACCGAGGACGCGGAAAAGCGCAGGATGATCGGCGGCTGGATGCCGGGCGGCAGCAGGGCGCGGATGGCGTTGGTGGCCGACGTCACGTTGGTCAGCGCCAGCGAGATGTTGGTGCCGGGCTGGAAATAGATCTTGGTGATGGTGATGCCCTGCAGCGTGGTGCTGGACATCTCGCGTATGCCGACGACGTTGTTGCTGAGCGCCAGCTCGCTGTACGAGGTGACCTGGTTCTGCATGTCGGGCGCCGCCAGACCGGTATAGGTCCAGAGCACCGTCACCACCGGGATGTCGACCTCGGGCAGCACGTCCTTGGGCATCAGGAACGCGGCGCCGCCGCCGGCGAGCATGATCAGCACCGCGAGCACGTAGAAGGTGACGCGGAACTTCAGCGCGAACTTGACCAGACCCATACGCGCTCCGTTCCCGACCCGACCGACCGGAGCTAATGTTGCGACACAACAGGGGTTCCACAAGCCGACGGAATGTTGCGAACCGGAACAGCGGCGCGCCGGCGAGGATCGGGTCCGGGGAGCGGGGCCAGGAAGCGGGGCCAGGAAGCGGTCCGGGACACGGGATTGCGCCGCATGCGCCGCTTGCCTATCCGTCGGCGGCCGGCGGCTTGACGGCGAGATCGGCGGGGGTGAGAACCAACCATGAACGACCTGTTCTCGAATCCAAGCCCGAAGCCGAAACCCGAGATGAACCGCAAACAATCGGGCAAGCCCGAGGCGACAGCGCCCGGACCGTCGGAATCGGGCTACTCGGCCCGCGACATCGAGGTGCTGGAGGGGCTGGAGCCGGTCAGGCGCCGGCCCGGCATGTATGTCGGCGGCACCGACGAGAACGCGCTGCACCATCTGGCGGCGGAGATCGTCGACAACGCCATGGACGAGGCGGTCGCCGGCCATGCCAGCACGATCGACGTGCATCTGTCGGCCGGCAACCGGCTGACGGTGCGCGACAACGGCCGCGGCATCCCGGTCGATCCGCATCCCAAATTCAAGGACCGTTCGGCGCTCGAGGTGATTTTCACCACCCTGCATTCAGGCGGCAAATTCTCCGGCAAGGCCTATGCGACCTCGGGCGGGCTGCATGGCGTCGGCTCGTCGGTGGTCAACGCGCTGTCGAGCACGCTCGAGGTCGAGGTGGCACGAGACCGGGCGGTGTGGCGCCAGGCCTATGCGCGCGGCGTGCCGCTGGGTCCGCTGGAGAGGATCGGGCCGACGCAGAACCGGCGCGGCACCCAGATCGGCTTCGTGCCGGACACCGAGATCTTCGGGGCGCTGGCGTTCCAGCCGTCGCGGCTGTTCAGGCTGTGCCGGTCGAAGGCGTATCTGTTCCGCGGCGTGACGATCCGCTGGGAGTGCGAGCCCGCGCTGCTGCGCGGACGCGACGACGTCCCCGAAAAGGCGCTGCTGCATTTCCCCGGCGGACTGGCCGACAGCCTGCGCGACGAGCTGGGCGAGGGCCCGTCGCTGCTGACCGGGATCTGGTCCGGCGAGGCCGACCTGCCGGCGGCGGCGGACGGAAGCGGCACCGGCCGGGTGGAATGGGCGGTGGCGTGGCTGGACTCGGGCGAGAGCGCACTGGCGTCTTATTGCAACACCATCCCGACCCCGCAGGGCGGCACCCACGAGGCCGGCTTCCGCAACGCCCTGCTCAAGGGGCTGCGCGCCTGGGGCGAGGCCCGCAGCAACAAGCGGGCGGCGCAGGTGACGGCGGAGGACCTGCTGGGCGCGGTGGCGGCCAAGCTCTCGGCGTTCATCCGCGATCCGCAGTTCCAGGGGCAGACCAAGGAGAAGCTGACCAACGCCGAGGCCACCAGGCTGGTCGAGACGGCGCTGCGCGACCGGTTCGACCATTGGCTGGCCGGACAGCCGGCGCAGGCGGACGCGCTGCTGGCGGCGATCGTCGAGCGGGCCGAGGACCGGCTGCGCCGTCGCGGCGAGAAGGACACCGCGCGCAAGAGCGCCACCAACCGCATCCGGCTGCCGGGCAAGCTGACCGACTGCACCCGCTCGAACGTCGCGGAGACCGAGATCTTCCTGGTCGAAGGCGACAGCGCCGGCGGGTCGGCCAAGCAGGCGCGCAATCGCGAGACCCAGGCGGTGCTGCCGCTGCGCGGCAAGATCCTCAACGTCGCCAGCGCCTCGACCGAGAAGCTGCGCGGCAACCAGGAGCTGAAGGACCTGGTCGAGGCGCTCGGCTGCGGCCAGGGCACACGCTACGACGCGGCCAGGCTGCGCTACGGGCGGGTCATCATCATGACCGACGCCGACGTGGACGGGGCGCACATCGCCTCGCTGCTGATGACGTTCTTCTATCGGGAGCTGCCCGGGCTGATCCAGGGCGGCCACCTGCATCTGGCGCAGCCACCGCTTTACCGGCTGACCCAGGGCGCGAAGACGATCTACGCGATGGACGATCGCGACCGCGAGCGGAAGATCAAGTCCGCATTCAAGCCGGGCTCGAAGGTCGAGGTGAGCCGCTTCAAGGGGTTGGGCGAGATGCCGCCGGCGGACCTGAAGCGCACCACGATGGATCCGAAACAGCGCACCCTGCTCCGGGTGGTGGCGGCGCCGGAACTGCACGACGCGACCGAAAAGCGGGTCGAGGACCTGATGGGACGGCGGCCGGAATTGCGATTCCAGTTCATCCAGGCCAACGCGCACACCGCCGACATCGATCTGTGACCCGATTCCGGATAGGGTGGAGCGAATGATCGCTCGTCTCCTGCCGCTCCTCACCGCCGCCGCGCTCGCGGTTCCGCTCTCCGGCTGCATCGCCCGCGGCAGCGCCCGGGTCAGCAACGTGATCCCGCTGGATCTCGCCGAAGGCGCCAACATGGTGCCGCATCTGGCACCGGACGGGCGCCAGGGGCTGGTGGTCGAGGGCAGAGGGCCGACGGCGATCGGATCGTCGGCACCCACGCCGGTGGTGATGGCGATGCTGCCGCGCTCCGAGGGATTGCGCGGTTGGGACGTGATCGGGATCGAGAGCGAGACCGGGACCCGCTTGACCAGCCTGGAGGGAGTCGGCCGGTCGATGGTGTTCGCGCGCGCCAAGGTCGGCGGCATGCCGGCGACGCTGCTGTTCATCGCCGCACCGGATGCCGCCGACCCGGCGGCGCGCGGCGCGGCGCGGCGCATGACGATCCGCACTCTCAGGCTGGAGGTGGACCAGGGTCCGGCCAGTTTCGATCAGATCGGCAGCGAAACCACGTCTCGGCGCTATTGCAGCCCGGCGGATGCGATCGCCGTGACCTACCGGATCGCGCTGCCGGACGACCAGGGCGCGTCGGATCGATGCCGCTCTCCCGCAAGCTGAAAACGTCCTTGCGCGAATCGTCGGCGGCGAGGCAGAGTTTGGCTTCAACATGCTGAAAGGAGGTGATCCAGTGTCTCATTGCCTGACCAAGGCTCCGCTCGGAGCGACCTGGACGACTCTCTTCTCCAACGCGAAGACGGTCTGACCGGACACCGAGTTCGGCCCGACAGACAATGGAAAGGCTCCGGGCATCGTCCCGGGGCCTTTTTCGTATGCGCGTTTGGTCGATGCCGCTTGCTGGCCATCCCGCGGCGGTTCCGTTACCGTTCCGGCTTGTCGACCCGCGGAGGTTTCGACGTGCCTGCGCTCCTGAAATGCAAGGATTTCGTCGGCGGAACGACCCTCGTGGAGTCGCCGCCGGCGATCCTCACCTTGCACGACGTGATCTATGTCCCGCTGCATCATGCCGGATCGCAACCCGGAATATTCGATCACGGGCAAAAGCTCGTGCTGCAGTCCTGGTATTTTCGCGGCGCACGCTCGCTGGCCACCGGGCGGGATCTCAGCACGCCCTACACGCCATCCATGGTGGAGACGGCGCCGGACGATTGCTACATCTATGGCGGCTGGCTGCACGATCATTTCGGCCATTTCCTGCTCTCCAGCCTGTCCCGCTACTGGAGCACGCTTCCGGCGGACAATCCGTCGCTGAAAATCCTGTACCACTCGGACAGGGACATGGAGTGGTGGTTCGCGCGTCCCTGGTTCGCCGCGATGATGGGCGGGCTCGGTCTGGCGAAGGAGCGGTTCGTGCGGTTCGACGGACCGGTCAGGCTGCGCCGGCTCCTGCTGCCGGCGCCGGCGTTCGAGGAGGAGAGCTTCGTCCACCGCGCCTATGCGACATCCTGCAACGCGCTCGGCCGCACGCTGGCCGGCGATCTGGGGGCGCTGCGCAACAACACGCCGGTGTTCCTGTCGAAGCGACACTTGCGGAGCGGGGTGCAGAAGCTCGACAACGAGGACGCGATCGCCGACGCGCTCGAACGTCACGGCGTGGAGATCATTTGTCCGGAAACCCTGTCGCTGCAGGAGCAGGTGGCGCTCTGGTATGCACGGCCGTTCATCGTCTCGTTCGTCAGTTCCGCCGTTCACACCAGCATCTTCGCCCCGGCGTGCAGCCCGGTCGTGGTCAGCTACGGACCCGGGGTGATGTCCAACTATGCGCTGGTCGATCGCGCCAACCGCAACAACGCGCTCTATCTCCATCCCCCCGACGGCACGATGGAGACGCTGGGCCCGCGCGACGGTTTCAACGTGGTGCACCGTGCGCGCGATCCGGCGGCGATCGCCGATCATCTGCTGCGGGCGTTGGATTTCCGCCAGCGTGCCGCGGCCAGCCGCGCCGGCGAGGCGCTGAACCGGCGCCGCGGCTACTGGACCTATCCCCCGGACAGCCTCAGGCTGCCGGACCCTGAGGATCGCCTGCTGAACGTGGCGATCGACAAGCCGAGCCGGCAGAGCTCGCATCATCCCTGGGTCAGGCAGGACAGTCCCGATGCCACCAGCGGCACCCTGACCGGCACATACCAGTTCCATACCGAGAACGAACAGGATCCCTGGTGGGAGGTCGATCTCGCGCGGACGATGCGGATCGCGGCGATCCGGCTGTTCAACCGGCTGGACAATTCCCAGGAGCGCTGCGGCCGGTTCAGGATCGACCTGCGCGGCGAGGCGACGGACTGGATCACGCTGCACCACCAGACCGAGGCGCTGCTGTTCGGCGGGCTCGACGGAACGCCGTTCGTCTGGATCGCGCCGCAGCCGGTCGAGGGACGCATCCTGCGCATCACCCTGCTCGGGCGGGACTATCTCCATCTGGATCAGGTGGAGGTGATCGGCCATCCCGTGCAGGCCGCCCCGCCTACTGCCGCCCCGCCGCCGCCGGCCGCGCCGGAGCAGCGCCCGGCGCCGTCTTTGTTCGCCAGACTGCTCGGGCGAGCGCTGGCCGGCTGAGCGAGACTCAGGGCGCGCGGTCGCGCGGCGCCAGGCGGAACCGCACCGGCCGGTCCGGCTGGGTGGTGACCAGGCCGCGCGGCAGCACCGCGTCGCCGAGCGGCAGCGTGAGCCGGAAGCGCCGCAGCAGCCGGGCCAGCACCAGGGTCGCCTCGGTCAGGGCGAACTGGGCGCCGACGCAGATTCTCGGCCCGGCCCCGAACGGCATGTAGACCATCCGGTCCGGCGGCGTGGCGCCCGGCAGGAAGCGACCCGGGTCGAAATCGTCCGGACGGTCCCAGTGCGCCTCGTGACGATGCAGGATCCAGGGCGAGATGCTGACCACGGTGCCGGCCGCGATCGGGAGGGCGCCGAGCCGGTCGGCCTGCCTGGCCTGGCGCACCAGCAGGTAGGCGGGCGGATACAGGCGCAGCGTCTCGTCGAGGAAGGCGCGGGTGAAGACGAGCTTCTGCACCGATTGCGCGGCGCCGTCCTCGGACAGATCGAGCCCGTCCGCCTCGGCGGCGATCGCCGCCTGGTGCTCCGGCAGCCGGGCGGCGGCGTAGCAGGCCCAGAACAGGGTGACGGCGGTGGTCTCGTGTCCGGCCAGGATCAGGGTGGAGATCTCGTCACGCAGCAGGGCGTGACCGAACCCCTGCCCGGTTTCCGGGTCGCGGGCGGCGCGCAGCAGGTCGAACAAATCGCGCGGTTCGCCCGCCTTCGGCTCGCCCTGCGCATCGCGGGCGGCGATGATCCGGTCCATCAGCGCCAGCCAGTCCTGGCGGAAGCGGGCGCGGCCGCGATCCAGCGGGGTGGTCCAGCCAGCCGGCATCAACATGTCCAGCAGCCCGACCTTGGCGAAATCCCCGGCATAGCGGAACAGCAGCCCGCGTAGCTCGGCGCCGAACGCGCCCATCTCCAGCGAGAACATCGACTGCCCGGCGATATCGAGCGTCAGCAACTGCAGCAGGTCCATCAGCAGCACCGGCCCGGTGCCGGACGCCACGATCCGGCGCTCGAACCGTTCCGAGACGGCGACGATATGCCGCGACAGGATCGGCATCACCCGCGGCGCCAGCGCCGGCGCGATCACCCGCCGCTGATGCCGCCAGGCCTCGCCCTCGGCCAAAAACAGCCCGTCCCCCAGCACCGGCCGCAGCACCCGGCGCGCAGCCTCGTTGCGGACGTAGTTCTCGTGATTACCGAGCAGGACGTGACGGATTGCCACGGGATCGTTCAGCAGCACCTGCTGCCGGCCGAGAAACGCACCGGGCAGGACCAGTTCGCGATAGGCGGGCGGACCCCAGAGCTCGAGCGGGTTGCGTCGCAGCACCAGGAACGCCTCCGCCTGGCTCCTGAGCCTGGTCGGCAGCTTCGGGCGCGGCAGCTTCGCTGCGTTCGGAGAACCATGGGCGGCATCGAGCATCATCGCCACATGGCGTCGGAGGCGCCGCTCTGTAAGGGTGTCGACGTCCAGGCCGGCCAGGAATCGCCACCATGGCTGGCCGCTTGGGTCTGGCCGGGGTAGAATCCGCCGCGACGGGCACACCGGGGGTTCTTCAGTGGCGGCTCTCCTGACATGCGACACCATCTCCGGTGGGACCCTCCTGCTCGAAGCGGACCCAGCAATCCTCACGCTGCATGATGCGATGTTCGTTCCGTTCGGAGATCCGGTGTCCCCGGTCGGAATTTTCGATCACGGCCAGAAAATGGTGTTCCAATCCTGGTATTTCCGCGGGCCCGATCCGCTGGCCGGCCTGCATGCGCTGGGAACGCCGTATCGGCTGGAGAGCGTGTCCGCGTGGGCGCCTGACGACCTCTATGTCTATGGCGGCTGGCTGCACGAGCATTTCGGACATTTCCTGCTGTCCAGCCTGTCGAGATTCTGGTCCAGGCTCTGGGAGACGCATCCCACGGCGAAGATCCTGGTGCATGCACCGCTCGCGATCGACGCGATGTTCGAGCGCGACTGGTTCGCGACCCTGATGCGCGGCCTGGGCATCGCGCGCGATCGGCTGGTGAGCTTCGACAGGACGACCAAGATCAGGACCCTGCTGGTCTCAGCGCCCAGTTTCGAGGAGGAGAATTTCGTCCATACCGCCTACGCGCGATTCTGCAACGCGCTGGGCCGGCGGATCGCGGCGCCGCTGATCGGACCGCCGGACCCGAGACCGGTATTCCTCTCGAAGGAGAAACTGAGCAAGGGGGTGCAGAGGCTCGAGAACGAGTCCGCCGTCTCGCGGGCGCTCGCGCGCGCCGGCGTGGAGATCGTCTATCCCGAGACCTTGTCGTTCGAGGAGCAGATCGCGCTCTGGTACAATCGTCCCAACGTCATATCGTTCGCGAATTCGGCTCTGCATACCAGCATCTTCGCGCCGGGACGGAACATCCTCCTGATCAGCTATGGCCAGAGCCTGATGTCCAACTACGTCCTGGTCGACAAGGCGAACCGCACCGCAGCACGGTATTTCCGTCCGGTGGCGGGGTCGATCACCACCCACGGCACGCGCGGCGGCTTCGTCACCGCGCATGAGGCGCACGATCCGGAGGCGATCGCAGCGGACGTGCTGCGCGCGCTCGAGGTGCAGCTCCGCGCCGACGCCGCGCGACACGCCGCGACGATGCAGGAAGACCATCTCGGCGGGCTGGTGAATGTCGCGATCGACAAGCCGGCGACGCAGAGCTCCAACCATCCCAACGTTCCATTCAGGAGCATCGGCGCGACCAGCGGCTTCCTGACCGGCGCGTTCCAGTTCCACACCGCCAACGAACAGGATCCGTGGTGGGAGGTCGATCTGCAGGCGACCGCGCGCATCTCGCTGATCCGCCTGTTCAATCGGGCCGACATCGCCCAGGAGCGCTGCGCGCGCTTCACCATCAGCGCGCGACGCGACGGCGAGTCGTCCGCCGTGATCCTGCACGACCAGACCGAACCCTGCCGGTTCGGCGGTCTCGACGGACATCCGTTCGAGTGGATCGCCCGGGAGCCGATCGAGGCGCGCTACGTGCGCATCGGCCTGCGCGGCCGGAACTATCTGCATCTCGACCAGGTCGAGATCCTGGGGCGGATGGAACGGAGCGGCGTCCGGTCCCTGGCCGCGCGCGCGCCTCAACACACGGCCTGACCGGACCGCGCAGGTTCGAGACCAGCGGAGACAGCAATGGCGGCGCTCACCCGATGCACACAGTTCGCCGGCGGCGGCACGCTGCTCGAGTCCGAGCCGGCCACGCACGTCTTCTCCGACGTGATCTACGTTCCGACCGGCGACCCGGTCTCGCGGGCGGGGCTGTTCGATCACGGACGCAAGCTGATCGTGCAGTCGGCGCATTTCTTCGGCGCCAATCCGCTCGCGACCCCGCAGCGCCTGGGCACCGAGTATTCCCTCGACACCGTGCCGGACACCGCGCCGGACGAGCTCTATCTCTATGGCGGCATCCTGCACGACCATTTCGGCCATTTCCTGCTCTCCAGCCTGTCGCGCTACTGGACGACGCTGTGGTTCGAGCATCCGTCCGCCAAGATCCTGGTGCACAGCAGCTCGGATCTGGACCTGCTGTTCGCGCAGGACTGGCGCGCGGCGATCTTCGCTGCGATCGGACTATCGCGCGACCGCTTCACGCGCCTCGACCGGCCGACCAAAATCGGGAAGATCATCGTTCCCGCCAGCAGCTTCGAGGAGGAGAACTTCGCGCACCGCGCCTATGCGCGTAGCTGCAACGCGCTGGGACGTCGTCTGGCTTCGCCCTGGATCGGCGCGCCGGATCCGCGGCCGGTCTATCTGTCGAAGGAGCGCCTGTCCGCCGGCGTGCAGCGCCTGGAGAACGAGGCGACGATCTCGTCGGTGCTGGAGCGCGGCGGGGTCGAGATCGTCTATCCCGAATCGCTGCCGTTCCCGCAGCAGGTGGCGCTCTGGCACAACCGCCCGACGATCGTGTCGTTCTCGAACTCGGCGCTGCACACCAGCATCCTCGCGCCGGGACAGACCACGATCAACCTGAACTACACCGAGCTGATGAACGGCAACTACCGGCTGGTCGACCAGGTGAACGGCGCCAGGGCGCAGTATCTGCGTCCGCTGAACGGTTCGATCACCTGGGCCGGATCGCGCGGCGGGTTCCAGAACGCGTTCGTCGCGCACGATCCGGTGGGAATCGCCGAGGACATCCTGCGGGCGCTGGAGTTCAGGGACCGTTCCGATCGTCTGCGACGCGCACGGTCGGATCGGACGAGCGACGATCGGGCCGGCAACCTCGCCCTCGATCGGCCGACACGGCAGAGTTGCCACGGCATCGCCGACGCGGAGGGGGACAGCCCGGTCAATGGCGTGCTGACCGGGTCCGCGCAGTTGCGCACCGGACACAGCGAGAATAGCTGGTGGGAGGTGGATCTGCCGGGGCCGGCCTGGATCGAGCGGATCAGGCTCTACAACCGGATGGACGGCGACCGCGCGCGGCCGGGACGGTTCTCGATCGGGCTATGGCATGGCGGGCCGTTCTACAAGGTGGTGCATCGTCAGACCGAGCCGGTCGGCTTCGGCGGCCTCGACGGCACGCCGTTCGAGTGGATCGCGCCCCAGGAAATGTCTGCCAGCAAGGTCAGGATCAGCCTGCATGGCGTGGGCGCGCTGGAGCTCGATCAGGTCGAGGTGATCGGCCGGCTGCGCGCGCCCGGGTCCGGCAAGGCGTCGTGAGTCAGCCCGGCGTCGCGCTCGCGGCATTGGTCGGAGCATCGCTTGGGGCGGCGGCGGCCACCGGTGCCGGCGTTGACGCAGGCGTTGGCGCGCCGGTGACGATGCCGACCGCGGGATCGAACACCCGGGTGAACGAGGACGGGTAGATGCCCATCCAGAGGGTGATGACGGCCAGCGGCACCAGGATCGCCCGTTCTCGCAGGTCGAGGTCGGCGATCGCCGCGCGCAGGCCGGATAGTCCGTCGAACAGGACGCGTCGGACCATCACCAGCATGTAGACCGCGCCGAGGATCATCGCCGTGCCGGACAGCAGCGCGACCCAGAAGCCGACCCTGATCGCGCCGATCATGACCAGCAATTCGCCGACGAAGCTGCCGGTGCCGGGCAGGCCGATATTGGCCATCGCGAACAGCATCGCCAGGCTGGCGAACACCGGCATGCGCGACGCGGTGCCGCCCAGCCCGGCGATCTCGCGGGTGCCGGTGCGTGCCGACAGCATCGCCACGACGAAGAACAGGGCGGCGATGATGATGCCGTGCGAGAGCATCACGAACAGGGCGCCGTCGATCCCGGCGGCGTTGAGGGTGAACAGCCCGACCAGCACCAGCCCCATGTGCGAGAACGAGGAATAGGCGATCAGGCGCTTGGTGTCGGTCTGCGACAGGGCGATGATCGCTGCATAGATCACGGCGACGATGCCGAGCGCGATCAGCCAGGGCGCGTAGCGGTGCGCGGCGTCGGGGAGCATGCCGATCGCGAAGCGCAGCAGCCCGTAGGCGCCGGCCTTGCTGAGCACCCCGGACAGCATCGCCGTCGCCGGGGCGGGCGCCTCGGTATAGGCGTCGGGCAGCCAGGCATGCAGCGGGAAGATCGGCAGCTTGACACCGAACGCCAGCACCAGGCCGAGGAACATCCAGCCCTGCAGCGACGGCGCGAAGCGCGTGTGCAGCAGCACCGGGATGTCGGTGGTGCCGGTCACGTGCCACATCGCCAGCAGCGCAAGCAGCATGAACAGCGACCCGGCGAAGGTGAACAGGAAGAACTTGATCGAGGCGTGCACCCGCTTCGGTCCGCCCCAGATGCCGATCAGCAGCGATCCCGGAATCAGGGTCGCCTCGTAGAACACGTAGAACAGGACGAAATCGAGCGACGAGAACAGCCCGAACAGGGTGGTCTCGAGCACCAGCATGGCGATCATGAAATCGCGCACCCTGCTGTCGATCGCGCGCCAGCCGGCCAGGATCGCCAGCGGCGTCACCGTGGCGGTGAGCACGACGAACAGCAGACTGATCCCATCCAGGCCGAGATGATACGAGATGCCGAAGCCGGGCACCCAGTCGGCGCGATCCTCGAACTGGAAGCCGGCCTGCCCCGGTACGAAGCCCGCCCACAGCGCCAGCGCCAGCAGCAGCGACAGCAGCGCGGTGCCGAGCGCGATCCGGCGCGACGCCGCCTCGACCGAGGCGATGTCGCCGCGCAGCAGCAGGAGCGACAGCGCGCCGAGCAGCGGCAGGAAGGTGAGGCAGGAGAGCAGGGGAAAATGCACGGATCTCGTCGTCCCGATCGGTCGGCGCGATCCTATGCTGCGTCGCACGCGGATACCAGAGCGGTGGATTTTTGTTCCTGTATCGTTCTGGTCGTTCAGCCTTCGTCAACCAGTCTGCGCCTAGGGTCGGGACCTCCAGACCGGCCGGGACAGGACGCAGGACGTGACGCAGACCGACATTTTCGTCGACCCGAGCATCGCCGGGCCGGATATGCTGTTTTCCACCGGCCAGGTCATGGACGGTGCGGAAGCCTATGCCGCCTCCCTGCCGGCCATCCTGGGCGACCCGGATCCTGGCTGGAACATCACCCAATGGGCCACGCCGCCGGACCAGATCTTCGACCCGACATCGGTGGTCGCCGGCGATCCGCGCGATGCCGACCCGGTGCTGGGTGCGGCGCGCGCCTCCTGGCACACCGGCGGCGCGCAGGGCGGCAGCCTGCTGGCGATCTATGGCCAGCCGGGCGACGTGACGTTCCGGCTCGGCGCGACCGGGGGCGACAATCGCGACACCTTCCTGCAGACCACCGGCTACGCCCCAGGCACCGTCACCTTCGACCGGCAGATCGACTTCACCGCGCTCGAGCGCCTGTCCGCGGCGCAGGCCGGCACCGGCACCGCGATCGCCTTCAACGGCTTCACGGTGTTCTTCAATGCCGCCGGCAACCCGTCCTACGACCCACGACTGCCGCAGACCGAGCTGTTCCTGCAGGTGCCGCTGACCGATTTCCGCGGCGCGCCCGGCCCGTTCAGCACCATCACCGCGAACGACACCTATCAGCAGATCTACAACGTCTCGTCGCAGACGATCGCTCCGGATGGCGAAACGGTCGCCGACGAGAGCGCCGACTATCTGGCCTTCGCCGGCGACGCGGGCCCGCTGCATACGGTGTCGATCGACCTGAACCAGGCGCTGCTGCGCATGGTCCGGGCGATGGCGGCGCAGAACCCGGCGATGGCGTCGGCCTATCTCGATCTGTCGCGCTGGTCGCTGGGCAGCCTCTATGCCGGGGTGGAAACCGGCGGCGGCGACGGCGCCGATCCCGCCTCGCTGACGCTCGACGTCGCGCATCCGCTGGTCACGCGGGACGACGCCGTCACCGTCTCCGCCGACGAGGCGGCCGGCACGGTGCAGTCGATCGATGCCGGCGCCTATGCCGAGACCGAGGATGCCGGCATCGTCGGCACGCTCTCGGGCAGCGTCGACACCGTGGCGCTCTCCGGCGCGGCCGGCGCGCAGACCTTCACCGGGCATGGCGACGATACGGTGCTGGTCGGCGATCGGCAGACCGCGACCCTGCATGGGCTGGGCTCATCGCTGACCGTGAGGAGCGCCGCGGCGACCACCATCGCCGCGCCCGCCCTTGGTGCGCCCGGCGCCGCCGTGCCTGGCATGCTCGCGATCGATGGCACCGCGACGCTGGACGCATCCGGTGTGTTCGACAGCCTGTCGGTGCAGGGAAGCGCGGACGGCGATCGCGTCTCCGGCCTGGTGCTGGGCCGGGCTGCGGTGTCGCTGGAGGGTGAGGCGGTGGTGGTGTCGCTGCAGGGGGCGGCGGATGCGACCCTGTCCGGGACGAACGCGACCTTCGCCGCCGGCAGCGGCCAGATCGTACTGCAGGCAGACGGCGCGGCGATCGACCAGAATGGCGACGGCAGCCAGATCGTGTTCCTGAACGGACACCGGGCCAGCGTCACCCAGTCCGGCGCCGGCACGCAGTTGGTGGTCGGCGCGCCGGCGACCTCTGCGCCGACGGATCCGCAGAACGGCGCGCAGGTGACGCTGTCCGGCGGCGGCGGCGGCCAGACGCTCTGGACCGGGGGCAGCGATGCCGTCGTCTCGGCCGACGGTTCGGGGTCGCTGTCGGTGCTGGTGCAGCCGGGCTCCTCGACCCTGGTCCGGCTCGCGGGCGAGACCGCGCAGCTCGACGCGCTGGGCGGCGCGCTGACGGTACTGGGCGGTGCGCAGCCGGGATCGGCGACGCTGCTCGCCGCGCAGGGCAGCGCCACGATCTGGGGCGGCGCCGAGACCCTGACCGCCAGCCTGGTCGGCCAGGCCAGCCTGCAGGTCGGGGCCGGCAGCGGCACCCAGACGATCTTCGGCGGTCCCGGCCGGCTGACGGTGATCGCCAGCCACGACGAGGCCGGATCGCAGACTATCGTCAGCGGGGCGGATCCGGCGGTAGCGGCGACCATCTTCGGCGGCAGGACGGCGCAGACGATCTGGACCGGCGCCGGGTCCGACACCATCGTCGCATCGGTCGCGGCGGGCGACTCCTCCGGCACGATCCAGGCCTTCATCCAGGGCGGGGTGTCGCGCTACTGGGGCGGCACGGAAGCGGCGACGCTCGACAACCAGGCCGGCATCCTCGAAGCGTTCCTGGCCGGGGACGGCGCAGCCAGCATCCTGGCGTCCATGACCGGACAGACCAACACGACGCTGCATGATTTCGACTCGCGCACCGACCGCCTGGTGCTCGCCGGCGTGTCCGATCCGGCCGCGGTCGGTCTCTCGATCCAGAACGGCAGCACGATCCTGTCGTTCGACGACAGCCGGGTCACGCTGGACGGGCTGACCGACCTGTCCCTGACGCAAGGCGCCGGCGGCGTCACGGTGACCGGATGGCGCTGAAACCCGGCGCGAGCGAAACGGGTCGCTCAGCGCCGGCCGAACAGACGCTCGATCTCCGCGCGGCTCAGCTTCAGGTAGGTCGGACGGCCATGGCTGCAGGTGGCGGCGCGCGGCGTGGCTTCCATCTGCCGCAGCAGTTGGTCCATCTCGGCGGCGTTCAGTGTCCGGCCGGCACGGATGCTGCCATGGCAGGCCATGCGGGCGATCACCGCGTCGAGACGACCGTCCAGGGTGCGCGCCTGTTCGGGCGAGGCGAGATCGTCGTCGGACAGCTCCTCCGCCAGGTCGCGCAGCAGCGCCAGAGGATCGGGATTGCCGAGCAGCGCCGGCACCGCCCGCAGCAGCACCGCACCGCCGCCGAACGGCTCGATCTCGAGGCCGAACGCGGACAGGCTGTCGGCATGATCGAGCAGCCGAGCGGCCTGACGCGCCGGAAGGTCGACCACCTCCGGCAGCAGCAGACGCTGCGCGCGGACGGTGCCGTCCAGATACTGCGCGCGCAGGCGTTCATGTGTCAGCCGCTCGTGCGCGGCATGCTGGTCGACCAGCACCAGGCTGCCGTCGCCGGCGACGGCGATGACGTAGGTGTCGAGCACCTGGGCGACCGCGGCGCCCAACGGGTGCGCCGCCTCGTCCTGGCGGCCGGGCGGTGGCGCGTCGGACGTGCGGACGGAGGGGCGGTCCGACAGCGCCAGACCGGTCTCCGCGAAACCGTGGCCGGTCGCCGCGTGCTGGAAGGCCGGGCGGGCGGGGGCGACGGGCGGCTCCGGCGGATACCAGATCGCCGCTCCAGCGCGGCGCTGCGTCAGCGAGGTCGGGCTGACCCCGACCGCGCCGGCGCCGCCGGACAAAGCGCGTCCCAGCGACCCGATCACCAGCGCCCTGATCGAAGCCGGGTCGGCGAAGCGCAGCTCGGTCTTGGCGGGGTGCACGTTGACGTCGAGCCGGTCGGGCGGGATGTCCAGGAACAGCGCCACCACCGCGTGACGGCCCTGTTCCAGCACCTGGCGGTAGGCGACGCGCACGGCGGTGCGCAGCACCGGATCGGCGACCGGACGCCCGTTCACCACCAGGAACTGGCCGTTGACGGTACCGCGATGCACGGCCGGACCGCAGGCGAAGCCTCGCAGCGACGCGCCGTCACGGGCGCCGTCCAGGGCGAGCAGACCTTGCGGCACGCTCTCGCCGCCTTCGTCGGACAGGATCGCCAGCACGCGCGCGGCGCGATCCTGCGACGGCAGGTCGAGCACCACCCTGCCCTCGATCTCCATTCGGAACGCGACCTGCGGTGTGGCCAGGGCCAGGCGCCGCACCGCGATCTCGGCGTGGCCAGCCTCGACGCGTGGCGATTTCAGGAATTTGCGCCTGGCGGGCGTGGCGAAGAACAGATCCTCGACCAGCACCTGGGTGCCGGGTGGCCCGGCGCAGGGCACCGCCGGCGACAGCACTCCGCCCTCGACACGAAGCCGCCAGGCCTCGCCATCCCTGGGTCGCGACGTCAGGCACAGCCGCGCCGCCGCGCCGATGCTGGGCAGCGCCTCGCCGCGAAAGCCGAGCGTGGCGATGGCGACCAGGGTCTCGTCGGAAAGCTTGGAGGTGCAGTGCCGTTCGACCGCCAGTGCCAGATCCTCGGCCGACATGCCGATCCCGTCGTCGCTGACCTCTATACGGTCGATGCCGCCGCCGGCCAGCGAGACGCGGATACGACCTGCCCCGGCATCGATGGCGTTCTCGACCAGTTCCTTGACCGCGGCGGCCGGACGCTCGATCACCTCGCCGGCGGCAATCCGGTTGACGATCCGCTCCGACAGCCGGCGAATCGCCGCCATGGCACGCTCCGGCTCAACAAGGCGGCATCATGCCCGTCAACGCTTCGGGATGCACCTCCGCCGGATCGCCGGCCAAGCGCACCCCCCGTGGCGCGTCCTGGAAGACGCGGGCCCCAGAGCACGCGTATCCTAGAGCACGCGTGTCCTGGAGCATGCGTGTCCTAGAACAGGCGCTCGAAGAAGCCGGGCTTGCTGACCTTCACGGTCGGCGTGGCGCCGACCGTCGGGCTGCGGCCCAGGGCGGCGTTCTCCTGCAGACGCTGCCGCTCGGCGTTGGCGTCGACGATCTCGCCGGCCTTGCCGCCCTGCCAGAACATCAGCTCGTTGACGAAGCCCTGGCTCGGATGGTCGAGCGCGCCGCCGGTCGGCGCCTGGGCGCTGGATTGCGCGGCATCGGCGACGAGCGCCTGCTGTCCCGCGCTGGTGTCGCCACCGGCGCCGCGCAGCGCCACGTCCGGCGCCAGCGTCTCGAGCGCCTGGGTCTGCGAACTCTGCTCCTGCGGCCGCTCCGCGCCAGGGACCGGCTTGTTCAGGTCGGCACTGGTCGGCATCGACAGCGGCGCGCGGGTGGTGACGGTGAATTCGTCCGGGGCAGTGCGGGAGAGGCCGAAATCGCGCTCGATCTCTTCCCCGCTGCAGGCGGCGAGGGACACACCGCCAATGGACAGGGCGGCCAGAAGGACCAGACGGGAGGTGAGATCGGACATGCCGCCTCTCTAGGATGGAACCGGACGCGCGGCAAGCACGGGTCCGGGGTCGTATCGAGCGGCTCAGAATTTCTCCGGATCGGGGCCGATGCGACGGCCAGTGTCGAGGCTGCGCATCGCGCTCATGTCGTCCTCGTCGAGCGCGAAGCCGAAAATGTCGATGTTCTCTGCGATCCGCGACGGGGTGACCGATTTCGGGATCGCCACCACGCCGCGCTGCATGTGCCAGCGCAGCACGATCTGCGCCGGGGTGCGGCCGTGCTTGTCGGCGAGCCGCAAGATCTCCGGCTGGTCCAGCTCGCCCCGCGCCAGCGGGCTCCAGGCCTCGGTGACGATGCCGTGCTTCTGGTGGAACGCGAGCAGCGCGTCCTGCGGCAGCCCAGGATGCAGCTCGATCTGGTTGACCGCCGGCACGATCGCGGTCTCGTCCATCAGCCGGGTCAGGTGGGCGATCGAGAAGTTCGACACGCCGATCGCCCTGGCGCGTCCCTCCTGGGCGATCTTTTCCAGCACCCGCCAGCTCTCGACGTACTTGTCCTGCGCCGGCTTCGGCCAGTGGATCAGATAGAGGTCGACCGTCTCCAGCCCGAGCTTCGCCAGGCTGCTCTCGAAGGCGCGCAGCGCGCTGTCGGTGCCCTGGTCGTCGTTCCACAGCTTGGTGGTGACGAAGATCTGCTCGCGCGGCACGGCGGAACGGGCGATCGCCGCTCCCACCCCCTCCTCGTTGCGGTAATAGGCGGCGGTGTCGATCGAGCGGTAGCCGGCCTCGAGCGCCAGCCCGACCGCCTTCTCCGCCTCGGCGGGATCGACCTTGAACACGCCATAGCCGAGCTGCGGGATCGCGCCGCCCTGGTTCAGGCTGAGGGTCGGGACATGCGGCATAGGGCGCTCCAGCGTATCGGTGAGGCTGGCGATAACCGCGCAGGACGGCGATCGTTCGACCGATCGCGCGAAAGCGAGACGGCACCCGGGCCGGTCCGGGCGCGTTACCGGTCGGATTGTCCAGGAGGCGCGCATGCGATCCACAACCGCCCTGCCCGACGATGACGCCGGCGGTGTCGGCTATGCGCCGCTCGACGTCCCGAAACAGATCGCCCGCGACGTGTTCGTGGTGGACAGCCTGCTGCCGGGCCCGATCGGCCGGGTGATCCCGGCGCGGATGACGGTGCTGCGCCTGCCGAACGGCGAGCTGGTGCTGCATTCGCCGACCCGGCGCACCGCGACGCTGCATGCGGCGCTCGCTTGCCTCGGGCCGATCCGGCATCTGGTGGCGCCGAACGGCGCGCACTGGATGTTCGTGCGGGACTGGCAGGCGGTGCTGCCGGACGCGATCGCCTGGGCGGCGCCGGGGCTGCGGCGTCGGGCGCGGGTGCGCAGGAGCGGTGTCCGGTTCGACCACGATCTGACCCAGGACGCGCCGGAGGCCTGGCGCGGCGCGATCACGCCGATCGAGGTGCCGGGCGGTTTCGGGTTCCGCGAAATGGCGTTGTTTCACGCCCCGTCGCGGACCCTGGTGCTGACCGACCTGGTGCTGAACCTGGAGCCGGCCAGGCTGCCGGTGCTGCTGCGTCCGCTGGCGCGGGCGTTCGGCAGCGTGGCGCCGGACGGGATGCCACCGCCCTATGTGCGGGCGCTGTTCCGGCGCCGGCTCTGGGATGCGCGCCTGGCGGCGGAACGCCTGCTGGCCTGCCGGCCGGAGCGGGTGGTGTTCGCGCATGGACGATGGTTCGAGAGCGACGGAACCGCGCGTCTGGCGACGTCGCTGCGCTGGCTGCTGGAACAGCGGCCCTGAGCCGCTAAGCCTATCGCGGCGACCGCGCCGGCTTGCGCTCGAACAGGCTGTCGAGCAGCAGCACGATCACGCCGCAGACGATGGCGGCGTCGGCGAGGTTGAAGATGTAGTTCCAGGACAGGCTGCCCCAGTGCGCGTGGATGAAATCGACCACCGCGCCGAAGCGGATGCGGTCGATGACGTTGCCGATCGCGCCGCCGGCGATGGCGCCGAGCGCCAGCCCCACCGTCAGCTTGGGAGTACGGCGCATCCAGACCAGCAGGCCGGCCACGACCGCCAGCGCGACGACGCTGAACAGCACCCTGCCGGCGCTGCCGGCGCCGCTGCCCAGGCCGAACGTGACGGCATGGTTCCAGACCATCTCGAAATCGAGCACCGGCAGGACGCGCACGAAACGGCGCGCCGGCAGATCCAGACCGGTCAGGATCCAGTGCTTGCTGGCCTGGTCGGCGACCAGCACGACCAGGCCGAGCAGCAGCCCGGAGCGCATGATGCGGGTCATGACGCTCAGGCCAGCACGGACGCGCAGCGCAGGCAGAGCGCGGGATGCGCCGCGTTGCCGCCGACCTCCTCGAGCACCCGCCAGCAGCGGGCGCATTTCTCGCCCGGCGCGACGGTGATGGTCGGCGCCGGGTGCGCGCCGCCGGACGATCCATTGCCAGGATCGGTCGTGACATCCCCTGCGACCTCGCCGGTCGCATCGACGAACACCGAGGCGGCGCCGGGATCGATGGCGATCTCGGCACGGGACACGATGGCGAGGTCTTCCCAGTCGACGTCGCCGAAACTGGCGGCCTCGCTCTCCGACAGGGTCAGCAGCAGCGAGGCCTGCAGCGACGAGCCGACCACGCCGTCGCGTCGCGCGGCCTCGATCGCGGTGGTGATCAGGCGGCGCACCGCGCGCAGCCTGATCCAGCGCTCGGCCAGCGCGGGATCGTGCCAGTCGACCGGGATCGCCGGGAAATCCTGCAGATGCACGCTGGTCTGTTCGCCGAAGCGCGCGGTCCAGGCCTCCTCGGCGGTGAACACCAGCACCGGCGCCAGCCAGCAGGTCAGGGCGCGGTGCAGATGGTCGAGCACGGTGCGCGCGGCGCGACGGCGCAGACTGTCCGGCGCGTCGCAATAGAGCGCGTCCTTGCGCACGTCGAAATAGAATGCGGACAGGTCGGCGGCGCAGAAATGATGCAGGGCCGGATACACGCCGACCCATTCGTGGGTCTCGACCGCGCGGGCGATCAGCAGGTTGAGCTCGGACAGGCGGTGCAGCACCCAGCGTTCGAGCTCCGGCATCTCGGATAGCGGCACGATCTCGGCGTCGGAGAAACCGTCGAGCGCGCCGAGCAGCCAGCGCAGCGTGTTGCGCAGGCGGCGATACAGCTCGCCCTGCTGCTTGAGGATCTCCGGGCCGATCCGCAGATCCTCGTTGGTGTCGGCATTCATCACCCAGAGCCGCAGGATGTCGGCGCCGAGCGTGTCGCAGGTCGCCTTTGGCGCGATCACGTTGCCCAGCGACTTGCTCATCTTGCGGCCCTGCTCGTCGAGCACGAAGCCGTTGGTCACCAGCGCGCGGAACGGCGCCACCCCGCGCGAGCCGACGCTCTCCAGCAGGCTGGACTGGAACCAGCCGCGATGCTGGTCGGAGCCTTCGAGATAGAGATCGGCCGGCCTGGGCAGGCCGCACCCGCCCTCCGCGCCGAGCACGAAGGCGTGGGTCGAGCCGCTCTCGAACCAGACATCGACGATGTCGAACACCTGCTCGTAGGCGTCGGGATCGCGGTCCGGGCCGAGGAAGCGCGACGGCGGCGAGGCGTACCAGGCATCGGCGCCCTCCTCGCGGAACGCCGCGACCACGCGGGCCATGATGGAAGGGTCGCGCAGCACCGCGCCGGACTGCTTCTCGACGAACACCGCGATCGGCACGCCCCAGGCGCGCTGCCGGCTGATGCACCAGTCCGGCCGGCCGGCGATCATCGCGGTCAGCCGGTTGCGCGCCTGCGGCGGCACGAAGCTGACGTCGTCCAGCGCGGCGAGCGCGCGGCCGCGGATGCCGCCGCCATCCGCATCGTCCATGCGGATGAACCATTGCGGCGTGGCGCGGAAGATCACCGGCGCGCGCGAGCGCCAGCTATGCGGATAGGAATGCACGATCTGGCTGCGCGCCAGCAGGCCCGAGGCGACGTCGCCCTGCGCCATCGAGGCCTGCATCGCCTCGGCCAGCGCGGCGCAGACCGGCTCGGCGGCCTGGAACACATGCACGCCGGCGAAGCCCGGCACCCAGGCGGCGTAGCGGCCGTCGCCCTCGACCGTCTCCGGCACGGCGATGCCGTGCGCGACGGAGAGCGCGAAATCGTCCTCGCCGTGCGCCGGCGCCATGTGCACCAGGCCGGTGCCGGCGTCGGTGGTGACGAAATCGCCGCCGAGCAGCGGCACGTCGTGATCGTAGCCGCCCTGGTAGGCCGCGACGCCGCGCAGCGGATGGGCGCAGACGCCGCCTTCCAGGGCCGCGCCCGGCAGGGTGTAGAGCACGTGATGGCCGGTGATGCCGGCGCGCTCGGCGAACGCGTCGATCAGGCTCTCCGCGACCAGCAGCTTCGCACCCGGCTGCACCGCGGCGCCGTCGTCGACGGTGTCGACGCGCAGCACGGCGTAGGTGATGTCCGGGCCGAACGCGATCGCCCGGTTGCCGGGGATGGTCCAGGGGGTGGTGGTCCAGATCACCAGCGAGACGCCGTCCAGCCCGCGACCCGGGGTGGGGTCGTGCACCACCGGGAAGGCAACCCAGATCGTGGTGCTGGTATGGTCGTGATATTCGATCTCGGCCTCGGCCAGCGCGGTCTTCTCGACCGGGCTCCACATCACCGGGCGCAGGCCGCGATACAGCGTGCCGTTCTCCAGGAATCTGCCGATCTCCGCGGCGATCGCCGCCTCGGAGGCGAAATCCATCGTCGCGTAGCGGCCCGCCCAGTCGCCCTGCACGCCGAGACGGCGGAACTCCTCGGCCTGGATGTCGAGCCAGGTCTGCGCGTAGGCGCGGCACTCGGCGCGGAACTGCAGCACCGGCACCTGGTCCTTGTCCTGCCGGGCCTTGCGGTACTGTTCCTCGATCTTCCACTCGATCGGCAGGCCGTGGCAGTCCCAGCCCGGCACGTAGCGCACCGAAAAGCCGCTCATGCGGTGCGCGCGGTTGATGACGTCCTTCAGAATCTTGTTCAGCGCGTGGCCGTTATGCAGGTGGCCGTTGGCGTAGGGCGGGCCGTCATGCAGGGTGAAGCTCGGCCGCCCTGCCGCCGCCGCGTCGATCTGCGCATCGAGGCCCATCTCCTGCCAGCGCGCCAGGATCGCCGGTTCGCGCTTGGGCAGCTCGCCGCGCATCGGGAAGCCGGTGCGTGGCAGGAACACGGTGTCGCGGTAGTCGGTCTCGGTCATTCTGGTTCTTTTCGGGCCGAAGCGGGGGCGTCGCAGGTTATGCGGAGGGACGGCGCAGCCGGTCAATCGCGCGCCTGGCGAGGCGGCGCCAGAGCGGCGCCCGCGCGAGGGACGCAGCCAGCGCGGTCTCGATCCGCGCCAGCGCCGCTTCGACCCGGACCAGCCGATGCTGCAGGTCCTCGTGACGCGCATGGCCCCACAGGCCGTTGCGGTCGAGATTGGCCAGGATCTTGGTGTGCTGCAGCTCGGCCTGCTCGTGATAGCGCTCGGCCTGCACGCCGAGCTCGCCGGCGAGCGGCAGCATGGCGGGATCGCGCTGCGCCAGCGCGCGCAGCCTGGCGTTGCGGTAGAGCGCGAGCTGGGTCTCGTGGCGGCCGGGTGCCGCGGTGTTGAGATAGTCCGGCAGGGTCCCGGGATCGCGATGATGGTAGCAGGCCAGGCGCTCCGGCAGCACGCCGATATCGCCGATCGCCATGATGCGGAGCGTGTAGTCCCAGTCGCCCAGCACCGGCAGCGCCGCGTTGAACCGGCCCGCCGCCTCAACCACGCTCCAGCGCACCAGCAGGCAGATCGGCGGGAAGCGGTTGCGCTGCAGGATCGACGCATAGTGCAGCACCGGCATGTCGAAGAACGACCAGTCGCGGCCGTCCTCGACCACCCCGTCGGCATCCATGCGCTCGCGGACCACCATCCAATGGGTCATCACCGCGGCGAAGGCGCGATGCTCCGGCGCGTCGAGCCAGGCGGTGGTGCGGGCCAGGAACTCCGGGTGCCAGCTATCGTCGTCGTCATGCACGACGACGGACTGGAACCGGCCTTTGCCGACGGCCAGGTCGAGCGCCGCGTTGGAGGCGGCTTCCATGCCCTGGCTCTCCGGCCGGTGCAGCACGCTGATGCGGCCCTGGAACCCGGTCTCGTGGCGCGCGACCAGACGGTCGAGCGGCACCGGGTCGCCGCCATCGTTGACCAGCAGCAGGTGCCAGTCCTGGTGGGTCTGCGACAGCACGCTGGCCAGCGCCCGGGCCAGCAGCACCGGACGGTCGCGGGTGCGCATCAGGATCGCGACGCGGGCACCGCCCTGGGTGGCGGCGTCGGTCAGGCTGGCCAGGCTGTTCGGATAAGCGGGCTCTTGCATGGCGTCTGCATAGGCGGTCGCGAAATGCGGGTCCACGGCCGCGGCGGGACCGGGACGATCGGGCCTGGTCGCCGGCCTAGCCGAACCGGCGCATCACCCGCTCGCCGTAATGCGGCATCATGTGGCGGATCCAGGCGCGCAGCGGCGCGGACTGTTCCGGCGACGCGCGTTCCACCCAGCGCATCACCGTGCCGCTGCGCCAGCCGGCGCGCATCAGCGCCAGGGTGCGGGATTCGGCGTCGTCCGGCAGGCCGTCCGGAATCAGGGTCTCGAAGCGGGTATGGTCGAAGGTGCCGCAATGGCCGAGGCCGCCGAGATGCGCCAGCTCGTCTTGCTGCGGCGACAGGCTGATGGCGCCGAGCGTGGCCCGGACCACCTCCGGGGTGATGTCGTCCAGCCGCAGCGTGCCGCAGCGTCCGGTGGCGAACAGCTCGGTCAGGGTCTCGATCGCGCCGGCCTGGAAATGCCGCGTCGCGCGCGCGTGCTGCGCCAGCTCGGCGGGGCTGTCGGCCAGGATCGGGGTCCAGCGCTCGCCTTCCTTGCGATAGGACAGCACGGTGCCGTGCGGCGCGGTATGCAGCTCCTCGAGGATCTCCACCGCGTCATGCACCGCGCTCTGGCTCTCGGCGGCGCGGAAATCCGAGGCGAAGGCGGCATCGGCCGGGCCGGCGGCGTAGCGGTTGCCCATCGCCGGCGGCCAGAGCCCGTAATAGAAACCGTGCAGCGCCACCGGGTCGTCCACCGGCCGTTCGGCGTCGATCAGGGTGCGCAGCGAACGCTGCATCGAGGCGTGCCAGCCGAGATCGACCAGCCCGAGCGTGCCTGCACCTGTAAGCAGGCCTTCCTGGCGCAGATAGCCGATCAGCGCGGCGTGCTCGTGCGCCAGGGCGCCGTGGACGGCGGCGGCATGCGCCTGCAGGATGTGCTCGAAACGGCCGGTGCCGTCCGGCCAGACCAGCCTGGAATCGAGGCTGCCGAAGCCGGCGACCAGGTCGGCCTCGAGCGCCGGTATGCCCTCCAGCCCGGCCCGCCGCAGCGCCGCCCGCACCGTCACGCCGCCGTCGCTGCCGGCCAGGAAGCCGAGCAGGGCCTGGTCGAGCCGGTCCGGCGCGCCGGTGAGATAGCCGCGCGCCAGATTCAACGGGCGCCGGGCGACATGCAGGTAATGGTCGGCGATGCCGGTGCGGGCCGGCGCGCCGGAGGCCTGCCAGGCCTGGCGGGTCAGCCAGCCGTCGCGGGCGCTGAAATACAGCGCCGAGACGCGGTGACGCGCCACCTGGGTTTCGAGCCAGCGGACGAAGCCGGCGAGCAGGATGCCGCCCAGGGTGCGGCCGAGCCCGGTCCAGAAGGCCGGTTCGTCCTCGATCGCGGCGGGATCGGCACGGGCGCGCAGCACCTGGTCGCGCCGCGCGATCGAGAAGGGCAGCACGGCGGGCGTGAAGGGCAGGCCGAAGCGGCGGGCGGAGCGGGCGCGGGCATAGAGCATGGTCTCGATGCCGTGGCGGCGCGGCAGGTCGATGTCGGCATGCTGGTCGTCGCCGACATGCAGGATGGCGGCGCCGGGATGATGCGCCCGCACCACCGCCCATTGCCGGCCGGTGGCCTTGGTGGCGCCGGTCTCGGACGAGACGTGCAGCGCCGTCCAGCCGGAGAAGCCGCAGGCCGACAGGCGCTCGGCGAGGAAGCCGGCCGGGAGATACATGTCGGAGACGAAGGCGCAGGCGATTCCGGCATCGGCCAGGCGGCGGGTCAGCTCCCGCAGGTCCGGCACCGCGCGCAGCGTGGCCGCCTCGGCGGCGAACTCGACCTCCCGGACGGTCTGGCGATGCGCCGCCAGGCGCGGCAGATGCGCCGGCAGCCGGTCCAGGATCGCCTCGTAGGTGATCTCGTCGGCGTCGCGCAGGTCGCGGGCGGCGATCCTGGCGGCGCGTTCGGCATCCTCCCGCGCCAGGGCGAAGCCGCTGGCGTCGTCGCCGATCCGTGCCGCCAGCGTGCGCTCGACCGCGGCGAACAGGTCGGCCGGGCTGTCGAACAGGCGGGTCAGCGCGGTGTCGAACACGTCGATCGTGACCAGATCGACGCGGCGGGCACGGTCCAGGCACTCGGAGAGGAATGTCTCGTCGTGCGACCAGCACGCCATCGGATCGTCGTGCGACCAGCACGCCATCGGATCGTCGTGCGACCAGCACGCCATCGGACTCTCGGGCGACCGGCACGCCATCGGACCCGGATCGTGCGGCGTCACGATCTCAGCGGTCGCGCAGGTAGTCGCGTGCCCAGGCGGCGTCGAGCGCGATCTGCGCCTTCAGCGCGTCCAGACCGTCGAACTTGCGCTCGGCGCGCAGCAGCGTGTGCAGCGAGACCGACAGTTCCTGGCCGTAGAGATCGCCGTCGAAATCGAACAGGTTGACCTCGAGCCGGCTCTCCAGCGTGTCGGCGACGGTGGGGCGGCGGCCGATATTGGCGACGCCGGACCGCAGCGCGCCGTCCGGCAGCCGGACCGTCACCGCATAGACGCCGCGCGCCGGCTCGAGATGGCGGCCGAGACGGATGTTGGCGGTCGGGAAGCCGAGCAGGCGGCCGCGCTTGTCGCCGTGGCAGACCGCGCCCCGCACCGCCCAGGGACGGCCGAGCTCTTCCGTGGCGCGTTCCGGATAGCCGTCCAGCAGCGCGCGACGGATCCGGGTCGAGGAGAACGGGCCGCCGGCATCGGCCAGCGCCGGCACCACCGTCAGGCCGATGCCGAGCGCCTCGGCCTGCGTGGCCAGGGTGCGCACGTCGCCGCCGCGACGATGGCCGTAGGCGAAGTCGGCGCCGCAGGCGAGATGCACGGCGCCGATCCCGCCGGCCAGCACGTCGGCGACGAACCGCTCCGCCGGCAGCTCGGAGAAGGCGCGGTCGAACGGGATCTCGAACACGTGCGCGACGCCGAGCGCGTGCAGCGCGTCGCGCCGTTCTCCGGACAGGGTCAGTCGGAACGGCGCGTCGTCGGGGCGGAACAGCTCGCGCGGGTGCGGCTCGAAGGTCAGCACGCCGAGCGCGCGGTCGGGGCGCGCGGCATGCAGCGCGCGCAGCAGATGCGCATGGCCACGATGGACGCCGTCGAAATTGCCCAGCGCCAGGATCACGCCGCGCGCGGCCTGCGGCACCGCCCGCCAGTCGGTGTGCAGCGCGGTCATGCGCGGTCCGCCTCCGGCAGACCGAACCGCGCCGCGACCCGGTCGAAGGTCTCGGCGACCGGATGGTGCGTGCCGGCGACGGTTCCGTCCTCGGCGCGCACAAGCTGGCAGGTCAGCAGCCCGGCCGACGCGGCCGCATCCAGCTCCGCCTCGACGTCGGACAGGAACAGGATGTCGCCCGCCGGCAGATCGAGCGCGCGGGCGATGGCGCGGTAGCTCTGCGCCTCGCGCTTGGCGCCGATCCCGGTGTCGAAGAAGCCGTCGAACAGCGGCGAGAGATCGCCATCCGGACCGTGGCCGAAGATGAGGCGCTGCGCTTCCTCGGAGCCGGAGGAGTAGACCGCGAGCCTGACACCGCCCGCGCGCCAGCGCCGCAGGGCAGGCGGCACGTCGGGATAGAACTCGCCCTTGAGCAGGCCGGATTCGTAGCCGTCGCGCCAGGTCAGGCCCTGCAGCGTCTTCAGCGGGGTGATCTTGGCGTCCTGGTCCATCCAGGACAGCAACTGCGTCAGCGGATCGGCGCCGGGCGCGCGGCGGGCGATCTCGGCCAGAGCATCGGCGACCGGCTTCTCCTCGGACCGCCTGCCGACCAGCGCCGGCAGGGCGGCGCGGGCATGCGGGAACAGCACCCGATGCACGAAGGCGATCGGCGTCGTGGTGCCCTCGATATCGGTGAGCACCAGCCCCGGTGTCGGCATCAGAGCGCGAAGCGGGCCGGGAACCGCTCGGCGATCGGGTCGCCGGTATAGTGCGCGACCCAGCCGGTGGTGTCGGTGAAGACGCGCAGCGCGGTCACGTCCGGGTTCTCGCCGGCATCGAACCAGTGCCTGATGCCGGTCGGCACCGAGATCAGGTCGCCCCGGGTGCAGTGCGCGTCGTACACCCGGCCCTCGACATGCAGGATGAAGCTGCCCTCACCGCGCACGAAGAACCGCACCTCGTCCTCGCTGTGGGTATGCTCGGACAGGAACCTGGCCCGCAGCGCCGGCTTGTTCGGGGTGTCGGCGTCGATGCGGATCACGTCGGCGGTGCCGGCACCGCTCTCCCCCATCAGCCGGTCGAGATAGGGACGGTAGGCGGCCAGCACGGCGTCGGAATCGGCATCGTCGGCGAGCGTCACCGGCGACTCCCAGCGCTCGAACCGGACGCCGATGGCGGCGAGCTCGCGGGCGATGGTCGGGGCGTCCTGCGCGGTGAGCAGGGGCGTTCCGGGGGTCGATTCGTCATAGACGGTCAGCAGGCTCATCGTCGCAGGGTCCAGTCGCGCCCGCGGCGCGTCAGAGAAGGAGGGGGCCGGGACACCGTCCCGGCCGGCGCTCAGCTCGGATGGCGCGCCGGCTCGACCGGCGGCGCCGCCTGCGGGTTGGGCTGGCCGTAGGTCGGCTGGGCGGCCGGCTGCGGCGGATAGGACGGGTTCTGGTAGGCGGACTGCTGGCCGACCAGGGGGGGGACCGGGGCACCCGGCTGGTTCGGCCCGTGCTCCATGGACTCGTCCTCGCCCATGTTCTTCTTGAACGACTTGATGCCCTTTGCGAAGTCGCCCATCAGGTTACTGATCTTGCTGCTTCCACCGAACAGGACAAGCACGACGGCCAGTACGATCAGCCAGTGCCAGATGCTCAAGCTACCCATGACATCCTCATTCCCGCTGCTCGCGCGCGGTTCATGCGCCCTGCGACCACCCGCTGCGCGCGGTTACGACATGGAACCGTCCGCCGCACCATGCAAGCGCTGATTGATCGTGGCCGCCCACCGGCTGGCCCGGCCGTCTCAGAGCGCATGGCGGGCGAGCACGATGCGCTCGGCCTCCTCCGGGTCGGCATCGAGCGCCCGTTCAGCGGTGTCGCGATCGAAGCCGGCCCTCGCCAGGGCGCCGAGCGCCTTCTGCCGGGCGGCCGGATCGTCGCGCGCGCCGGGCGGACCGAACGGGCCGATCCTGCGCCGCCGCGCCTGCAGCAGGGCCGAGGCGAGATCGGAGCCGGCCGCCTGCTCCAGCGCGGACTCGACCAGGTCCGGCGCCACGCCGCGCTGGGCGAGATGCGCGCCGATCGCCCGTCGCGACCGGCCGCCGCGCGACAGCGAGCGGGTGCGCGCCGCGGCGAACGACGCGTCGTCGAGCACGCCGGCGGCGACCAGCGCCGCGGCGACCGCGCGCGCGGCCTGTTTCGCCTCCGCCATCCGGGCGGCGACCTGGTCCGGATCGACGCCGAAATCGAGCGCGCGGCGGCTCCAGCGCAAGATGCGGCGGTCGAGCACCCTGACCAGCACCGCCCTGGTGGCGGCGAACCTGGCCAGATGCGCCAGCGCCGCCTCGCGCAGGCTTGCCGTCTGCGGCGCCGGGCCGGGCGGTATCGGCCCGGCCGGGCGCTGCCGGCGAGAGGCCGCCGGGCCCCCCGGACCGGGCGCACGCCCGGCCTTCGTCCCACCCGGTTTCGCGTCGTCGGTCATCGCGCCGTCATCACACCCTTCAACATAACCCGTCCGGCGGGATCGCACCCCCCGCGATACACAGACCTGGCACACAGACCCGGGACGCATAAACTCGGTTTGACTTGAGTCCGTCGCGACCGGCAGTCTCGCGCTCCACCCATCGTTTCCATATCCGACGCCCTCGCGGACACGCTCCGCGCGAGGAGACCAGCCGATCATGATCGCCCCGCTGATGCCGACCTACAACCGTGCCGACCTCGCCTTCGAGCGTGGCGAGGGCGCCTGGCTGTATACGGTCGACCAGCGACGTTTCCTCGATTTCGGCGCCGGCATCGCCACCTCCTCGCTCGGTCACAACCACCCCAGGCTGGTCGCCGCGATCGCCGCGCAGGCCGGCCGGGTAATGCACGTCTCGAACCTGTACCGGGTGCCGCAGGCCGAGCGCCTGGCGGCGCGGCTGGTCGACGCGTCGTTCGCCGACAGCGTGTTCTTCTGCAACTCGGGGGCGGAGGCCAACGAGGGCATGGTCAAGATGATGCGCCGCGCCCAGGCCGCCACCGGCCATGCGGAGCGCACGCGGATCATCTGCTTCGACGGCGCGTTTCACGGCCGCACGCTGGCGATGCTGTCGGCCACCGGCAACGCCAAGTATCTCTCCGGCTTCGGCGAGCCGGCGCCCGGTTTCGACCACGTGCCGCTCAACAACATGAACGCGGTGCGCGACGCGATCGGGCCGGATACCGCCGGCATCATGATCGAGCCGATCCAGGGCGAGAGCGGGGTCAACGCGGCGACGGTGCGGTTCCTGCAGGAGCTGCGCGCCGCCTGCGACGAGTACGGCCTGCTGCTCGGGCTGGACGAGGTGCAGTGCGGCATGGGCCGGACCGGAAGGCTGTTCGCGCACGAATGGGCCGGGATCCGCCCCGACGTGGTCTCGACCGCGAAGGGGATTGGCGGCGGGTTCCCGCTCGGCGCGATCCTGGCCACCGAGGCGGTCGCGCGACATCTCACCCCCGGCTCGCACGGCACCACCTTCGGCGGCAATCCGCTGGCCTGCGCCGCCGGCAACGCGGTGCTGGACGTGGTGCTGGAGCCAGGTTTCCTCGATCACGTCGCCGCGCGCGGCCGCACCCTGAAGGCGGCGCTGCAGGCGCTGGTCGAGGAGCGTCCGGACGTGTTCGAGACGGTGCGCGGCCACGAGAGCGCCCCCGGGCTGATGCTCGGACTGAAATGCAGGGTGCCGGTGGCCGAGATCCAGCAGGCGGCGCTGCAGGAGCACCTGCTCACCGTCGGCGCCGGCGACGACGTGCTGCGGGTGGTGCCGCCCCTGGTGGTCGACGACGCGGAATGCCGCGAGGCGGCGGCGCGCCTGTCGCGCGCGGCGGAGCGTGTCCGGCCGCGGCGCCAGGAGGCGCGCAGGCTGCAGGCGGCCGCCTCGTGAGCGCCGCGATCCGCGACCGGCCGGCCGTTGCCGCGAACGCGCCGCGCCACTTCCTCGACCTGCGCGATTTCGAGCCCGGCCTGCTGCGCGCCATCCTGGAGGCGGGCCGGCGCCTGAAACCGGTCCCGCGCGACGCGCGGGCGCCGCGGCCGCTGGCCGGTCTGACGCTCGGGCTGATGATGGAGAAGCCCTCCACCCGCACCCGGGTGTCGTTCGATGTGGCGATGCGCCAGCTCGGCGGCGAGGTGGTGGTGCTGAGCCCGCGCGACATGCAGCTCGGCCGTGGCGAGACCATCGCCGACACGGCGCGCGTGCTGTCGCGGTTCCTGGACGGGCTGGTGCTGCGTACCGACGACCCGGCCAAGCTGCACGAGCTCGCCGCGCATGCCGGGATCCCGGTGATCAACGGCCTCACCGCGCGGTCGCATCCGGTGCAGTTGCTCGCCGACATCATGACCTTCGAGGAGCATCGGGGACCGATCGCGGGCCGCACGATCGCCTGGTGCGGCGACGGCAACAATGTCGCCGCGAGCTGGATCGAGGCGGCGATCCGGTTCGGCTTCACCCTCAACCTGGCGACACCGCCGGACCTGATGCCGTCCGACGCGGTGCTGGACTGGGCGGCGCGGGAGATCGCCGGCGGCGCCGCCGGGCGGATCGCGCTGGTCTCCGACCCGAACGAGGCGGTCGCCGGCGCGGCCTGCGTGGTGACCGATACCTGGGTCAGCATGTCGGACGATCCGACCGAGAACCGGCATACCCGCCTGGAGGCCTATCGCGTCGACACCGCGCTGATGGAGCGGGCGGCGCCGGACGCGCTGTTCATGCACTGCCTGCCGGCGCATCGCGGCGAGGAGGTCAGCGACGCGGTGATCGACGGGCGCTGGTCGGTGGTGTTCGACGAGGCAGAGAACCGTCTGCACGCGCAGAAGGGCCTGCTGTCATGGGCGCTCGGCGGACCGGATTGGGAGGGACGGTGATGCGGGACCGGCCGGTCGGCCAGCAGGCGCAGATCCCGGGGACCACCGAGGACGCGCCCTCCACCCCAGGGTGGGTCGAGGGCAGCGTCGAGGAGATCTTCGCGTCGCTGCCGCCGCACCCGGCGACGACGCGGCTGCGCGACGCCTATCTCGATTGCCTGGCCGGCGCGCGGGCGCCGAACGACCTGGATGCGAGCCACGATCGCTGCCGGGCGGCGCTGCTGCAGGGCCTGCAGCAGACGCTCGATCCCGGCACCGCGACGCTCGCCGCGCTGGAACGCCGGCTGGAGGCGCTGGAAGCCGAGATCACCGACCGGGTCTGAACCACCGGCCGCGCCGGCATGCCGCCGGGGCCGCCCATGCTGGCACGCCGGGCGATCGCACCCTATCTGGGACAATCATGGTCGACACCCCTGCCTTCCTCGACTCGAACCGCCCCGACGTTCCCGACATCGTCGTGCCGCGCGGCGTGACCCCGTTCTTCCTGCCCGGCCGGCCGGTGCGCGGCCGTCTGGTGCGGCTCGGCCCGCTCGCCGACGCGCTGCTGTCGCGCCACGACAATCCGGCGCCGGTGACCCGTCTCGCCGGCGAGGCGCTGGCGCTGGTCGCCGGGCTGGCCTCGGCGCTCAAGTTCCAGGGCTCGTTCAGCCTGCAGGCCAAGGGCGACGGTCCGGTCTCGATGCTGCTGGCCGACTGCACCGACTCCGGCGCGCTGCGGTTCCACGCCCGCTCCGATCCCGACCGCATGGCGGCGACGCTCGACGCCGACGCCGCCCCCTCCGCGCGGTCGCTGCTGGGCGACGGCTATCTCGCCTTCACCGTCGACCAGGGCGAGGGGATGGACCGCCACCAGGGCATCGTGGCGATCGAGGGCGACACGCTGTCGACCATGGCCGGACATTATTTCGAGACCAGCGAACAGCATGCCTGCTGGATCAGGCTGGCCTGCCGCAACACCGCGTCCGGCTGGCGCGCCGGCGCGCTGGTGCTGGAGCGGATCGCCACCGAGGGCGGCATCGACGACGCGCTGGCGCCCGGGCGCGAGCTCGACAATCACGTGCTCGACGCGGCGCGGCTGTCGCGCCCCGACACCGACGAGGAGGCCTGGATCAACGCGCTGGCGCTGGCGGCGACGCTCGGCGAGGACGAGCTTCTGGAGGACGACCTGCCGCCCGAGCAGGTGCTGTTCCGGCTGTTCCACGAGCAGGGAGTCGCCGCCGACCGCCCGCGCGCGCTGGCCTATGGCTGCCGCTGCTCGCGCGCCAGGCTGGCCGGCATCCTGGAAGGCTTCCCGGCCGAGGATCTCGACCATATGCAGATCGGCGGCGACATCGTCATGACCTGCGAGTTCTGCGCGCTGGACTTTCGTTTCCCGCGCGAGACGGTCACCGGGCTCGCCACCCGGACCTGAGCCGGCGCGGAGAAAGCGCGGCGGTCCCTTGCTGGCGGACGGCATGCTTTGTAGCCTCAGGCCAGGTCGCGTTTCTGGAGGTTCAGGGTGCCGATTTGGCAAGTCTCGCATACCGACGGCATCTACCAGGTCGCCGACGCCGATGGCGCGCTGTACCCGCTCACCATGAACGACCTGCCGATCAGCCAGTTCAACGAGGGCTGGACGCCGCGCGGGCTGCAGACCGGGGTTCCGCCGCTGCACGTGCTCGAGCTGGAGCACGTCTCCGGCGCCAGTGCGGTCTGGCTGCATGACGAGACCCTGAACTACCGCGCCAATGCCGTGCACGGGTTGCCGGCGCCGGAAAAGACGCTGTTCTTCGAGACCATGGAACCGGTGGCGCGCTCGCTGTACGAGGAGTGCGTGCTGGCGCCGCACGCGTCGATCCCGGCGGTGGCGCATCGGTTCGAGGGGTTGCTGCCCGGCACGGTGGCGGAGCTGCTGGGCGAGGCGATCATGCGGGTGGTGCCGCGGCCGGACGGCGTGCAGCTCGCAGCGCTCGCCGAGCTCGAGGCCGGATACGGCAACGGCGCCACCGCGCTGTCGACCGGCTGGATCCAGACCGCGCTCGCCGCCGGACGCGACCAGGCGCAGGAGACCATCGACCTGCCCGGGCATCGCTGGCAGCGCCATCTCGATGCCGCCACCGGCCGCGTGTTCTACCGGCTGGAAGCGGATGGCGACCCGGATCGCCCGCTCTACGTGCCCTCGGCGAGCGTGGTGTTCTCCGCCACCCCGGACAGATTCGACGCGCACGGGCTGGTGCGTCAACTGATCTGCTATTACGCCGCCAATACCGATCGCGTGGTCAGTCTCCCCGAAGCGCTCGACCTGCAGCACGACGTGGTGCCGTCGATGGGCGCGCTGCCCTACGGGCTGGCCGATGCAGCGCCCGCCGCGCCGGTCTCTGCCGCGCCGGTCTCCGCCGGGCCGCACGAGGACGGACCCAGGACCAGCTTCGAGGCCCCGCTGTCCGAGACGCCGCATGCGGTACCGATGACGGCGTCCTACGACAATGCGGTCGCGCCGCACGAGGCCGGCCTCGCCCCGGCATACGCCGAGGGCGGCGCGCAGCCGGCGACGCTCTCCGCGGACGCGAGGTTCGACGCCGTCTCCCGCGACGAGGCCGCCTCCAGGCCGCGCACCACCGCGGCGCCGCCGCCGAACTGGTGGCAGCGCCTGCTCGGTCTCGGCAACACCTGATGCACACCCGCCCGCACGCCGCCTCGCGCACCCCCGCCTTGGGCAACATCGCCCTTCGCACCGTCTCGGCCCTGGCGGTCACCGCCTCCCTGGCCGGGCTGCTCGGCCTGTCCGGATGCGGCGGCGGCTCCGACGCCACGGCCGGCAGCTTCAAGCCGCCGACCTATGCCTACCTCACCAAGCTGCGGCTCAATGTCGGCGACATCAGGATCGAGGACCAGGTTCCGCCGCCCGGCTCGTCCGGCGCGGCCGGCGGCAGCGGAACCGACCTGGCCGGCTCGGCGCCGTTCCCGCCCGACCAGGCGATGCGGCAGATGGCCGAAGACCGTCTGGTCGCCGCCGGCAGTTCCGGCACCGCCGTGTTCACCATCGACCAGGCGGCGATCACCGGGCAACCGGGCGGCACGCTGGACGGGACGCTCGCCGCGCATATCGACATCATCGGCGCCAAGGGCGGCCATACCGGCTATGCCGAGGCGCACGTGTCGCGTCAGTTCGTGCCTGGCTCCGACACCGACAATGACGGGCTGAAGGGCCAGCTCTACACGCTCACCAACCAGATGATGAGCGACATGAACGTCGAGTTCGAATACCAGCTTCGCCGCACGCTCGGTGACTGGCTGCTCGACGCCTCCGGCGCGCCGATCGGCGCCACGGTGGAGCAGCAATCTCTGGCGCCGCCGGGCGCAGGACCGTCCGGCCCAGCCGCCCCCGGCAGCACGCTGCCGAATTCGGTCGGCGCGCCGGTTCAGCTCGCGCCGCCGCCCGGAACCGCCCCGCCCGGACAGGCGATGCCGACCTCGTACGGGCCGACCCAGCTCGCCCCGGCGGCACAGCCGCCGGCGGCGCAGATGTCCCCGCCGCCGGGCTTCCTGCGGCTGCCGAACGGCGATCTGGCGACCATTCCCGCGGCACCCGGCGGCGCCGCGTCCACCGGATCCGGCCCGGCGACGCCGAACGGCTACTGAGCGCGTCCCTCGACGCCGCGCCAACCGCTCATCCCGGTCCCGACGACCCCTCGATCTCCCGGACCACCAGGTCCGGGGTCAGGATCTGCGGCCATACCGTGCCGTCGCGCCCAGACGGGTAATAAATGTAGAACGGTACCCCGTCGCGTCCGTGGGCGCGCAGGAAGCGGGTGATTCCGGCGTCGTAGAGCGTCCAGTCGCCTTTCAGCAGCGCGACGTCGCGGCTGGAGAAGGCGCGCAGGACCGCCTGGTTGTGGAACGCCAGGCGTTCGTTGACCAGGCAGCTCACGCACCAGGCGGCGCTCATGTCGACCAGCACCGGGCGGCCCTGCCGGCGGAGATCGGCGAGCCTGGTTTCGGAAAAGCTTTCCCAGCCCGCCTCGGTGTCAGCGGCCTGCGCGCCGGGCTTGAGCCGCGACAGGCCGGGCAGCAGCGCCAGCGTCACCAGCAGGAAGGCCAGCGCCAGGAAGCCGGCGAAGCGGGAGCCGCGCACGCCGTGATGCGCGTCCGCGGTGGAGGCCAGGCGCTGCGACAGGCCGAACAGCCAGCCGGCGGCGCCGAGCAGCACCAGCCCGACCGCCACCGCCAGCACGCCGGACGAGCCGCCTTCACGGCTCGCCACCCAGACCAGCCAGGCGACGGCCCCGAACATCAGGAACGCCATCGCCTGCTTCAGCACCTCCATCCACGGGCCGGGCCTGGGCAGCAGGTCGGCGAGCCTGGGGATGCAGGCGAACAGCAGGTATGGAAGCGCCAGGCCCAGCCCCATCACCAGGAACACCACCATGCCGATCGCCGCCGGCGCTTCCAGCGCCCCGGCCACGGCGACGGCCATGTAGGGCGCGCTGCACGGTGTCGCCACCAGCACCGCCAGCAGGCCGGTGCCGAAATCCCCGGCATGGCCGCCGCGGCCGGCCAGTCCCTGCCCCGCCCCCATCAGCCGGCCGCCGACCTCGAAAGCGCCGATCAGGTTCAGCCCGACCAGGAACAGCAGCCAGCAGGTGCCGGCCACCACCGCCAGCGACTGGAACTGGA
Source organism: uncultured Rhodospirillales bacterium (assembly GCA_903844135.1). Lineage (GTDB taxonomy): Bacteria > Pseudomonadota > Alphaproteobacteria > Acetobacterales > Acetobacteraceae > Lichenicola. The sequence continues at coordinate 4,138 of CAIMSN010000109.1, read as the reverse complement.
AGCCCCACAACACCGAGGCGCCGGCGGCGCGCAGGCCGAGCGTGAGGCCGCCGAGGGCGGCGAACGCCACCAGGATGCCGGCGGTGTAGAACACCGCGGACAGCCGCTGCTCGCGCGCCGCCATTCCGGACAGGCGGGCCAGCGCCATCGCCTTCATCGCCAGCACCGGAAACACGCAGGGCATCAGGTTCAGGATCAGGCCGCCGACCAGGGCCAGCAGCAGCATCTGGCCGAGCCTGATCGGCGCCGTGCCCGGCGGGACCGGGCTGGCGGCGGTCTCCGGCAGCGCCACCACCGCGGCGAGGCCGGGACCGCCGGGCGCCGCCTGCACCGACAGCCTGCTCTCCTGGCCATGCGGGTCGCGCAGCACCACGACGGCATCGAACGGCCGCCTGGGATCGAACGCCGAGGCCGGCTTGAGCGGGATCGTCACCAGACCGGGCTGCACCCTGGCGGTCTGCGGTGCCGCCTGGTCGATCGCGCCGGTCACCGTCGGGAACAGCCAGGCGCTGGCGACCGATGCCGGCGAGAGGCCGGCGCCGGCCAGGGTGAAGACGCCGTCCGCGGAAATCCTGGCGGTGAACGGGGACGGGACCGGCGTGTTCGCCCGCGCGGCGGCAAACAGCGGAGCCTGCGCCGAGGCCGCGGCAGGCGAGCCGGCGGTCGCGGCCGGGACGGTCAGGGTCAGGTCGGCATGGTCCGGCACGCAGACGGTCGAGCAGGTGAGCCAATCCGCCTTGGCCTTGAGCAGCATCGGCTGGCCCGGTTCTCCCTGGCCCGGTTCTCCCTGGCCCGGTGCTGCTCGGACTGGGACCAGCACCATCGGCAGCAGCACGTCGCCGGTATAGGCGTAGCTCATCAGCGGGCCTTCCGGCAGGCGCTGCGGCGTCGGCCAGACGATCCCGCCGGCCTGTCCGGTGGCGCCGCCGGACGCCGCGACGCTGACGCTCGGCGCCTCGCCGGCATCGCCGGGATTGGACCAGTAGGTGTGCCAGCCCGGCGCCAGGCGCAGGCGCAGGCCCACGCCGAACTTGCGGCCGGGCGCCCAGGACTCGGCATCCGTGACCAGGGTCGCCTGGCTGTGCGGGGTCGAGACCGCGTCGCTCTCGGCCGCCAGGGCTTCTGACACCAGCGAACCGGGCGACAGCGGCGCCAGGCCGAGCAGGACGGCGAGCAGGACAGCGAGACGGGGGATCGTGTGGGCGAGCAAGTCTCTCTCCTGGCGCAACGGCGCTGCCTCATCTTTGACACGATCCCGGCGGGCCTCATACAGGCGCGATGGTGCCCGATCCGACCGACCTCCCCGTTGCCGACGCGCTGCCGTCGCTGCTCGCCAGCCTGGAGGCGATCCCGAACGCGGTGCTGGTGGCGCCGCCGGGCGCCGGCAAGACCACCCTGGTGCCGCTGGCGATCGCCGGACTGCGCGGCGCGGACGCACCCGCACCCTGGCTCGGGCAGGGACGGATCGTGATGCTGGAGCCGCGCCGTCTGGCCGCCAGGGCGGCGGCGCAGCGCATGGCCGGCCTGATCGGCGAGGAGGCCGGTCAGCGCGTCGGGTTTCGCACCAGGATCGACGGTGCGGTGTCGGCGGCGACCAGGATCGAGGTGGTCACCGAGGGGATCCTGCTGCGCCGGCTGCTGTCGGATCCGATGCTCGACGGCATCGCCTGCGTGATCGTCGACGAGGTTCACGAGCGCAGCCTGGATGCCGACGCGGTGCTGGCCTTCTGTCTCGATCTGCAGCGCCAGTTGCGCCCGGAGCTGCGTCTGCTGGCGATGTCGGCGACCGCGGACGCGCAGGCGCTGTCGGCGCGTCTCGGCGGCCCGGTGATCGAGAGCAGCGGGCGCATGTTCCCGGTCGAGATCCGGCATGGGCGCGACATCGCCGCCCTGCGCGATCTGCCGGAGGCGATGGCCCGGCTGATCCGCACCGCGCTGGCGGAGCAGCCGGAGGGCGACGTGCTGGCGTTCCTGCCGGGGGTCGGCGAGATCAGGCGGGTGCAACAGGCGCTGGCCGATGCCGGCACCGACGCCGTGCTGCTGCCGCTGCATGGCGAGCTGCCGCCGGCCGAGCAGGATCTGGTGCTGCGCCCTGCCCCGCCCGGCACGCGGCGCCGCCACGTGGTGCTGGCGACCTCGATCGCCGAGACCTCGCTGACGGTGCCGGGGGTCAGGATCGTGGTCGATGGCGGCTGGCGCCGGGCGCCGCGGCTCGATGCCGGAAGCGGGCTGTCCCGGCTCGAGACGATGCGGATCAGCCGCGCGGCGGCGGCGCAGCGCAGCGGCCGCGCCGGACGAGAGGCGCCGGGCATCGGCTACCGTTTGTGGAGCGAGACGACCGGACGCGGCCTGGCGCTGCAGGACCGGCCGGAGATCCTCGACGCCGAACTGTCCGGTTTTCGTCTGCAGGCGGCCGCCTGGGCGGCGACCATGGACACGCGCCCGGAGGCGCTGCCGCTGCCGGATGCGCCGCCGAACGGCGCGTTCGAGGCGGCCGGCGCGCTGCTGCGCGCGCTGGGCGGGCTGGACCAGGACGGGCGGATCACGCCGGCGGGCACCCGGATGGCGGCGCTCGGGGCGCATCCGCGCCTGGCGGCGATGATGCTGGCGGCGCGCTCGCCGATGGAGGCGGCGCTGGCGGCGGAGCTGGCGGCGTTGCTGGAGGAGCGCGATCCGCTGCGGCCGCGTCCGTCGGGCGGACACCGGCCGGCCGATCCGCCCTCGGACCTGGCGCTCAGGCTCGAGCTGCTTGCAGGAGGCGGCGCGCACGAGGGCGATCGCGGCGCGCTGGCGCGGATCCGGCAGGCGGCGAACGGCTATCGCCGCCGTCTCGGGGTGACCGCGCCGGCCGGTGGCGATCCGGCGGCGCTGATCGCGGCCGCCTTTCCGGACCGGGTGGCGCAGGCGCGCGGCGAGCCCGGCGCGTTCCGGCTGTCCGGCGGCGGCAGCGCCAGGCTGCCGCGCGGCGACCGGCTCGCCGACCGCAGGCTGCTCGCGGTGGCGGCGCTGCACGTGCGCGACGCGGCGCGCATCACCCTGGCGATGCCGCTCGATCCGGACGACCTGCCGGAGACGCTGCTGGCGCGGACCACCGAGCAGGTGGAAAGCGCGCTCGACCCGGTGAGCGGGTCGGTGCTGAGCCGCAGGCGGCGCCGTCTCGGCCAACTGATCCTCTCGGATCGCACGATACCGGCCGATCCCGCGGAGACCGCGCGGCTGCTGGCGCAGGCCGCTTCGGATCGGCTCGCCACGGTGCTGGACTGGACCGACGGCGCCCGGCAACTGCAGGCGAGGGTGGCGCTGCTGCGGGGCCTGGACGGGCCGGACGGCGACCTGCCGGACCTGTCCGACGCGGCGCTCTCCGCCGGGGTGCAGGACTGGCTGGCGCCGGCGCTCGACGGCATGAGCCGGCTGTCGGCGCTGGCCGGACTCGATCTCGCTGCGCTGCTGCGACGACGCCTCGACGGGGCGCAACGCGATCGGCTGGATCGGGCGCTGCCGACGCATCTGACGCTGGCCGGCCGCAAGGTGCCGATCGACTACACCCAGCCGGTGCCGACGGCGTCGTCGCGGGCGCAGGATTTCTACGGCACCACACGCCTGCCGATGCTGGCCGACGGCAGGGTGCAGCTGCAGGCGGCGCTGCTGTCGCCGGCCGGACGGCCGGCGGCGATCACCGCCGATCTGGACGGGTTCTGGCGCGGCGGCTGGATCGAGACCCGGCGCGACCTGCGCGGCCGGTATCCGCGTCACGACTGGCCGGAAAACCCGGCTGTGGCGATTCCGCCACAGACGCGAGCGCCATCCCGGTGATTTCCGGTCGCACTGTCGGTAGGATCGTGGCGATCCGCCGAGGCGCCCTCGCATGAGCCAGCTCGATTCGCCTGCCTGTGTTCCGAAAAACGGCTGGCGTCCGAGGAGCGGGAGGCGTCCGAGGAGTGGTAGGCTGGCCATTCTGGCCTGCGCGGCGCTGCTGCCGCTCTCGCAGGCGCGGGCTGACGACCCGGTGCTGGTGGAGTCGGGCCCGCTGACCTTCGCGCCGCTGGTCAGGAAGGTGGTGCCGGCGGTGGTCAACATCGCCGTCACCCAGGATGTCGAGGATGACAGCGCCAAGGTGAAGGTGCCGCCGGCGCTGCGC
>CAIMSN010000108.1 GCA_903844135.1 uncultured Rhodospirillales bacterium | reverse complement strand
GCGGCATCCTGCGGCTGGGGCTGGTGCAGGCGATGCTCGGCGCCGTCGTGGTGCTGGTCACGGTGACGATGAACCGGGTGATGGTGGTCGAGCTCGGCCTGCCCGCGCTGCTGCCGGCGGCTTTGGTGGCGCTGCATTACGGCGTGCAGGTGATCCGCCCGGCGATGGGGCACGGCTCCGACCAGGGTGGACGGCGCACGCCGTGGATCGTCGGCGGCATGGCGCTGCTCGGCGGCGGCGCGCTGCTGGCGGCACAGGCGGTCGCCCTGCTGGGCAGTCCGCACCGCGCAGCCGGCCTTGCTCTCGCGGTTCTGGCCTATGCGGCGATCGGCGTCGGCGTCGGCACCAGCGGCACCGCGCTGCTGGCGCTGCTCGGCCACCGCGTCGCGCCGGCGCGACGCCCGGCCGCCGCCTCGACGGTCTGGATCATGATGATCGCCGGCATCGCCGTCACCGCCGGCCTGGCCGGGCAGGCGCTGCAGCCCTTCTCCCTGCACCGGCTGACGATAATCACCGGATCGGTCGCCCTGCTCGCCCTGGCGGTCACCCTGCTCGCCACCGCCGGGATCGAGGGCCCTGCCCCGGCCACCCGGCAGACGGTCGCGCGGCAGAAATTGTCGCTCGCCCTGCGTCAGGTCTGGCAGGATCCGCAGGCCCGCCGCTTCACCGGCTTCGTCGCCCTGTCGATGCTCGCCTACAGCGCCGAGGAGATCCTGCTGGAGCCGTTCGCCGGCGCCGTGTTCGCGCTGGCGCCGGGCCAGACCGCGCAACTGACCGGGCTGCAGCATGGCGGGGCGCTGGCCGGCATGCTGCTGGTGGCGCTGACCGCCGGCCGCGCCTGGTCGCCGTCGCTGCGGCTCTCGACGCTGGGCGGCTGCATCGGCTCGGCCGCCGCGCTGGCGCTGCTGGCGCTGTCCGGCCTGATCCATCTTCCGGGGCTGCTCCACGCCGGCGTGCTCGGGCTCGGCCTGGGCAACGGCGTGTTCGCGGTCGCCGCGATCGGCGCGATGATGCAGATGGCAGGCGCCCGCAGCGGCGGCGTCAGGATCGGCCTGTGGGGCGCCGCGCAGGCGCTGGCCTTCGCGCTCGGCGGTCTCGGCGGCGCCGGGGCGATCCAGGCGGCACGGGCGCTGCTGCCGCTCCCATCCCAGGCCTACGGGCTGGTGCTGGTGCTGGAGGCCGGCCTGTTCCTGCTGGCGGCGCTCCAGGCGAGCAAGGTTTTCGGCGGCGTGGCCGCGACACGGATCCGGACGATCCCGGATGGCATGACCGGAGCAGTCCGATGAGCCGACCCGCAACAGACGGCGCCGCCCTGCCCGAGGCGCCTCCCTTCGACGTCGTCGTGATCGGCGGCGGACCGGCCGGCGCCACCGCCGCGCACGACCTGGCGCGCGGCGGCCGGTCGGTGCTGCTGCTCGACAAGGCCGGCCGGATCAAGCCGTGCGGCGGCGCCATCCCGCCGGCGGCGATCGCCGAATTCGAGATCCCCGACCACATGCTGGTCGCGCACATCACCTCGGCCCGGATCGTCGCACCCTCGGCACGGATCGCCCACATGCCGATCCGCACCGGCGGCTTCGTCGGCATGGTCGATCGCGAGGGCTTCGACGAGTGGCTGCGCGAGCGCGCGGCCAAGGCCGGCGCGGATCGCCGGCGCGGCACCTTCCTGCGCACCGTCTCCGAGCCGGACGGCACCGCCACCGTGACCTATGCCGATCCGGACCATGCCGAGATCTCGGTGCGCACCCGGGTGGTAATCGGCGCCGACGGGGCGAAATCGCAGGTGGCGCTGCAGACCGTGAAGGGCGCCGCCAGCATGCCCTACGTGTTCGCCTTCCACGAGATCGTCCGCTCGCCGGAGCGCGACCCGGCCAGCGCCGACGCCACCTCGTGCGACGTCTATTACAGCAGCGCGCATTCGCCGGATTTCTACGGTTGGGTGTTCCCGCACGGTGCGACCACCAGCGTCGGGCTCGGCAGCGCGCAGAAGGGGTTCGGCCAGCGCAAGGCGCTCGCCGACCTGCGCCGCACCGCCGGGCTGGAACATGCCACCACGATCCGCCGCGAGGGTGCGCCGATCCCGATGAAGCCGCTGCGCCGCTGGGACGACGGCCGCAACGTGGTGCTGGCCGGCGACGCGGCGGGCGTGGTGGCGCCGGCCTCCGGCGAGGGCATCTACTACGCGCTGACCGGCGGCCGGCTCGCCGCCCAGGCCGCCGACAGCTTCTGCCGCACCGGCGACGTGCGGGCCCTGAAACTGGCGCGCCGTCGCTTCATGAAGTCGCACGGCCAGGTGTTCTGGATCCTCGCGATCATGCAGCGCTTCTGGTACGCAACCGATGGCCGCCGCGAGCGCTTCTGCAGTATCTGCCGCGATCCCGACGTGCAGGACCTGACCTGGGCGGCCTACATGACCAAGCAACTGGTGCGGGCCAAGCCAGCGGCGCACGTGCGCATTTTCTGCAAGAACGTGGCCCATCTGACCGGGCTCGTCTCGGCTTGATCGAGGACCTGCTGCATCGGCCGGCGGTCGTCGCCGGCGCTGCGGTGGTGGCGGTGCTGGGCACCGGCGGCGCGCTGACCAGGATCGACCCCTGGTACGAGAAGCTGCGCAAGCCGTCCTGGCAGCCGCCTGGCTGGCTGTTCGGTCCGGTCTGGACGACGATCGCCGGCCTGACGGTCTGGTCGGTCTCGATGGGATGGCCGGCCGTCGTACGCGACGGCGGCGCCGGGACGATGATCGGCCTGTTCGCGATCAACGCCGTCTTCAATGTTGGCTGGAGCGCCCTGTTCTTCACCCTGCATCGCCCTGACTGGGCGATGATCGAGGTGGCGGGACTCTGGCTGTCGGTCGCCGCCCTGATCGTCGGCATGGCGCAGTTCAGCGTGCCGGCCGCCCTGCTGCTGCTGCCCTATCTGGTCTGGGTGGCGATCGCCGCCTTCCTCAACCTGGCGGTGGTGCGGCTGAACCGTCCGTTCGGCGCCGCCGCCGCGCAGGTCGCCTGAGGCTCAGCGCCCGATATCCTTGTTGGGGTTCAGCAGGAACTTGGCGCCGGTGCTGCGGCGGCCGTAGAGCGCGATCGTCTCCGGCCGCAGCATCTCCACCAGCGAGATCTCGCGCGCGTAGCGGCTGGCGAAGGTGGTCTTGAGCTCGCGCGCCACCCGGTCGCGCAGGCGCCTGCCGACTTCCGGCCCGCTTTTGATCAGGAACGGCGTCAGCAGCCAGCCGCCGATGCCCCAGCACATGCCGAAATTGCGGTTGACCACGGTCGGCTCCAGGCTGAGCCCGCCATAGATGTAGACCTGCTTGTTCACCGACGAGCCGTAGACGCTGAAGCGTGTCTCCTTGCGGTTCACCGCCGCTTCCATGCAGGTCAGGATCTGCCCGGCCAGCGGACCGCCGCCGATCGCGTCGAACGCCAGGGTGGCGCCGGTCGCCGCGAGCGCGTCGGTGAGGTCGTCGAGGAAGCCCGGCGCGCTCGAGTCGCACACATGGACTGCGCCGATGCCGCGCAGCAGCGCCACCTGCTCCTGGCTGCGCACGATATTCACCAGCGGCACGCCGTCGGCGAGGCAGATCCGGTTCAGCATCTGCCCCAGGTTCGACGCCGCCGCGGTGTGCACCAGGGCGGTGTGGCCCTCGTTGCGCATGGTCTCGACCATGCCGAGCGCGGTCAGCGGATTGACGAAACAGGACGCGCCCTCGTCGGCGCGGGTGCCGTCGGGCAGCGCCAGGCAGTTCGCCACCGGCACAACGCGGTATTGCGCATACATCCCGCCGCCCATCGCCGCCACGGTCTTGCCGAGCAGCGCCTGCGCCGCGTCCGACGAACCCGCCGCCACCACCAGACCGGCGCCCTCGTTGCCGACCGGCAGCGCATGGCCGATCCTGGCCGCCATCGACCGCAGCCGCTTCTCCGGCACCTGCGCGATGCCAAGCAGGCCGGTAGTCTCGTCCTTGGCTTCGAACGTCGCCATGTCGGCGGCGCCGAACAGCAGGCCGAGATCGGACGGGTTGATCGGCGCGGCCTGCACCTTGATCACCACCTCGTCCGCCGCCGGCGCCGGCGCCGCCACGGTTCGCAGCGACAGTTCCAGCGTGCCGGCGGCGGTGATCAGCGAGCGCAGTTGCAGGCCATTGGTCTGGGCAGTGGTCTGGGTGGTGTCGCTCATGACGTCGTCTCCGATACTGACGGGCTTGGCGCGCCTTCCATGTCATCGCGCGCCGGCCGGGGCAATCTCCGCATCGCCGCGCGAGGCGGCGCTTCTTGCAAGTTCGCAGTAAACCGACTATTTCCTGCAGAACTGGAGGGTGCCCATGCTGCAAACCATCGAACGGCCGCAAGCCCGACCGCCAGCGATCGACGCCGCGGCGGCCCTGCGCGGGTTCTTCGCCATCATGCAGGCCTGGGAGCTCGGCGCCGCCGACGCCCGCGCGCTGCTCGGCGCGCCGGCCGAGCGCACCTTCTACGCCTGGCGCGCCGGCAACGCGGTGCGCGTGCCGATGGATACGCTGCGACGCATCGGCTACCTCGCCGGCATCTACAAGGCGCTGGAGCTGCTCTACGCCGATCCGCATCTGGCCGACGGCTGGATCAGGCGGCCGAACCGGGCCTTCGGCGGCCAGACCCCGCTTGACCGGATGCGCGCCGGCGACGTGACCGACCTCGCCGCGGTGCGCGCCTATCTCGACGCCGCGCGGGCGCCCTGGAGCTGAGCCGTGCCGACCTGCCGGGTCGCCTGGAAACAGGCCTGGCGCATCATCGCCTCCCGCTATCCGCCGATCCGGCTTTTCGAGCGTCTGACCACCGACCAGGCGGTCTGGGACGCGCTGATCGCGCTGGAGCAGCTCACCAACCCCCGAATCCGCGACGAGATCGGCGACATCGCGCTGGTGCCGCCCGACGAGCGGGTCGGCGGCCCGGGTGCGAGCTGGGTGATGGCCGCCTTCACCCACGTCAATCCGAACGGCTCGCGCTTCAGCGACGGCGCCTACGGCGTCTACTACGCCGCGGCGGAGATCGAGACCGCGATCGCCGAGACGGTGTTCCATTTCGAGGCCTTCGCCCGCGACAGCGCCGACCCGCCCCGCAGCGAGGATTTCCGCGTGCTGGTCGGCCCGGTCGACGAGACCTTCGAGGACGTCGCCGCCCTGCCGCCCGCGCAGCGCACCGCCCTGCTCGACCCCGACTCCTACGCCGCCTCGCGCGCCTACGCCCAAACCTTAAGGGCGGCCGGCGCCAACGGCGTAACCTACCCGAGCGTCCGCCACGCTGGCGGCCAATGCCTGGGCGCCTTCAAACCAACCGCCGTCGGCATCCCCCGCCAGGAGCGGCACCTAGCCTACCGCTGGAACGGCGAGCGCGTGGACCGCTATTTCGACTACGCCGGCGACGCATGGATCGAGCTGTGAGTTTTATCGTGGTGCATCCGTAGAGCCGCCAAATAGAAGTCGCTTTGGGGGCGATTCGGAACCATGCCTGTCAATCTCTCCATCAAGAATGCCCCCGACGATATGGTCCAGCGGCTGCGGGAGCGCGCCGAGCGGCATCACCGATCGGTGCAAGGCGAGCTGATGGCGATCATTGAGGCTGCGGTCCGTGAAGACCGCCCTGCGACCCCGGCTGAGATCCTGGCCGACGTGCGCCGCCTCGGACACCACACGCCGCGCGAGGCTGCCAGCATCGTCCGCGCCGATCGAGATGCGCGTTAAGGTTGTCGGTGCCTCTGCCATCGCCGCCTTGTTGTTCGGGGAGCCTGACGCCGAAGCAATTGCCGGGCGCCTCGGCGCCGCGCGCCTCGCGGCACCAGCCTTGCTCGGCTTCGAGCTCGCCAATGTCTGCCTGATCGAGGCCCGCCGACATCCGGAGCAGCGCGCTATGCTCGTCGCGGCGTTCCGGCCCTCGACCGCCTCGCGGTCGATGAGGTTGCCGCGGAACACCACGCCGCACTGGAACTCGCGGTGGCAACCGGTCTGACCGCTTACGATGCAAGTTACCTATGGCTCGCGCGTCAGCTCGGGGCCGAATTGGTCACATTGGATAAACAATTGGCCAATGCCGAAGCGGCCTGGTCGTCACGACGAATCGCCGACACCAGTCACTGGCGAGCACCATCGCAACTGCGGCAACACGAGCCCTTCGATACCGCGCCCGGCCGATGCCACCGTCGCCCGGATGGCCGCCACGGGCCTCGAATCAAGAAACGGCCCCGTAGGACCGCTTTGACACTCTGACTTCCTGAAAATCTGGAGCGGGCGAAGGGATTCGAACCCTCGACCCCAACCTTGGCAAGGTTGTGCTCTACCCCTGAGCTACGCCCGCGCTCCGATGCGGTGGCGGGCTTTTAGGTCGGTTTGGCGGCAAGTGCAAGAGGGCGCGCGACGGTGCGGGCTCCGGCGCTTTTTCCCGCGCCGCGCCGCCCGGCCGGCGCTTGCACCGGAGCCGGGGCGAGCCGACATTGAGGCGACGGGCCGCGAGGCTCCAGCCGGGCGCAGACGCGGGAACGATACGTCATGGATTACATCATCGGCCAGAATCGAGACCAGGCTCGGGGGCAGAGCCCGGCCCAGGGCCAACCCTCCGCCCAGGCCAGAAGCCCGGCGCCGGGCGGGGCCGGATTCGACGCGCCGCCCCTCTCCGACGCCGACATGATCCTCGACGGCGACCAGACCAGCTTCATGACCGACGTCATCGAGGCCAGCCGGCAGATCCCGGTGCTGGTGGATTTCTGGGCGACCTGGTGCCAGCCCTGCAAGACGCTCACCCCCGCCCTGGAGAAGGTCACCCGCGCCGCCGGCGGCCGCATCCGGCTGGTCAAGATCGACGTCGACGCCAACCGCGCCCTGGTGTCGCAGCTCGCCCAGGTCGGGCTGCCGCTGCAGTCGGTGCCGACCGTCGCCGCCTTCTGGCAGGGGCAGATCCTGGACATGTTCCAGGGCGCGCTGCCGGAGAGCGAGCTCAAGCGCTTCGTCGAGGCGCTGCTCAAGCAGGCCGGCGGCAGCATGCCGTCGGCGGACCTGCTCGGCGAGGCGCGCCTGGCGATCGAGGAAGGACGCACCGAGGAGGGCGCTGCCCTGTTCTCGGCGCTGCTGGAACAGGAGCCGGAAAGCCCGGAAGGCTGGGGCGGCCTGGCCCGCGCCCTGCTCGCGCTGGGCGAGGACGAGCAGGCGCTGGCGGCACTCGACCAGGTCCCGGCCAAGATCGCCGAGCATGCCGAGATCACCGGCGCCCGCGCCGCCATCACGCTCGCCGCGGAAGGCCGCAAGGTCGCCGACGCGCTGGGCGGTTTTCAGGCGAGACTCGAGGCCGACCCGAACGACCACGCCGCCCGCTACGAGCTCGCCACCGGCCTCAACGCGCTGGGCCAGCGCACCGAGGCCGCCGACGCGCTGCTCGAGATCCTGAAGCGCGACCGCACCTGGAACGAGGGCGCGGCCCGGCTGCAGCTCATCCGCTTCTTCGAGGCCTGGGGCTTCGACGAGCCGGCGACGCTGGCCGGACGGCGCCGCATGTCGGCGCTGCTGTTTAGCTGACCGCACAGACCACGCCCGGGGGGACAGCACGCATGGCCAGCCGTTTCGTCCGCAAGGTGCCACGGATACGCGACCTTCGCATCGCGTCGCTCCCGGTCGACCTGCCGGTGTTCCCGCTCGCCGGCGCGGTGCTGCTGCCGCGCGGCAAGCTGCCGCTGAACATCTTCGAGCCGCGCTACCAGGCGCTGGTCGAGGACGTGCTGGCCGGCAACCGGCTGCTCGGCATGATCCAGCCGAGCGACGCCGAGCCGGAGCAGGACGGCGACGCCGAGCCATCCGACATGCCGCCGCGGCCGTCCGGATCGCCCTCTTTGTTCGGCGTCGGCTGCGTCGGCCGGCTGACTTCGTTCTCGGAACGCGACGACGGCACCAGCAGCCTGACCCTGACCGGGATCGTCCGGTTCCGGGTGATCGAGGAACCCGCCAGCGACGCGCCCTATCGCCGCCTGACGGTCTCCTATGCCGGCTTCGAGCACGATCTCGACCCGGTCGACGAGGTCGCGTTCGACCGCGCGGCGCTGGTCGGCGCGCTGCGCCGCTATTTCCACCATCGCGGCTTCGAGGCGCGCTGGGATGCGATCGACCAGATGGACGACGAGACGCTGCTGATCACGCTCAGCATGATCTGCCCGTTCCCGCCGGCGGAGAAGCAGGCGCTGCTGGAGGCGCCGACCCTGCCCGACCGCGCACGGACGCTGCGCGCTCTGCTGGAGATGGCCGAGCACGAGACCGACGAGGACGGCCAGCGCGCGGTCTGACGGCGCGGCCCTCCTTGCAGGGCCCGATTTGCAACCGGCTGCCGACGTGCGAGAGAGAGCCATGAGCGATGCGACGAATCCAGGCGAGCCGACCCGTCCCACCGCGGTCGATCCGCGCCTGCTGGAGATCCTGGTCTGCCCGGTGACCAAGGGGCCGCTGGTCTATGACCGCGACGCCGGCGAGCTGATCAGCCAGAAGGCCGGACTCGCCTTCCCGATCCGCGACGGCATCCCGATCATGCTGCCGGACGAGGCGCGCACCCTGGCCGACTGACACGCACCCGATCGGGTCAGGCGCTCACCGGCACCCGCGCGGCGCCGGCGGCGCGCCTCGGTCGCGTCATCTTGCCTGGGGCCTTGGCTGGGGCCCTGGCAGGCGTCCTGGCTTCCGTGACAGCCGGCTGCCGCAACAATCCAGCCGCCACCGACTCGAACGCCTGCATCACCAGCGGCAGCGACAGCTCGAAATTGACCAGCGACGGCGCCGGCTTCTCGCCATGCGCGATCAGCACCGGCGCATCCGGACGGTCGGTGACCGCGTCGACCGGAACGAACGTCAGCCTGGTCGGGTCGTCCATGGTGCGCGGCTCGGAATAGATCCGGAGGTCGCCGAGCGTCTCCAGGTTCCACCGGCTGGTGATCACCAGGCCGGGGCAGTTGCAGACCCAGCGATATTTCGCCAGCCCGGCGCCCCAGAACGCCACCACCATGCTGGCCGCGCGGCCCCAGGCCAGGCTCTCCGACAGCGGCGCGCCGATGGTGCTGACGATGGCGACGCAGGTGCCGTGCGCGGCCTTGCGGATCACCTCGACCAGCATCCGCTCGATCGCGATCGGCGCGGTGGCGGCGGCATGCTCGCCATGGCTCCAGATCGTCCCGCCATCCGGACGGCTGTTGTGCCCGTCGACCACCAGCGTCACCGGCGCCCCGCCGGCGGCGAGCTGGGCCACCAGTGCGCGGCAGAACCCCGGCAGATCGATGCTGGTCCGGTTCTCGGTGCGCAGTCCCAGCAGCACCACCGGCGAGTCGGCGCCGCGCTCCGGCGCCAGCGCCAGGATGCGGTCGCGCAGGCCGCGTGTGACGGTAAGCCCGCTGGTCCGCAACAGCACCGCGTTGCTCTCGTAGAGCGTGTCGACGAGGCCGAGCAGCGGCGCCGGCTCGCGCCAGACCCTGCCGGCCAGCTCCGGGAACACCGCGTCCAGCGCGCCGTACAGCTCCGGCCCGGAGCCGGTCTCGCACACCAGGTAGCGCGGCTGCCGGTCGCCGCAGGCCAGCATCAGGCGCTCGATGCCGGAATAGTCGTTCCACAGCACGTGGCCGAGATGGATCGCGTTGCGGCCGCGCCAGAAATGCACAGGTTCGGAGCGATCGCCGGCCAGATAGGCGAACAGCGCCCTACCATGACGCGCGACATGGCGATGCAGCATCGCCGTCAGGTTCGGCCAGGCGGCGCGGAACCATGCGGGATCGGTACAGAGAACCAGGTTGGCGTCCGGGACGTAGAGCGCCAGCGTGCGGTTGATGATGCCGCCCGCCAGCAGATAGACCGTCAGCGACGCACGCTCGTCGTGGAAGCGATAGGCGACGAGGTCGGTCTCGAGCGGCAGCGACGCGCGGCACGTCATCGGGCCTCCATCGATCGGCGACCGCAGCGTCATTGCCCCGTCGCGGGCCAGGGCCTCGAACGCGCGCTGCAGCAATCCCGGATCGAACAGCCAGTGCAGCTCGCCGGCGATCAGCGGCAGGTGCCGCGCGCCGCATTGCAGGATCGGGAAACCGAGCGGCCCGGCGGCGGCCTCGTCGATCGTCACGCAGGCCGGATCGGAGTCGAAGCAGCGCAGATACAGGTCGAGCAGCGCCTGGCGGCAATGCTCGGGCAGCGCGAAGAACGCCTCCTGCGCCGCATCCATCGCCCGCGGAATGCGGGAGAGTATCAATTCGCGCCAGATCCCGTCGAGCAGCGGGCAGAGCGCAGCCACCAGGTCGGCCAGCATCTGCGCCGGGAGCTCGGCGATGGCGCCGCCCTGACGCCGCATGTCGGCATCCAGGAACCACAGCCCGACCCCGCCCTGGTCGCTCTCGAAGGTGACGATGGTGACCGGCGCCAGGCCGGTATAGGCGAGCACGGCCCGCCAGCCGGGCAGGAACCGCGCCGGCCGGTCACCGTGCAGGATGGTCCGCGCGTGGCCCTCGAACAGGATGTCCGAGCCCTCGATACGCCTGATCAGCATGATCCCGCCCCCGTTCGCGGCGTCGTATCACGATGTCGACTCGCGCCGCCAGGCGGCTTTCGTCTTGTGGTATGATACGGCGCTCACCGGCGGCTTAGCATACCGCGTGCCGCGACGGCACGCGGTTGTCGCGGGATCCGGCGGACTCAGTTGCGGGTCTTGTCCACCAGACGGTTCTTGCCGATCCAGGGCATCATCGCGCGCAGCTTCTCGCCGACCTGCTCGATCTGGTGATCGTTGACCCGCGCCCGGGTGGCCTTGAACCCGACCTGGCCGACCTTGTTCTCCAGCAGCCAGTTGCGGGTGAAGGTGCCGTTCTGGATGTCGGTCAGCACCCGCTTCATCTCCGCCTTGGTCTCTGCGGTGACGATGCGCGGACCGGTCACATACTCGCCATACTCGGCGGTGTTGCTGATCGAGTAGTTCATGTTGGCGATGCCGCCCTCGTAGATCAGGTCGACGATCAGCTTCACCTCGTGCAGGCACTCGAAATAGGCCATCTCCGGCGCGTAGCCGCCCTCGACCAGCGTCTCGAAGCCGGCGCGGATCAGCTCGACCAGGCCGCCGCACAGCACCGCCTGCTCGCCGAACAGGTCGGTCTCGCATTCCTCCTTGAAGCTGGTCTCGATGATGCCGGCCCGGCCGCCGCCGACCGCGCTGGCATAGGACAGCGCGATCTCCAGCGCATTGCCGGACGGGTTCTGCGCCACCGCCACCAGGCAGGGCACGCCGCCACCGCGCTGATATTCCGACCGGACCGTATGGCCGGGGCCCTTCGGCGCGATCATGAACACGTCCAGGTCAGGACGCGGCTCGATGACCCGGAAATGCACCGCCAGCCCGTGCGCGAAGGCGATCGCCGCGCCCTGCTTCAGGTTCCTGTGCAGATGCTCGGCATACAGGTCGCCCTGCAGCTCGTCCGGGGTCAGCACCATGACCACGTCGGCCCACGCCGCCGCCTCGGACGGGCCCATCACCCGGATCCCGGCCGCCTCGGCCTTGGCGATGCCGGCCGAGCCGGGACGCAGGCCCACCACCAGCTCGGAGACGCCGCTATCCTTCAGGTTGTTGGCATGGGCATGGCCCTGGCTGCCGTAGCCGATGATGGCGACCTTGCGGCTCTTGATCAGGTTCACGTCGGCATCGCGGTCGTAATACACGCGCATCGCAGTCTCTCCTTGAAAACAATCGGTATCGGGTCACATGGTCCGGGTGCCGCGGGCGATCGCCGCCACGCCGGTCCGCGAGATCTCGACCAGTCCCAGCGGGCGCATCAGCTCGATGAACGCCTCGATCTTCTCGCTCGCCCCGGTCAGCTCGAACACGAAGCTGCCGGTGGTGGTGTCCACCGGCCGGGCACGGAACGCATCGGCGATCCTGAGCGCCTCCGAGCGCGCCTCGCCGGTCGAGACCACCTTGATCAGCGCCATCTCGCGCGCGACATGCGGCCCGAGCTGGGTCAGGTCCGACACCTTGTGCACCGGAACCAGCCGATACAGCAGCGCCTTGATCTGCTCGACCACCATCGGCGTGCCCATGGTGACGATGTTGATGCGCGAGCGGGCGCCGCCATCCTCGACCGGCGCCACGGTCAGGCTCTCGATGTTGTAGCCGCGGCCGGAGAACAGGCCGATGACGCGCGCCAGCGCGCCGCTCTCGTTCTCGACCAGGACGGAGATGACGGCGGAGACTTGCGGTTCTTCTGGACGAGGCATTGTGGAATCCCAAGAAGATAAGGCCGGGGCGCTGCCCTGGACCCGCCAGAGGGCGGTCGCCCTCTGGACACCCGGTTTTGGCGGGGTGACGGCTAGACCAGCATCAGACCTTCGTCGGTGATGCGGGCGGCCTGATCGCTCTGCGCCTCGCCGAGAATCATCTCGTTATGCGCGGCCCCGGACGGGATCATCGGGTAGCAATTCTCCATCTGATCGACGCAGATGTCGGCCACCACCGGCCCGTCATGCGCCAGCATCGCCCGGATCACGTCGTCGAGCTCGCCCATCCTGGTGGCCCGCATGCCGGTGGCATGGAACGCCTCCGCCAGCTTGACGAAATCCGGCAGCGCCTCGCTGTAGCTTTCGGAATAGCGAGAGCCGTGCAGCAGCTCCTGCCACTGACGCACCATGCCCATGTAGCGGTTGTTCAGGATGAACAGCTTCACCGGCAGGCGATACTGCGCGATCGTGCCCAGCTCCTGGATGTTCATCAGCGTCGACGCCTCGCCGGCGATGTCCACCACCAGCGCGTCAGGATTGCCGATCTGCACCCCGACCGCGGCCGGCAGGCCGTAGCCCATGGTGCCGAGCCCGCCCGAGGTCATCCAGCGGTTCGGCTTGTGATACTGGAAATGCGTCGCCGCCCACATCTGGTGCTGGCCGACCTCGGTGGTGACGAAGGTGTCGCGTCCGGTCTCGCGCGACAGCTCGTACAGGCGGCGGATCGCCTGCTGCGGCTTGATGATCGCCGAAGGCGCCTGGTCCTGCTTGAACGCCAGGCTGTCGATCGCGCGCCAGGCCTCGATCTGCCGCCACCAGGCGGCCAGGCCCTCGCG
>CAIMSN010000107.1 GCA_903844135.1 uncultured Rhodospirillales bacterium | reverse complement strand
TTCCTGGTCTTCCGGCGCCACGATCATCGCGTTGGCGACCACGCCGGCCTGGGCACGGATCTTGGCCTCGATCGATTCCGCCATCTCCGGATGGTCGCGCAGGAACTGCTTGGAGTTCTCGCGTCCCTGGCCGATCCGGGTGCTATCGTGGCTGAACCAGGCGCCGGACTTCTCGACGATGTTCGCCTTGACGCCGAGATCGATAAGCTCGCCCATCTTGCTCACGCCCTCGCCGTACATGATGTCGAACTCCACCTGCTTGAACGGCGGCGCCATCTTGTTCTTGACAACCTTGACCCTGGTCTGGTTGCCGACGACCTCGTCCTTTTCCTTGATCTGGCCGATGCGTCGGATGTCGAGCCGGACCGAAGCGTAGAATTTCAGCGCGTTGCCGCCGGTGGTGGTCTCCGGGCTGCCGAACATCACGCCGATCTTCATCCTGATCTGGTTCAGGAAGATGATCATGGTGTTGGAGCGCGAGACCGTGCCGGTCAGCTTGCGCAGCGCCTGGCTCATCAGGCGGGCATGCAGTCCGACATGGCTGTCGCCCATGTCTCCCTCGAGCTCCGCACGGGGCACCAGGGCGGCGACGCTGTCGACCACCAGCACGTCGATCGCCCCGGAGCGCACCAGCGTATCGGCGATCTCCAGCGCCTGCTCGCCGGCGTCCGGCTGACTGATCAGCAGGCTGTCGATATCCACGCCGAGCTTGCGCGCATAGCCCGGATCGAGCGCATGCTCGGCATCGATGAAGGCGCAGGTCCCGCCCTTCTTCTGCGCCTCGGCGATCACGTGCAGCGCCATGGTGGTCTTGCCGGAGCTTTCCGGCCCGTAGATCTCGACCACGCGACCGCGCGGCAGGCCGCCGATCCCCAGTGCGATGTCGAGTCCGAGCGACCCGGTCGAAACCACGTCGACATGGTCGTTGGTGCGCTGGCCCATCCGCATGATCGAACCCTTGCCGAAGGCCCGCTCGATCTGGGTGAGAGCGCCCTCGAGCGCCTTGCTCTTGTCCATGTATGCTCCATGAGGCGCTGTCGCGCGGTGCTAGAGGCGCTTTCGCGCGGGCATTGTCATCCGATTCGGTAGCGCAAGCCTAACCTAGAAGCGGCGACTCGGCAGCATCGGTTGAAGCGCCGGACTCTAGAACAAATAGTGCACGAACGGCGTCCTGGCCAGTCTTTAAGCGGCACCGCGACACAGGATCGCGGGATCGGCGGCGTCACCGGATCGGCGGCGGTCCGGGCGGCGGACGCTGCAGCCGCCAGACATAGGCGATGATGCCGGCCACCACCTGGAAATGCTCGCGCGGGATCTCCTGGTCGAGCGGCACCGCATAGAGCGCGCGCGCCAAAGGCGGGTTGGCCACCAGCGGCACCTTGCTGTCGATCGCCAGCGCCCGGATCCGCGCCGCCAGCTCGTCCACGCCCTTGGCGACGATCCTCGGCGCGCCCTTGCCGCCATTCTCGTAGGCGAGCGCCACCGCGTAATGGGTCGGGTTGGTGATCACCACGGTGGCGGCCGGCACCGCCGACATCATCCGCTTCCGGGCGCGCTGCCGGCGCAACTGGCGGATCCTTCCCTTGACGTGCGGGTCGCCTTCGCTGTCGCGATGCTCGTCGCGGAGCTCCTGGCGGCTCATCTTCAGCTTGCCCAGGTGCCGGTACCGTACCCAGGCGACGTCGAGCACGGCGATGCCGGCCTGAACCGCGAGCAGCAGCAGGATCGCATGCAGCACCAGGGCGGCGGTCCGGTTGGCGAGCGTCGCCGCGTCCCAGGCGATCGACCCGACGAAGACCGGCCACAGGCCGACCAGCAATTGTCGCATCGCCAGCACGAACGCCGACAATTTGACCAGCGCCTTGAGCGTCTCGACCAGATTGTCGCCGCCGACGATGCGCTTCAGCCCCTTGGCCGGGTTGAGCCTGCCGAATTGCGGCATCAGGCCGGCCATGCGCAGCAGGAAACCGGTCTGCAGCAGGGTGACCGCCACCAGCCCGAGCGCCGCCGCCAGGATCGGCGGCGCCGCCAGCCTGACCCCGCTCAGTGCCATGTCCTGCACCACCGCCAGGCCGCCGGCACTGAGGTCGATCTCCGCGGTCGCCTCCATCAGGTGACGCATGCGGCCGACGAAACGGATCGTCTCGCCCGGACCTGCCAGCATCATCGCGCTGACGCCGCAGCCCAGCGCCGTCAGCGACTGCAGTTCGCGCGAGATCGCGACCTGGCCTTCCTCGCGCGCCGATTCGAGGCGCCGCGCCGACGGGGCTTCGGTCTGGTCTTCCCTGTCGGTGTCCGCCATCGACGGCTACAGACCCGGCAGCACGGCGAAGCCGGCGGACACATCGCCGATCCAGACATCGAGCATCTGCTTGAGCACCAGGGCGAACACCAGCAGCCCGCCCAGCACCTGCCCCGGCATGGCCAGAGAATAGACCTGCAGCGACGGCACCAGCCGCGCCAGCAGGCCGAGCATGGTCTGCCAGACCAGCCCGGCGATCAGCAGCGGCGCGGACAGGCGCAGCGCGAGGGCGAAGCAGGACGCGGTGGCCTGGGCCACGGTCAGCGCCGCATCGCCGGCCGGCAGCATGCGTCCAGGCGGAAACAGCGCGTAGCTGCCGGACAGGGCCTGCAGCGGCATCGCATACAGGCCGGTCGACAGGATCAGCAGCGGCCCGACCAGGCCGAGCAGACGGCTGGTGCCGCTGGTCTGCGCGCCGAGCGCGGCGTCGGGCTGCAGCACGCTGGACAGCCCAATCTGGATCGCCACGATCTGGCCGGCGATCGGCAGCGCCATCACCAGCAGGCGCGCCAGCCAGCCGAGCAGCAGACCGCAGCCCGCCTCTCCGACCAGCAGCGCCAGCACGCGCAACGGCGGTTCGTCAGCCGTCGGCAGCAGCGTCACGACGCCGGGCAGGATCAGCGCCGACACGCCGATGGCGATCCCGGCCTTGATCACGGTCGGCGTATCGCTCTCGCCGAGCCCCGGCAACACCATGATCGCGACGCCGACACGCGCCAGCACCACGGCGAAGGCGAACGCCCAGAGCGGCAGCGACGACAGGATCGGATCGACGGAATTCATCGCCCGCCTATCGGCCGCTCGCCGGGCGGTTCATTGACCGCCGGCCGCGATCAGACGGTCGAACAGCAGATGGGTGTAGTCGTTCAGGGTGGCGAACATGAACGGCCCGGCGATCGACAGCGCCAGGCCGAGCGCCAGCAGCTTCGGAACGAAGGCAAGCGTGGTCTCGTTGATCTGCGTCACCGCCTGAATCAGCGACACCACCAGCCCGACCGTGAGCGCCGCGACCAGCCCCGGCGCCGAGAGCTTCAGCACGACCATGAACATCGCGCGCAGGATGGTGCCGACATCATCCTGCACGGGCGCGTCCCTTTCGGTTTTCCATCGATCAGATCGACATCTTCATGATGTCCTGATACGCCTGCACCACCCGGTCGCGGATCGCCGTGGTCGATTGCAGCGCGAGCTGGGCGCGGGAGACCGCCATCACCACCTGGGTCAGGTTGCCATGTCCCGAAAGGGCGGCGGACGCGGCGGCATCGGCGTCGTGTCCGGTCTGCACCACCCCCTGCAACGCGCTGGACAGCGTGTCGCCGAAGCTGGCGCCGGACGCCTGGCCGACATCGGAGGCCGCCTCGGCAGCGCCGCCGACGTCGCCCTGGCTCTGCACCCGCGCATAGGCGCTGGCCGCCGCCGAAGGGCTCGCGAGCATCATTTCAGCAGATCGATCGTGCGCGTCATCATCGAGCGGGTCGCCTGCATGGTGTTGAGGTTGGCGCTGTAGGAGCGCTCCGCCTCGCGCATGTCCATCAGTTCGACGAAGCTGCTGACGTTGGAGGTCTTGACGTAGCCGGACGCGTCCGCCGCCGGATGCGACGGGTCGTAGCGCTTGCCGAACGCGCTCATGTCCTTGCCGATGCTCTTGACGACCACCTGGGATTCGCCGGTGGCGCGATCGACCTGCTCGGAGAAGGTGATGGTCTTGCGCCGGTAGGGGTCGGCGCCCGGCGAGGACCCGGTGGTGTCCTCGTTGGCCATGTTCTCCGAGATCACGCGCAGGCGCTCGCTCTGGGCATCCATGCCTGAGGCGGAAATGTCGAGGGCGCGGGAGATGTCCATGATCCGTGGCCGCCTCAGCCCTTGCCCAGGGCGGTCTGGAACATGCCCATGTATTTGCTGTACAGGCTGGTCGCCAGGCGCTGCTGCGTGTCGGTGTCGGCGACCTTGGTGAGCTGCTCGTCGAGCGCGACCGCGTTTCCGTCGATCGAGCGCTGGCGGCTCTTCATCGGCACGGTGTTGCCGGCGGCGATGGTGCCGGGAAGATGCATCGGCTCGGTCCGTGCCGCCGGCAGCGACGCACCGGCAAGAAGGCTGCCGAACGCGGCTTCGTCCCGCGGCATGAAATTCGGCGTGTTGGCATTGGCGATGTTGCGCGCCAGCACCTTCTGCCGGTCGTCCAGCCAGCCGAGACGGCTGGCGGCGAGGCCGAGAATGTCCGTCTGTCCCGCGTTCATGCCCGCGTTCATGGGAGAGGGCTCCGTCGATGTCCGGGGCCGATCATGACCGGCAGAGATTGCCGGCTGGTTAACGACAGGTCGACGCGCGGCTTTACCGGGCATTAACCGGCAGCGGGCCAGGATGCCGCACCACCGGCAAAAGGCCGTGCAGATGCCTCTCTCGGATATGCTGAGCGCCGCGGGCGCGCTCGGTCTCGTCATCGGCCTGATCGTCCTGCTGCGGTTCGGGGCCAGGTTCCTCGGCTCACGCACGGGAGCGTCCCGCGACTCCCGTCTGTCGCTGGCGGCCCACCTCGCCGTCGACGGCAAGCGGCGATTGCTGCTGGTGCAGTGCGATGGCGGGCAGGTCCTGCTGCTGACCGGTGGCGCCAGCGACGTGATGCTGGCCTGGACGCCGGGCGCGGGCGTCGCACCCCAGGCAGGTCACCAGGCAGGTCACCTGGCCAGTCACCAGGCGGGGCCGGGCTGATGCGCGCCGTTCCGGCGGTTCTCGCGGTCGCGGCTGGACTCTGCCTGCTGCTGGCGCCGCAGCTCGCCTGGGCGCAGGCGGTCAGCATCGATCTCGGCCATGGCGGCGAGGCCGGCGCCACCGGACGGCTGGTGCAGCTCACCGCGCTGATCACCCTGCTGTCGCTGGCGCCGAGCCTGCTGGTGATGGTCACCGCCTTCACCAGGATCGTCATCGTCCTGTCGCTGCTGCGCAGCGCGATCGGCGCGCAGGGCACGCCGCCCAACACGGTGCTGATCGGGCTGGCGCTGTTCCTGACCTTCTTCGTCATGCAGCCGGCGCTCGCCGCCTCCTGGAACGACGGCATCGTGCCGCTGATGGATGGAAGGCTCGGCGAGCTCGACGGGCTGAAGGCAGCGGCGGAGCCGTTCCGGCACTTCATGCTGGCCAACATCCGGCCGCCGGACCTCCGGCTGTTCCTCGACATCGCCAAACTGCCGATGCCGGCGTCGCCGGGAGACACGCCGTGGCGGGCGCTGGTGCCGGCCTTCATGATCGGCGAGCTCAGGCGCGGCTTCGAGATGGGTTTCCTGCTCTACCTGCCGTTCCTGGTCATCGACATCGTCGTCTCCAGCGTGCTGATGAGCCTCGGCATGATGATGCTGCCGCCGAGTTCGATCTCGCTGCCGTTCAAGCTGATCTTCTTCGTGCTGGTCGATGGCTGGCACCTGGTGGCCGGCAGCCTGGTGCAGAGCTTCGCGTCGGGCTGATGCGTCGACGACGCTGCCGCGACGATGGTCTGGGGCGTGCCGATCCTGTACAAAGCCGAACCATGGAAGACACCAGACGCGCCACGCTCCACCGTGTCACGGCGGAGACCGACATCAGCCTGACGCTCGATCTCGACGGCACCGGGCGATCGTCGATCGAGACCGGGATCGGTTTCCTCGACCACATGCTGACCGCGCTCGCGCGTCATGCCTGCTTCGACCTCGAGGTGAAGGCGATCGGCGACCTGCAGGTCGATTTCCACCACACCACCGAGGATATCGGCATCGTGCTGGGCCAGGCGCTGACCCAGGCGATCGGCGACAAGACCGGCATCCGCCGCTACGGCCATGCGGTGGTGCCGATGGACGAGGCGCTGGTCGAAGCGGCGACCGACATCTCCGGCCGCTCGTTCCTGGTCTGGGACGTGCGTTTCCCGCGCGACAAGATCGGCGAGATGGACACCGAGCTGTTCGAGGAGTTCTTCCGCGGCTTCGCGTCGAACGCCCACCTGTCGCTGCACGTGATCCAGCGCGCCGGGCACAACAACCATCACATCGCCGAGGGCTGCTTCAAGGCGGTGGCGCGGGCGCTGCGGGCCGCGACCGAGGCCGATCCGCGCAGCCAGGGCAGGATTCCCTCCACCAAGGGGTCGCTGTGAGGCTCTATTCCAGCCATTTCCCGCCGCCGGGGCACGATGCCGAGCGGCCGCCTGCGCTGGTGCGCGACGGGTTCTCGTGGTGGGGACTGCTGCTCGGCTGGCTGGCGCTGCTGCGGCCGGGAAGCTGGCTCTGCGCGGCGCTGGCCGGGCTGGTCACGCTGCTGATCGGCCTGCTGGCGCGTCAGGTGCCGGCGGCCTGGGTGCTGTTGCCCGGGATGCATCTGACGGTGGCGCTGTTCGCCGCCGACTGGCGACGCTGGGAGCTGCGGCAGGCCGGGTTCGTCCCGGGCCCGATCGTCGCCGGCGCCGATCGCGGCCAGGCGCTGCTGCGGCTGCTGGACCAGCGCCCCGACCTGCTCGGACGACCGGCTTGAGCGCGAGCCGCGACGCTGGCGGCCGGGTGGTGGTGGTCGATTACCAGGGCGGCAACCTGGCCTCCGCGGCCAGGGCGCTGCAGGAGGCGGCGGCGCGCGGCGGCATCGGCGCGGAGATCATGGTCAGCGCCGACCCCGCGACGGTGCGGGCGGCCGACCGGATCGTGCTGCCTGGCCAGGGCGCGTTCGCCGATTGCGCGCAGGGGCTGCGGTCGGTGCCGGGCCTGCATGACGCGATCCAGGCGGCGACCACGGCCGGGACGCCGTTCCTGGGCATCTGCGTCGGCATGCAACTGATGGCCGAGCGTGGACTCGAGCATGGCGAGACGCCGGGTTTCGGCTGGATCAGGGGAGAGATCGCCAGGATGCACGTGCCGGGACTGCGCCTGCCGCAGATGGGCTGGAACGAGCTGGTGTTCACGCCTGGCGCGCATCCGCTGACCGACGGGCTCGCCGCCGGCGACCATGGCTATTTCGTGCATTCCTACGCGCTGCAAGGGCACGATCCGGACGAACTCGTCGCCAGCACCCGCTATGGCGGCGAGGTGCCGGCGCTGGTGGCACGCGGGTCGCGGGCCGGTACCCAGTTCCATGTCGAGAAGAGCCAGCGCGTCGGGCTGCGCATCCTCGCCAATTTCCTGCGCTGGGATCCGGTCGCGTGAGCGGCGGCCAGTCAGGGGCGCAGCGTCCGCCGCACCTGGTCGCGGAGCGGGTGACCGCGCTCGACGACGACGATCTGCAGGCGCTGTGCGAGGCGACCGATGCGGCGATCCTGGATGGCGGCGGGTTCGGCTGGATCACCTCGCCGGGCCGGCGCACGCTGGAACAATATTTCCACGGCATCCTGCTGGTGCCGGAACGGGCGCTGTTCGTCGGGCGGCTGGACGGGGTGATCGTCGGCGCCACCCAGCTTCTGCGGCCGCCGCGCAACAACGAGGCCCAGGCGATGAGCGCCACGCTGATGCACAGCTACCTGGCGCCCTATGCGCGCGGCCATGGCCTGGCGCGGATGATGACCGAGGCGGTCGAGGAGTGCGCGCGCGCGCTCGGCTACCAGGTGCTCAATCTCGACGTGCGCGAGACCCAGACCGCGGCGATCCGGCTGTACGAGACGCTGGGCTACACCCATTGGGGCACGCATCCGCATTATGCGCGGGTCGGCGGCGAGGTGGTGGGCGGCTATTTCTTCACCAAGCGGCTGCAGGACACGCGGCCGTCGGCCGCGGTCCCGGGATCCGACCCGGCGCGCGGCGCCGGATCCGATCCGAGGCGGGGCGCCAGGCAGAGCACCAGGCAAGCCGCCGACACGAAGACCGAAAAGCCGGTTCCGCACGCCAGGTCCCTCACGCTCTATCCGGCGATCGACCTGAAGGACGGCGCCTGCGTGCGCTTGCGTCGCGGCGAGATGGACGACGCGACGGTCTATTCCGACGACCCCGGGGCGCAGGCGCGGGCCTGGGTCGCGGCCGGCTGCCGCTGGCTGCACGTGGTGGACCTGAACGGCGCCTTCGCCGGCCATTCGGTGAACGCGGACGCCATCGAGGCGATCATCGCCAACGCCGACGTGCCGGTGCAGCTCGGCGGCGGGCTGCGCGACATGGCCGGGATCGAGCGCTGGCTGTCGGCGGGCGTCACCCGGGTGATCCTGGGCAGCGCCGCCGTCAAGGACCCGGAGCTGGTGCGAACCGCGTGCCGGGCGTTCCCCGGGCGGATCGTCTGCGGCATCGACGCACGCGACGGGCGGGTGGCGACCGAAGGCTGGGCGGAAATCTCGGAGCTGTCGTCGATCGAGCTGGCGCTCAGGATGCAGGATATGGGGGTTGCGGCGATCGTGTTCACCGAGATCGCCCGCGACGGGATGCTGACCGGGCTCGACGTGGCGCAGACCTGCGCGCTGTCGGCCAGGCTGTCGACGCCGGTGGTGGCGAGCGGCGGGGTCGGCAGGATCGAGCATCTGCGGGAACTCAAGGCGGCGTCGGCGAACTTTCCGGGGATCGAGGGGGTGATCGTCGGGCGGGCCCTGTATGACGGGCGGGTCGATCCGCGCGACGCGCTGCGGGTGCTGTCCTGAGATGAGACGCTGACATGCTCAAGCTTCGGGTGATCCCGTGCCTGGACGTCAAGGACGGGCGGGTGGTGAAGGGGGTGAATTTCGTCAGCCTGCGCGACGCCGGCGATCCGGTCGAGCAGGCGGCGATCTACGACGCGGCCGGCGCGGACGAGCTCACCTTCCTCGACATCACCGCCAGCCATGAGAATCGCGATACCATCCTCGACGTGGTCGGACGGACCGCGGCGCGGATCTTCCTGCCGCTGACGGTCGGCGGCGGCATCCGCAGCACCGCCGACATGCGTCGCCTGCTGCTGGCCGGCGCCGACAAATGCAGCATGAACTCGTCGGCGGTGGCGCGGCCGGAGCTGGTGTCGGAGGCGGCGATCAAGTTCGGCAGCCAGTGCGTGGTGGTGGCGGTCGATGCGCGCGCCGACGGCAGAGGCGGCTGGGAGGTGTTCACCCATGGCGGACGGTCGCCGACCGGACGCGACGCGGTCGCCTGGTGCCGTGAGATGGCGGAACGCGGCGCCGGCGAGATCCTGCTGACCAGCATGGATCGGGACGGCACCGGCCAGGGATTCGATCTCGACCTGCTGCGCGCGGTCTGCGCCGCGGTGACGGTGCCGGTGGTCGCGTCCGGCGGCGTCGGCCAGCTCGCGCATTTCGTCGCCGGCGCCGAGGCCGGCGCCTCGGGCCTGCTGGCCGCCAGCGTGTTCCATTTCGGGCAGTTCACCGTGGCGCAGGTCAAGCAGGCGCTGCGCGATGCCGGCCAGCCGGTGCGGCCGCCCGCTTCCAGCCAGGATCCCGTCTGATGCCCAAACTGCCGAAGCGCAACGCCACGCCGCCCGGCAAGGTCGCGACCAGGAAGGTTCCGACCAAGAAGGTCGCAACCAAGAAGACCCTCAAGAGCCAGGCCCGCACGTCCGGGACGGCGCTGCAGAACGCGACCCTCGACGGCGCCAATGCCGCGGTGCTGGACCGGCTGTTCGAGGTGGTGACGGCGCGACGCGACGCCGACCCGAACATCAGCCATTCCGCGCGGCTGCTGTCGCGCGGGACGGCGAAGGTGGCGCAGAAATTCGGCGAGGAGGCGGTCGAGTGCCTGATCGAGGCGGTGGCCGGCAACAGCGCCAAGCTGATCGGCGAGAGTGCCGACGTGCTGTATCACCTGATCGTGCTGTGGGTGGATGCGGGGCTGCATCCGGGCGAGATCTGGGCCGAGCTCGGCCGTCGCGAGGGGACCAGCGGCATCGCCGAGAAAGCGTCGCGCGGCCCGTCCGCCGGCAGGGAGTAAGAGAGACATGCCGGTTCCAGGCGTTGGCGACTACGACGACCAGAACGTGTTCGCGAAGATCCTGCGCGGCGAGATCCCCTGTCGCAGGATCTACGAGGATCTGCACGCGCTGGCGTTCCACGACATCGCGCCGCAGGCGCCGCTGCACGTGCTGGTGATCCCGAAGGGACGCTACGTGTCGTTCGCCGATTTCGCCGCCAAGGGCGGCGAGGACGAGATCGCCGGCTTCGTGCGCGCGGTCGGCCATGTCGCGAGCCAGCTCGGGCTCGACGCGCCGGGATACCGGCTGCTGTCGAACATGGGCCGGGATGGCGGGCAGGAGGTGCCGCATTTCCATGTGCACCTGTTCGGCGGCGCCATGCTGGGGCGGATGGTGAGCCTGCCGTCCGCATGATCCTGGAGGCGGGACCGGTGCCGTCCGCGGCCCTGCTGGCGCTGAACCAGGCCGATGCCGACCGTCTGTCGCCGCTGACCGCGGAACGGCTGACGGCGCTGATCGGACGCGCCTTCATGGCCTGCAGGATCGGCGAGGCGGACGCGCTGCTGATCGCGTTCGACCAGGATGCGGACTACGACAGCCCGAACTTCCTCTGGTTCCGGGCGCGCTGCCGGCGGTTCGTATATATCGACCGGGTGGTGGTGGATCCGGCCTGTCGCGGACGCGGCCTGGCGCGGCATCTGTATGCGGCGCTGTTCGCGCGGGCGGCCGAGGCGGGGCACGACCGGGTGGTGTGCGAGGTCAACCAGGTCCCGCCCAATCCCGGCTCGGACGCGTTCCATGCCGCGCTCGGCTTCGCGCCGGTCGGGACCGCCGCCATCGCCACCGCCACGGGCAACGGCAAGATCGTGCGCTACCTGTCGCGCACGATCGAGTCGGGCACGATCGAGTCGCGCACGATCGACGCGCCCCCCTATTCGGCGGCGAGGCCGAGCGACTGGCGCTCGTAGAGACGCCGATACAGCCCGTCCGGCGCATCGAGCAGGGCGGCGTGCGGGCCATCCTCGACCAGCCGGCCCTGCGCGAACACCAGGATCCGGTCGAGCGTCACCACAGTCGAGAGCCGGTGCGCGATCACGATCACGGTGCGGCCGCGCATCAGGCGCTGCATCGCCTCCTGCACCAGCGCCTCGGATTCGGAATCCAGGCTGGAGGTCGCCTCGTCGAGGATCAGCACGCGGGCGTCGGCCAGGAAGGCGCGGGCGATGGCGATGCGCTGGCGTTCGCCGCCGGACAGCTTGACGCCGCGCTCGCCGACCAGGGTGGCGTAGCGGTTCGGCAGCCGGTCGATGAAGCCGGAGGCGTTGGCGAGGCCGGCGGCCCGCTCGATCTCGGCCAGGCTGGCCGACGGCCGCGCATAGGCGATGTTCTCCGCCAGGGAGCGGTGGAACAGCACCGGCTCCTGCGGCACCAGGGCGATCTGCGCGCGCAGCGATTCCTGGGTCGCGTCGGCGATGTCCTGGCCGTCGATCAGGATGCGTCCGCCGGTGACGTCGTACAGCCGCTGCAGCAGCTTCGTCAGCGTCGTCTTGCCGGAGCCGGACGGGCCGACCAGGCCGACCCGGCTGCCGGCGGGAATCGACAGGTCGAGGTCGCGATAGAGCGGCGCGGTCTGGCCCTCGTAGCGGAACGCGACATGCTCGAACTTGATTGCGCCGGCACCGATCCGGATCGGCGTGGCGCCGGGACGGTCGCGCACGCCGGGCTCCTGCTCGTGCAGGGCGACCAGCTCCTCCATCTCGTTGACGGCCCGCTGCACGACGCTGATCTGCTGGCCGATGTCGCGCAGATAGCCCTGCACCAGGAACATCATCGTCAGCACGTAGGCGACGTCGCCGGCGCCGGCCCGCCCGTGCCACCACATCCACAGCACCGCGGCGACCAGCGACAGGCGCAGCGCGGTGAGGCTGAGATTCTGCAGGTTGCCGCTGTCGGTGCCGCGCAGCCAGGTGCGGGTGGTGCGTTTCGACCAGCGATCCAGCACACGGTCGAGCCTGGCCTCCTCGCGCCGCTCCGCGCCGAATGCCTTGACCACCGCGTTGCAGGTCACGGAATCGGCGAGCGAGGCGCCGACCCGCGTATCCCACCGGTTGGCGAGCCTGGCGGAGGGCGCGACGTAGAACAGGGTCATGCCGATCGACAGCGCCGCGAAGCCCAGCGATCCGAGCCCGAGCAGCAGCCCCATCAGCGGCCAGCGCAGCGTCAGCACGATGGTGGTGCCGACCAGGACGCAGAATTCCGGCAGCAGCATCAGCAGCAGCGTGTCGTCGAGCTGGTCGACCGCCCACATGCCGCGGGTGAGGCGGCGCACGGTCGAGCCGGCGAAGTTGTTGGCATGCCAGTCGGTCGAGAAACGCTGCACCCTGGCGAAGGCGGTGCGGGCGATATCGGCCATGATCCGCACCGTCAGCCGGGTGATGCCGACGAAGGCGATCCTGCGGCCGAGCACCGCGATCAGCCCGAGCACGCTCAGGCCGCCCAGCATCAGCAGCGCATCGTGCAGCGCGGCGCGCGCCTGCGGCAGACGCGCCGTGCCTTGGCCGAGCAGGCGGGGCGGCAGGCCGGTGACGTCGTCGACCAGCCGGCCGGCCAGGATCGGCGTGACGACGTCGGTCAGGGTGGCCAGGATCATGCCGCCGGCGACGAGCACCACCAGGGCGGCGCGCCTGCGCCAGTGCGCGACCAGGAAGGCGAGCACGGCGATGAACACGGCGCCGCCGCTCCGCGGCTGGCGCCCGGATTCGGGTTGCATGAGCAGGGATCTCCGGCGGGTCTGGGCGCGCGCGTGCGGCGCGATCCGCGAATAGCCCGGGCGGCGGGGCGCGTCGATGCGCTTCCGGCTCAAGCCCCCGTGAGGCCGAGCGTCGCGAGGCGCGACGCAAAGGCGCGAACTGCGGCAGGAACCGGGGCTGCGACCGGCGCCCGCCGCAGAGGGCGGGCCGGCTGCGCACTCCGGCCGGGCTGCGGACCGGTGCGCGGAAACGGGTGCTGCGCGACCACGCTCCAGAAGGCGGGCAGGCTGCGCGCCGCCAGCCTGGCCAGCCCGGGATCGAGCGCATGGCCTGCCTGCCCCGCGATCCGGTCCAGCAGCAGCGCCAGGCGATGAGGCGTCACCGGCTGGTCGCCGATCATCGCATCGAGCGTCAGCGCGACCTGCAGCAGGCGGCCGGCGAACGGGATCTGCAGCCGGCTCAGGCCGAGCGGGTGCCCGTCCCCGTCCCAGCGTTCCTGGTGGGTGCGGGCCATCGCCGCCGCGCTGGCGAGCAGCCAGCTCTCTCCGTCGAGCAGCCGGCCGGCGATCGACGCCGCGCGCTGCGCGGAGGGTACGCCGCCAAGGTCGCCACCAGGGTCGCCCTTGGCGGCGCCGGCCGGCATGAGGCCGATGCGATGCGGGGTGGAGGCCGTCGCCAGCATCGCGGCGGGCCCGGGCGCGAATCCGGCCTCACGCGCGAGCACCGCGACCAGGCTGGCCACCCTGGCCTGCCGGTCGGGCGCATGCGGCGCGCGGCACAGCGTCGCCAGGCGTCCGAGCAGGGCCGCCTCGCGGCGGCTCGCCCGGGACCGGCCGGTCGGGACGCGCAGCCAGCGCGGCGCCGCGCCCGTGCGCGCCAGCAGGCCAAGCCAGGCGCAGCCCGTCACGGTCAGGAGCGACAAGGGGTGCGCCAGGACAGGGAACCCGTGATGGACCGCGATCGCCATGCCGGCCAGCGCCAGGCACAGGATCAGCCGGGACGGCACCTGCAGACGGTAGCGGCCGCCCCGGCGCCGTCTCGTTCGCCCCTTGACCCAGGAGTCAAAATCCATGACGGCCTGCTCCGGCCGACAGGCCGACTGGAATGCTGCAAAATCGTTCTGAAATCGAAAATACAGCGGGCCGCCGTGAACGCAAAACATAAATTAAGTGTTAATCCCATTATTACGACACGCCGAACCGCGCCGCGACGCATGACCAGGGCGGAGGTCACGCACTTCATCGAGGCCCTTGCTCTGGCCAATCCCGAGCCGGAAAGCGAGCTCACCTATCTCGATCCCTATACCCTGCTGGTCGCCGTGGTGCTGTCGGCGCAGGCGACCGACCTCTCGGTGAACAAGGCGACGGCCGGACTGTTCGCCGAGGCGCCGGACCCGGCTTCCATGGTCCGGCTCGGCGAGGAGGGGGTGGCACGGCATGTTCGCACCATCGGGCTCTGGCGGGCCAAGGCCCGCAACGTGGTGGCGCTCTCGGCGCAGTTGATCGCGCTGCATGGCGGACGCGTGCCGTCGGATCGCGCCGCGCTCGAGGCGTTGCCGGGCGTGGGGCGCAAGACCGCGAACGTGGTGCTGAACGTCGCGTTCGGCGAGAGCGCGATGGCCGTCGACACGCATATCTTCAGGCTCGGCAACCGCACCGGCCTGGCACCGGGCAAGACGCCGCGCCAGGTCGAGGACAGGCTGGTCGAGCGCATCCCGTCGGAGCGGCTGCGGGCCTCGCACCATTGGCTGATCCTGCACGGCCGCTACGTGTGCAAGGCGAGGACGCCGGAATGCTGGCGCTGCGTCGGCCGGGCCTGGTGCCGCTATCCCGACAAGCGCGACCTGCCGCCGGGCTGAGGCGTCGCCTGCCGTCGGCGTCATTCCGCGCTGGCCAGCGGCAAGGTCGGCCGCGCATGGCCGGGCCCGTCCGGCACCCAGGGACGCGCGCCGCGATCGTCGAGCGCGCTCCAGACCCGGACCGGCGCGGCGCCGAGCCAGACCGCCTGCGGTCCTTCGCGCCAGACGGTGAAGCGGTCGATCCGCCGCACGCCGGGGCAGACGCCGTGCGACGGCGCCGGGGAAATGAGCACCGCGATCCCGTCGCAGTCGCCGGGCTGCAGCGCGTCGTCGTCGGCCTCGTCCCCGGTCTGGCCGGACGGCGGGCGCAGCAGCAGCGCCGTGCCGCCATGCCGGGTCAGCAAGCAGGCGTCAGGGTTGCAGACCAGCGCGCCATCGCCTCCTGCCTCCGGGAGAGCGCCCGGCTCGCCCTGGGTCGTGCCCTGGATCGCCCAGGCACGTTGCCAGTCCTGCAGGGTGAGCGGGTCGGCGCGGCCGGCCTGCGCCACCAGCATGCGACCCTGGTCGCGGATGGCGATCACGCCGGCATCGCCCGACACCAGCAGATCAGGCGGCGCCGACAGCCAGGGCGAGGCGCACCCCAGTGTTAGCGGCAGGATCGCCAGCGCCCGCCAGGCCCGCCGCCACAGGCAGAGCCAGATCAGCCCGAAACTGACCGTCAGCAGGCCCCAGGCCGGCGGCGCCGGCACCGCCAGGCTGGCGGCGGGAAACGCCGCCACAATGCGGGCGAGCCGCAGGATCAGGTCGATGCCCCAGCCCATCGCGCGCAGGAACGGCGCGTCCAGACCGAACGGGAACGCCAGCAGCGCGAGCAGCCCCTGCGGCAGCACCCAGAACGCGGTCAGCGGCACCGCGACCAGGTTGGCCAGCACGAAGTAGAACTGCACCCGGCCGAAATGGAACGCGGCGTAGGGCAGCGACGCGGCGCCGGCGACCAGGCTGGTGAAGACGAGCTGGACCAGATGCAGCGCGAGGCGCGGCCGCCAGCCCGGCTTGTGCAGGGTCCGGATCCACGGCCGCAGCGCCTCGTAGCCGGCCAGCAGCGCCAGCACCGCGGCGAAGCTCATCTGATAGCCGACCTCGAGGATCAGGGCCGGGCTGGACAGCAGCAGCGCCAGGGCGGCGAAACCGAGCGCGCGCAGCGAAACCGCGCGGCGGCCGATCACCAGGCCGAGCATCGCCACCGCCGCCATTGCCAGCGCGCGCAGGCCGGGCAGATGCAGACCGGTGAGCAGCATGTAGGCGCCGCCCGCCGCGAGGGCCGCCATGGCGGCGATCTGCCGGCAGGGCAGCCGCAGCGCCGCCCACTCCCAGCTTGCGAGACCGGCGCGCACCAGGGTGAGGAACAGGCCCATGACGATGCCCAGATGCAGCCCGGCGACGGCGAGCAGATGGGCCAGGCCGGAGGCGGCGAACGCATCGCGGTCGGATTGCGGGATGGCGCTGCTCAGCCCGGTCAGCAAGGTCGCCGCCACCGCGCCGCGCGGGCCCGGCAGCACCGAGGCGATCCGCGCGGCGATGCTCTCGCGGGTGCGTCGCAGCCAGGGGCCGACCCCATGCGCGCCGGCGGGCGCCAGCACCAGCACCGGCGACAGCGCACGCCCGGAACCGGCGAGACCGCCGAAGAACGCGTCGCGCTGCGGATCGCGGCCGCCCGGATAGTCCGGCGGCGGCGGCGCGCGCAGCAGCGTCCGGACCTGGATCGTGGCGCCCGGCTCCAGCACGGCGGGATCGTCCGGACGCAGCCTGATCCTCAGCAGGCGCGGGGTCGGCGCCGGCACGCCGGGCTCGTCGTCGGCATGCTCCTCCCCGCTCTGCGCCGGAGTCTTCGCCGCGGGTCGCGCGGCCGGCGCGATGGTGACGTGCGAGAGGGTCACGCGGCGCTTGCCGTCGGCCATCAGGTCGACCGCATCGACCTGGCCGGTGGCGAGCGCCGCCTTGCGCGGCAGCGGCGGCATCGGCGGCATCCGCCGGGTGGAGAGCTGCGCCGACAGGACGCCGAGCGACAGGGCCAGGACGGCGACGGCGATGCCATGCAGGGTCCGGCTCCGCCGCGGCGACAGCACCGCCCAGACCACGATGCAGGCCGAGACCAGGCATGGCGCCACCCCCGCCCAGAGCGGCGGTTCGGACCGGAGCGCGAAATAGGCCAGGATGCCGGTCCCGACCAGCGGCGCCAGCCAGAGCGGCAGACGCTCCTGGTCGGCGGCGATCGAGCGGGCGACCAGGGTCGCGCACGCCGATGCCAGCGTCGCGACGCGGCGTCGCCAGGGCCCGCGGCGCCTGGCCGGACTCTGGACACGGTCGGCTGGGGGGCTCGTTGCGCTCACTAACAAAAGTTTAGAGAACTCTCGTCCCCGGCGCCAGCGCGCCGCTCCAGCGCGGCAAGCTTGTCGGCAAGCCCGTCGGCAAGCCCGTCGGCAAGCCCTGCCGCGCGTGCTAGACGGGCCGGATGACCGTCCGCACACGCTTCGCGCCCAGCCCGACCGGGTTGCTGCATATCGGCAACGCCCGCGCCGCCCTCTTCAACTACCTGTTCGCCCGCCATCACGGCGGGCAGTTCCTGCTCAGGATCGAGGATACCGATCGCGAACGCTCCACCCGGCACGCGGTCGAGGTGATCCTGGACGGGCTGGACTGGATGGGGCTGAACCCGGACGAGCCGGCGGTGTACCAGTCGACGCGGCAGGCGCGCCATGCCGAGGTGGCGCTGTCGCTGCTCGAGGCCGGTCACGCCTATCGCTGCTACTGCACCGCGGACGAGCTGAAGGCGATGCGCGACCAGGCCACCGCGGAGGGTAGGCCGCCGCGCTACAACGGCATGTGGCGCGACCGCGATCCGGCCGAGGCGCCGCCGGGGGCGCCGTTCACGGTGCGGCTGCGCGCGCCGCAGCAGGGCGAGACGGTGGTGCAGGATCTCGTCCAGGGCGAGATCAGGGTCGCCAACGCCGAGATGGACGACATGATCATCCTGCGCGGCGACGGCAGCCCGACCTACCTGCATGCGGTGGTGTGCGACGACCACGACATGGCGATCACCCACGTGATCCGCGGCGACGACCACATGACCAACACCTTCCGCCAGTCGCAGATCTACGCGGCGATGGGCTGGGAGCGTCCGCATTTCGCGCATCTGCCGCTGATCCACGGGCCGGACGGGGCCAAGCTGTCGAAGCGGCACGGCGCGCAGAGCGTGGTCGAGTTCCGCGAGCAGGGGTTCCTGCCGGAGGCGCTCAACAACTACCTGCTGCGTCTCGGCTGGGGCCATGGCGATGCCGAGGTGCTGTCGCGCGACGAGCAGATCAGGCTGTTCGACCTGGACGGGGTCGGGCGGTCGGCGAGCCGGATGGACTACGCCAAGCTCACCCATCTGAACGGCGTCTGGCTGCGTCAGGCGGACGACGACCGCCTCGCCGACGACGTGCTGTCGCGGCTGGCCGGTCGCGAGGGGGTGACACTCGACGACGCGGCGCGGTCGCGGATCCGCGCCCTGATGCCGGGGCTGAAGGAGCGCGCCCGGACGCTGGTCGAACTGGCCGACAGCGCCGCGTTCCTGGCGCGGCAGGTGCCGCTGCCGTTCGACGCCAAGGCCAGCTCGCTGCTGACTCCGGACGCGCGCGCGCTGCTGCGCGAGCTGGCGCTGGCGCTGGCGGCGCTGGAGCCGTTCGACGCCGCCGCGATCGATGCGGCGCTGCGGATTTTCGCCGAGCAGCAGGGGCGCAAGCTCGGCCAGGTGGCGCAGCCGTTGCGCGCAGCGGTGACCGGCAGCACGATGAGCCCGGGAATCGACGCCACCGTCGCCGCACTCGGGCGCGACGAGACCATGGCGCGGATCGGAGCGGCGATCGGTGGCTGAGGCGCGGTCGAGAGGCGGGTTCTTTTCCGGCGTCGACACGTCGCGCCACCTGCTCGGGCTGCAGGGCATGCACCCGACCAGGATCGAGCCGTTCCTCGATCTCGCCGAGAGCTACGTGCTGCTGAACCGCAGCCGCAAGACGCAGCGCGACCTGCTGCGCGGCCGCACCCTGATCAACCTGTTCTTCGAGGACAGCACCCGCACCCGCACCAGCTTCGAGCTCGCCGGCAAGCGTCTCGGCGCCGACGTCATCAACATGTCGGTCAGCACCTCCTCGGTGAACAAGGGCGAGACGCTGCTCGATACCGCCGCCACCCTGAACGCGATGCGCACCGACCTGCTGGTGGTGCGGCACGCGCAGTCCGGCGCGCCGGCGCTGCTGGCGCAGAAGGTCGAGGCGTCGGTGATCAATGCCGGCGACGGCACCCACGAGCACCCGACCCAGGCGCTGCTCGACGCGCTCACCATCCGCCGCAATTGCGGCCGCCTGGCCGGGCTGACGGTGGCGATCTGCGGCGACGTGGCGCATTCCAGGGTGGCGCGCTCGAACATCCATCTGCTGACGGCGATGGGCAGCCAGGTGCGGGTGGTCGGGCCGCCGACGCTGATGCCAGCCGAGATCGAGCGGCTCGGCGTGGAGGTGTTCCACGACATGGACAAGGGCGTCGCCGGCGCCGACGTGGTGATGATGCTCAGGCTGCAGCGCGAGCGCATGTCGGGCGGCCTGGTCCCGAGCGCACGGGAATATTTCCGCTTCTTCGGCCTCGATACGGTGCGTCTCGCCAAGGCCAAACCCGGCGCGCTGGTGATGCATCCCGGGCCGATGAATCGCGGCGTCGAGATCGACAGCCAGGTGGCGGACCATCCGAAGCAGAGCGTGATCCAGGAACAGGTCGAGATGGGGGTCGCGGTGCGCATGGCGGTGCTGGACCGGCTGTCGCGGGCGCAGATGGACGCGCAGCGGGCATGAGCGCGATCCTGTTCGACCGGGTGCGGCTGATCGATCCGGCGGCCGGACTCGATCGTCCCGGCCGCCTGCTGGTGCGGGACGGGCGCATCGCCGGGATCGACCAGCCGGCCGAGGGCGCGCCGGAGGGGGCGCTGGTGATCGACGGGCAGGGCGCGGTGCTGTGCCCGGGGCTGGTCGACATGCGGGTGGCGCTCGGCGAGCCGGGGCACGAATATCGCGAGACCATCGCCGAGGCGGCGGAGGCGGCCAATGCCGGCGGCGTCACCACGGTGGCGTCGCTGCCGAACGGCGTCCCGGCGATCGACGATCCGGCGCTGGTGCGGCTGTTGCGCACGCGCGGCGAGGAGACCGGGCGGATCTCGATCCTGCCCTATGGCGCCATCACCCGCGGCTGCCTGGGGCTGGAGATGGCGGAGCTCGGGCTGCTGCGCGAGGCCGGCGCGGTGGCCTTCACCGACGGCACGCGGGCGATCGCCGATGCGCGGCTGATGCGCCTGGTGCTGTCCTACGCGCGGGCGTTCGGGGCGATGGTGGTACAGCATCCCGAGGACCCGTCGCTGGCGCGTGGCGGCGTCGCCACCGAGGGCGAGCTGGCGACCAGGCTCGGGCTGCCGGGGATTCCCGCCGCGGCGGAGGCGATCCTGGTGGCGCGCGACGTCCGGCTGGCGCAACTGACCGGCGGCGCGCTGCATGTGGCGCATGTCTCGACGGCGGAGACGGTGGCGGTGATCGCGCGGGCCAAGGCGGACGGCATCAGGGTGAGCTGCGACACCGCGCCGCCCTATTTCGACCTGAACGAGACCGCGATCGGCGATTTCCGCACCTACGCCAAGCTGTCGCCGCCGCTGCGGCCGGAGGCCGACCGGGTGGCGATCGCCGCGGCGCTGGCGGACGGCACCATCGACGCGGTGGCCTCGGATCATGCGCCGTGCGACCCGGACGACAAGCGGCTGCCGTTCGCGCAGGCGATGGCCGGCGGGGTGGGGCTGTCCACGCTGCTGGGGGTGACGCTGGCGCAGGTGCAGGACGGACGGATCGGGCTGGCGCGGGCGGTGGCGCTGCTCAGCACCGAACCGGCGCGGCTGCTCGGCAGCGCGGCCGGGACGCTGGCGACGGGGGCCTCCGCGGATCTGTGCCTGTTCGATCCGGAGCGGGCCTGGAAGGTGGTGGCCGGGCAGCTTCCGGGCCACGCCCAGAACACGCCGTTCGACGGGCGGGCGCTCGAAGGCCGGGTGATCGGCACCTGGAAGGCCGGACGCAGGGTGTTCGGATGATCGACGACTCCGGCGGCGGGACCTTCGCGCTGTTCCTGGGGGCGGCGATCGTCTCTTACCTGATCGGCAGCATCCCGTTCGGGCTGATCCTGACCCGGCTCGGCGGCGCCGGCGACATCCGCACGATCGGGTCGGGCAATATCGGCGCCACCAACGTGCTGCGCACCGGCCGGCGCGGCCTGGCGGCGGCGACCCTGCTGCTGGACGGGCTGAAGGGATTCGCGGCGCCGATCCTGTGCGCCATCGCGCTGCCGCTGCTGCTGCCGGACGTGATGGCGCTCTCGGCGGTCTGCGTGGTGGCGGGGCATTGCTTCCCGGTCTGGCTGCGCTTCAGGGGCGGCAAGGGGGTGGCGACCGGTCTCGGCGCCGCGCTGGCGCTGGACTGGCGGGTCGGCGCGCTCTGCTGCCTGACCTGGCTGCTGGTGGCGCGGCTGACGCGGATCTCGTCGGCCGGGGCGCTGGCGGCGTTCTTCCTGCTGGGCCCGCTGCTGCTGGGGTTCGGCGGCGGCGACCTGCTCTCTCCGGTGCCGTGGGCCGGGCTGGCGATCGGGCTCGGCGTGTTCGCCCGGCATCGCGCCAACATCGCCAGGCTGCTGGCCGGCACCGAGCCGCGGATCGGCGCACGCCCGGCATGACCCCGGACCTGGTGGCGAACCTGCGCCTGGTCCGCACCGAGGGCATCGGGCCGGTCGGCTATCGCACGCTGCTGCGACGCTTCGGCAGCGCCGCGGCGGCGATCGAGGCGTTGCCGGACGCGGCCCGGGCAGGCGGGCGCGACCGGGCGCCTGCGGTGCCAGGCCGCGCCGCGGCGGAAGACGAGATCGCCGCGCTGGAACGGCTGGGCGGGCGGTTCCTGGTGCTCGGACACCCGGACTACCCGCCCTTGCTGGCGCAGCTCGCCGACGCCCCGGCGATGATCGCGGTGCTGGGCGACGCGGCGATCCTGCATCGCCGGTCGGTGGCGATCGTCGGCGCGCGCAACGCGTCGTCCGCCGGGCTCAGGATCGCCGAGGCGCTGGCGGCGGATCTGGGCGGCGCCGGCCTGGTCACGGTGTCGGGGCTGGCGCGCGGCATCGACGGCGCGGCGCACCAGGGCGCGCTGCATGTCGGGCCGACGGTGGCGGCGATCGCCGGCGGGCTGGACCGGCCCTACCCGCCGGAGCACGCGGCGCTGCAGGAGCGGATCGCCGCCAAGGGCTGCGTGGTGGCGGAGGCGCCGCTCGGCACCAGCCCGCAGGCCCGGCATTTTCCGCGGCGCAACCGGATCGTGGTCGGTCTGGCGCTGGGCTGCGTGGTGGTCGAGGCGGCGCCGAAATCGGGCAGCCTGATCTCCGCCGGGCTGGCGCAGGATTACGGACGGGAGCTGTTCGCGGTGCCGGGCAGCCCGCTCGATCCGCGCTGCCGCGGGTCCAACGACCTGCTGCGCCGGCGCGAGGCCTGGCTGGTGGAGAATGCCGAGGACGTGCTGCGCGAGCTGCCGCTGCTGCCGGACAAGCTCGGCCCGAGCGGGTTCGCCGAGCCGGGTTCGGGCTGGGGTTCGGATGCGCAGGAGCCCTGGGACCAGCTCGGTGCGGTGCGCGACGCGGTGCTCGCGCTGCTGAGCCACACCCCCACGCCAGTTGACGATCTGTTGCGTCGCTGCCAGTTCTCGGTCGCTGCCGTTCTGGCGGTGCTGACCGAGCTTGAGCTCGCGGGTAGGGTCGAGTCCCATCCTGGGAACCGCGTCGGCCTGCTGAGCGAGCGGTTCCGGCCGGACTGAAAACGGACTCAATCGGCCGGTCCAGCGCATGGACCCCGGAGCATTCATGACCGATGTCGTCGTTGTCGAGTCGCCCGCCAAGGCGAAGACGATCAACAAGTATCTGGGCGACAAATTCACCGTGCTGGCCTCGTTCGGGCATGTGCGCGACCTGCCGCCCAAGGACGGCAGCGTGCGGCCGGACGAGGGCTTCGCGATGGACTGGGAAGCCGACGAGCGCGGCAACCGCCAGATCAGCGCGATCGCCAAGGCGCTGAAGGGCGCGTCCACGCTCTATCTCGCCACCGACCCGGATCGCGAGGGCGAAGCGATCTCCTGGCACGTCCGGGCGATGCTGGAGGAGCGCAAGCTGCTGCGCGGCATCGACGTGCAGCGCGTGACCTTCAACGAAATCACCAAGAACGCGATCAAGATCGCGATGAAGAAGCCGCGCGAGCTGGATATGCCGCTGATCGAGGCGTACCTCGCCAGGCGGGCGCTGGACTACCTGGTCGGCTTCACCTTGTCGCCGGTGCTGTGGCGCAAGCTGCCGGGCTCGCGCTCCGCCGGGCGGGTGCAGTCGGTGGCGCTGCGGCTGATCTGCGAGCGCGAGGCGGAGATCGAGCGGTTCAAGCCGCGCGAGTACTGGAGCGTTCAGGCGCAGCTCACCACCCCGGCCGGGGCGCCGTTCACCGCCAGGCTGACGCATCTGGACGGCAAGAAGCTCGACCAGTTCGACCTCGGCGACGAGGCCAGGGCGATGGCGGCCAAGGCGGCGGTCGAGGCCGGCGCGTTCTCGGTCGACAGCGTCGAGCGGCGCAAGGTCAAGCGCAACCCGCCGGCGCCGTTCACCACCTCCACCATGCAGCAGGAGGCCAGCCGCAAGCTCGGCATGGGCGCGCAGGCGACGATGCGCGCCGCGCAGCAGCTCTACGAGGGCATCGAGCTCGGCGGCGAGACGGTGGGCCTGATCACCTACATGCGGACCGACGGCGTGCAGATGGCGCGTGAGGCGGTCGACGAGATCCGCGCGCATATCGGCGAGTCGTTCGGCCGCGACTACCTGCCCGGGGTGGCGCGCGAATACGCCACCAAGGCGAAGAACGCCCAGGAGGCGCATGAGGCGGTGCGTCCGACCGACGTGTCGCGCACGCCCAAGGAGGTCGGGCGCTATCTCGGCGACGAGCAGAAGCGTCTGTACGAGCTGATCTGGAAGCGCGCGGTGGCCAGCCAGATGCAGTCCGCCGAACTCGACCAGGTGATCGTCGAGATCGCCGAGCCGGCCGGCCGCGCCCGACTGCGCGCCACCGGCTCGATCGTCGCCTTCGACGGCTACCTCAAGCTCTATACCGAGGGCCGCGACGACACCGAGGCGGCCGGCGACGAGGATAGCCGGATGCTGCCGCCGATGCGCGAGCAGGACCCGCTCACGCGCGGCGCGGTGGCCGCCGACCAGCATTTCACCCAGCCGCCGCCGCGTTTCTCCGAGGCGTCGCTGGTCAAGAAGATGGAGGAGCTCGGCATCGGCCGGCCCTCCACCTACGCCTCGATCCTGACCGTGCTGCGCGACCGCGACTACGTGCGGCTGGAGGCGCGGCGGTTCATTCCGGAGGATCGCGG
This sequence comes from uncultured Rhodospirillales bacterium, assembly GCA_903844135.1. Taxonomy (GTDB): domain Bacteria; phylum Pseudomonadota; class Alphaproteobacteria; order Acetobacterales; family Acetobacteraceae; genus Lichenicola. The sequence goes on along the minus strand of CAIMSN010000107.1, from coordinate 5,394 downwards.
CCGGCTGGTGACCGCGTTCCTGACCAGCTTCTTCGAGCGCTACGTCGATCCGCACTTCACCGCCGGGCTCGAGGAGCAGCTCGACGACATCTCCGACGGGCGGGCCGACTGGCGGGCGGTGATGGCCAAGTTCTGGGAGGCGTTCAGCCATGCGGTCGCCCAGACCAAGGACCTCAAGATCTCCGACGTGATCGACGCGCTGGACGCCGATCTCGGCCCGCATTTCTTCCCGGCCAAGGCCGACGGCACCGATCCGCGCGTCTGCACCGCCTGCGGCACCGGCCGGCTCGGGCTCAAGCTCGGACGCTATGGCAGCTTCATCGGCTGTTCGAACTATCCGGCCTGCCAGTTCACCCGGCGGCTGGTGATCGACGCCAAGGAGGGAGAGGGCGGCGAGACGCTGAAGGACGGCATGCGGGCGCTCGGCACCCATCCGGAAACCGGCGAGGAGGTGGTGGTCAAGCGCGGACCCTGGGGGCTGTACGTGCAGCAGGGCGAGCCGGACCCGAACGACAAGAAGGCCAAGCCGCGCCGCGCCACCCTGCCCAAGGGGTTCGAGGGCGACACCGTCACGCTCGACCAGGCGGTCGGCCTGCTGTCGCTGCCGCGGCTGGTCGGGCTGCATCCCGAGCTGGGCGAGCCGATCGAGGCCGGCATCGGCCGGTTCGGCCCCTATGTGAAGATGGGCGCGATCTTCGCCTCGCTCGACAAGGACGACGACATCCTGCTGGTCGGCATGAACCGGGCGATGGACGTGCTGGGCAAGAAGCTGGCTTCGGTGCGGACGCTGGGCGAGCATCCGAAGGATCGCGAGCCGATCCTGGTCCGCAAGGGCCGGTTCGGGCCGTACGTGCAGCACGGCCAGATGGTCGCCAACCTGCCGCGCGAGCGCACCATGGAGGATTTCACCCTCGAGGAGGCGGTGCCGCTGCTGGCGGAGAAGGGCAAGGCGCTCAAGCCGCGCGGCAAGAAGGGCGCGGCGGTGAAGGCCAAGCCGGCGCGGAAGCCGGCGGCGAAGAGTGCGGCGACCGCGCCCGCGGAGAACAAGACGCCGGCCGGGAAGGCCGCCAAGGCGCCTGCGCGCAAGGCGGCGGCCACCAAGGTGGCGGCGAAATCGACCGGGAAAGCGGCGCAGAAGACGGCGAAAAAGCCGGCCTGATGATGCGGCCGATGTGACCGACGCGTCCGACGGACCGAACGCGCCGATAAAGCCGATGCCGTCGCGCGAGGAGGTGCGGCGCTTCGTGGCGAACGCCGCCGGCCGGGTCGGCAAGCGCGAGGTGGCGCGCGCCTTCGGGCTCGGCCCGGAGCACCGCATCGCGGTGCGCGCGCTGCTCAAGACGCTGGAGCGGGAGGGCGAGCTGGCGCCGGCCGGCGCCAAGCGGTTCTCCACGCCCGGACGCCTGCCGGACGCGATGGTGGTGCAGGTCACCGGCACCGACGCGGACGGCGATGCGCTGGCGCGGCCGGTGAACTGGGCCGGCCCGGGCGCGCCGCCGGCGATCTACATGCATCCGGAACTGCGCGGCCGGCCGGCTCTGGCGCCGGGGCAGCGCGTGCTGGCCAGGCTCAAGCTGATCGGCGGCGGCAAGTACGAGGGCCGCACGCTCAAGCGGATCGAGGCGCGGCCGGGGCGGGTGCTGGGGCTGTTCCGGCCGGCGCCGCAAGCGGCGGCGACGGACGAACCGTATCGTCGCGGCAGGACGATCGAGGCCGGGCGGGTGGTGCCGACCGATCGCCGGGTGAAGGCGGAGTGGACCGTCCCCGCCGGCGAGACCGGCGGTGCCGAGGCGGACGAGATCGTGCTGGCCGAGCCGCTGCCGCATCACGGCAGCGGGCTGAAGCCGGTCAGCATCGTCGAGCGGCTGGGACGGATGGGCGACGCGCGCTCGGTCAGCCTGATCTGCCTGCACGCGCACGAGATCCCGCAGGATTTCCCGCAGGAGGCGATCGAGGAGGCGGAGGCCGCCGCCGAGACCGGGCTGTCCGGCCGCACCGACCTGCGCCACGTGCCGCTGGTGACGATCGACGGCGAGGATGCGCGCGATTTCGACGATGCCGTGTTCGCCGAGCCCGACCAGGAGCATCCTGGCGGCTGGCGGCTGCTGGTGGCGATCGCCGACGTCGCGCATTACGTCCGGCCTGGCTCGGCGCTGGATCGCGAGGCCAGGCTGCGCGGCAATTCGGTCTATTTCCCCGACCGGGTGGTGCCGATGCTGCCGGAGGCGCTGTCGAACGGCTGGTGCTCGCTCAAGCCGGGCGAGCCGCGCGGCTGCCTGTTCGTCGAGATGCGGATCGGCGCCGACGGGGCCAAGCACGCGCACAGATTCGGCCGCGGGCTGATGCGCAGCGCGGCGCGGCTGACCTACGAGGCGGTACAGGCAGCGCACGATGGCGGCGCCTGCCCTACCGCCCTTCCGGACGGACTTCTCGACAGCCTGTATGGCGCCTATCGCGCCCTGCAATCGGCGCGCGCCCGGCGCGGCACGCTCGATCTCGACCTGCCGGAACGCAAGGTGACGATCGAGGACGGCAAGGTCGCCGCGATCGCGCCGCGCGCCAGGCAGGACAGCCACCGGCTGATCGAGGAATTCATGGTGCTGGCCAACGTGGCCGCGGCGCAGGAGCTGGAGCGGCTGGCCGCACCCTGCCTGTACCGGGTGCACGCGCCGCCGGCGCCGGAAAAGATCGAGGCGCTGCGTGGCTTTCTGGACACGCTCGGCATCGCCCTGAAGCCGGCCGGCGCGCTGCGTCCGGCCGACCTGGACCGGGTGCTGCAGGCGGTGGCCGGCAGCGAGCAGGCGCCGCTGGTCAACGAGATGGTGCTGCGCGCCCAGTCGCAGGCCGAGTACAGCCCGGCCAACCAGGGGCATTTCGGATTGGCCCTGACGCAATACGCGCATTTCACCAGCCCGATCCGCCGCTACGCCGATCTGTGCGTGCATCGGGCGCTGATTTCCGGGCTGCGGCTGGGCCCTGACGGGCTCCGGCCGGACGCGGCTTCCGGCTTCGAGGATACCGGCGCGCACATCACCGCGACCGAGCGGCGGGCGGCCCTGGCGGAGCGCGACGCGGTCGACCGTTACATCGCTGCACACCTTGCAGACAAAATAGGCGCAGTCTTCCAGGCGCGCATTTCCGGGGTGACCCGCTTCGGGCTTTTCGTGACATTAATGGAGAGCGGCGCCACCGGGCTGGTGCCGATCGCGTCGCTCCCCTCCCCGTCCACCGTGGCCCCGAACTCTGCTGGCGAATTCTGGATGCATGACGAATCCGCACAGGCCCTGATCGGACGGCGCAGCGGCCGCGCCTATCGCCTGGCCAACACGCTCTCGGTGCGCCTGATCGAGGCGTCGCCGCTGACCGGCGGGCTGCTGTTCGCGGTCGACTCGGACCCCTCGGAGGCCGGCCGCGACCCGCTCGGGCGAGGCAAGCGGCGTCCGTGACCAAGGCTTGCGGGCGGTTTGCCGGCTTGCGGCGATGCTCCGGCACCGCGCACCGGTTGGCATGTGTCGCCATCGCCAGAACGGTGGGGCGAAAGATCCCGGGGCGAGCGCGGGCGCGCACCGCCGGGCGGCTGGCGGTCCTGCTCCTGCTGCTGTGCCTGCTGCTGGCCGCCGCCTCGCTGCCCCGCGCCGAGGCGCAGACCGCGCCGCCCCCCGCCTTCGACGCGGCGCTGGCCGGCGATGTGATCGGCACCGCGCTGACGGTGCTGCAGCCGCGCACGCTCGAACCGCACAGCGCCGCCGAGCTGACCGTCTGGGGCCTGAACGGGCTGACCGCGATCGACCCGTCGCTGACCGTCGAATCCAGCGCGACGCTGATCCGGCTGACCACGCCGCAGGCGGTCCTGTTCAGCGCGGTGCCGCCGGCGAGCGACGATGCCGCCGGCTGGGCCACGCTCGCCAGCGACATGGCGACGCAGGCCTGGGCCGGTTCGGCGTCGATCCGCGGCGCCGGGCAGCAGGCGCTGATCCAGAGCTTCTTCGACGAGCTGTTCAACCATCTCGATCCGTATTCGCGCTATGTCGGACCGGCCCCGGCCGAGACCGAGCGCACCACGCGCAGCGGCGGCACCGCCAGCGCCGGGCTGACGCTGGCGCGGCAGGGACGCAGCCTGGTGGTGTCGGCGGTGAACGCCAACGGGCCGGCCTGGAGCGCCGGGATCGCGGTGGGGATGCGGCTGCTGTCGATCGACGACCAGCCGGTGCGCGACCTGACGCCGGACGACGCCGCCAACCTGCTGCTCGGCGACCCCGGAACGCGGGTGACCCTGGTGCTCTCCGCGCCCGGCGGACGCGGCCAGACCAGATATGCGCTGGACCGGGCGGCGGTGCCGCCGGAAACGGTGTTCGCGTTCAGCAACGGCGACATCGTGGTGATCCGGGTGACCGGATTCTCCGCCGACACGGCGCAGGAGATGAGCCAGTTCCTGGAGCAGGCGATGGAGCCGGGACCGCATCAGCCCAGGCTGCACGGGCTGATCGTCGATCTGCGCGGCAATCGCGGCGGGCTGTTGCAGCAGGCGGTGACGTCGGTCGCGCTGGTGCTCGACCACGGGGTCGCGGTGACCGCCAAGGGGCGCGATCCGCAGGCCAACCATGTCTGGGCGGTGCAGGGCGGCGACCTGACCGACGGGGTGCCGATCGTGGTGCTGGTCGACGGCCGCACCGCGAGTGCTGCGGAAATCATGGCGGCGGCGCTGGCCGACCACAGGCGCGCGGTGGTGGTCGGCTCGGCGACGCTGGGCAAGGGGCTGGTGCAGACCATCGCCCAGCTGCCCGACGGCGGAGAGCTGTTCGTGACCTGGAGCCGGGTGCTGGCGCCGCTGGGCTGGCCGCTGCAGGGCCTGGGGGTGATCCCGCAGGTCTGCACCAGCCTGGGCCAGGCCAAGCTCGATGCCCAGTTGCAGGATCTGTCCGCCGGCATTTTCGACGAGCGCGAGGCGGTGGTGGAAAGCCGGGCGGCCCGCTCGCCGCTGCCGGTGGCGCGCATCCTGGAGCTGCGCGGCAACTGCCCGGCGGCGATCGGCAGCGACGCCGACCTGGACGCGGCGCGCACGCTGCTGGAGACGCCGGGCGCGTATGAGGCGGCTCTGGTGCCGGTTCCGGCGGAGCGCAGGATCACGGAATGAGGCCAGGGCGCTGCCCTGGACCCGCTAAGGGCGGAGCCCTTAGAACCCGATCGTTAAGATAGTCAGGGGCGTGATTTTGACCGAAGCGAGGCTGAAATCAGGGTTCAGGACCAGTGCGATGCTGCGGCAGGCCAGCCAGGCGGGGCGGTCGGGGATGGTGCTGCGACGCGGCGATGCGGATGCGGGCGGGATCCTGCTGGTGCTGCGCGACCGGGCCGGACGGACCATGGTGCTGACCGAGGCGCGCACCCTGGACGGCG
>CAIMSN010000106.1 GCA_903844135.1 uncultured Rhodospirillales bacterium | reverse complement strand
TCGACCGCGTTGTCCGGGAAGAACTGCTTCATCTCGCCGTAGAGCTGCGCGGCCAGCGTCTTGTTCGGTGCCAGGATCAGGGTCGGCTTCTGCACCGCCTCGATCACCTTGGCCATGGTGAAGGTCTTGCCCGACCCGGTGACTCCGAGCAGCACCTGGTCGCGTTCGCCGTCCTCGATGCCGCGCACCAGCTCGGCGATCGCCGTCGGCTGGTCCCCGGCCGGCTCGTAGGGCGAAACCACCCTCAATCTGCGGGTCTTGGGCTTGGCCGGCTGCCGCTCCGGCTCGAACGTCGTCGCCGGCACGGGAGCCCGCATCGGCTTGGCCGACGCGGATCGGCCGGACTTTGAGGGGGCGGTCGCTGACATGCGGAGAAGGTGGCGACGGCGGCCGCCGGACGCAAGCGTCGCGCGGCCTGCGCGCCCCGCCCGGTGATGCGCCGGGCGCGAGCGCTACGCGCAGACGGTCTCCGCCGGGCGGCCGGCGGGTCGGCTGACGCTCGGCGTCCGGCCGCCGGTCCAGCGCAGGCGCCAGATCCCGCCCTGACGGAGATTCTGCACCAGCCCGGGCCGGAACGCGACCAGGCAGGTCCCGCCGGGACAGCGCACCGAGGGATAGACCAGCCCGTTGCTGGCCGGACCGGCGCCGTCCGGATGGTCCGCGTCCGGCTCGCGCAGGCGGCGCGCCAGCGCCTGTCCCGCCGGGTAGGCGCTGGCGATCTCCGGCGCCAGCGACGGCAGCGCCATGCCAAATCCGGTCAGATCGTGGAACGGCCCGACGAAGTCGGCGATCATCTCGGCATAGTCGGTCTGGTTCTGGTAGCGGCCGATCGCGTCCAGCTCGCGCGTCAAGTGGAAGGCGACCTCGCCCAGCGAGGTCTCGACGTCGAACGCGCAGTACCAGGCGCCACGCCGCTCGTCGTTGAACCGGTTGCCGCCCGGACGGACATGGGTGAAGGCGGCGTTGATGAAGCTGTCGTTGGCGCGGCCGAAGGCGAGCTCGCGCGGGTCGAGGCCGGGCAGCCCGGTGCACGCAGCCTGCAGACGCGCATTGGTGACCCCTTCGAGCGCCGCCAGATCGTCCAGCGCCCGCGCGCCCGCGGCGAGCGGCGCCAGGACCGGTGCCTTGAGGCGTCCGGTCGGGATCAGCCGGATCGTGTCGCGGGCCAGGACGCTGCGCAGCGGCGGCACCGCCAGGCGGGAGAGGAACGGCGCATCTGCCTCGGTCAGGCGCATGATCTACAGCCCGCCACGCAGGGCATCCACGTGCGCGCGTATCTCCAGGAGCCCCGGAATACCCCGCTCGATGGCGAGGTCGAGCGGGGTCCTGCCGCCGAACAGCGCGCCCTGGTTCGGCAGCCTGATCCATTCGTCGGCCAGGGTCTCCGAGAACAGCAGCCGCAGACCCTTGAACAGCCCGACCAGGACGCTGATCCGCGTCAGCATGTCCTGGGACAGGCAACGGGTCCGTTCCGGTCGGGGGTCTGGCGGCGTGGCAGCGCCGTCATGCTTCTTGAGCCTGAACCAGCTCCGCTCGGACAGGTCGCCGAGCAGCAGGCAGGTCTCCTCGGTGCTCAGCCGCCAGAACCCGGCCAGCCGGACCATGCCGTCGATCGCCGCCGGCGTCAGCCGCGCGCGGATCGCCGGGTCGGAGAGGTTGATGCTCGTCGGGCCCGGCCTGGCCGCGGTCTCGACCGATCGGAGCGTGAAGGTCGCGCGCATGGTGGCTCCTGACGCGTGGGGATGGTTTTCGGACCAGGATCGCGGTCCGGCGGGACGCCAGCTTGACTGTCCCAACCGCGTTGCGCACATCTGAGGAATGTCAGCGCAAAAAACGCCCTTCATCGTGCCGGAGGAGCCCAGCGCCGCCGCGGCGATCGCGGCGATCGGCGACGAGCTCGCGGTGTTCGACGACTGGATGGAGCGCTACCAGTACATCATCGAACTCGGCCGCACCCTGCCGCCCTTCCCCGCCGAGTGGGCGGACGACGCGCATCGCGTGCCGGGATGCCAGAGCCAGGTCTGGCTGGAATCCACGGTCGACCGCGGCGTCATCAGCTTCGCCGGCGCGTCGGACGCGGCGATCGTCTCCGGCCTGGTGGCGCTGCTGCTGCGGGTCTATTCCGGACGCAGCGCCGAGGAGATCCTGTCCACCGATCCGGTGTTCCTCAAGGAGCTCGGACTGCTGGAGGCGCTGTCGGCCAACCGCGGCAACGGCATCGCCTCGATGGCCAAGGCGGTGCAGCGCGCGGCTAGCTCCGTCGCCGCTTCTGGTTGAGGCTGTCGATCAGCACCGCGCCGAAGATCACCGCGCCCTGGATGAACTGCACCCAGAACGGCTGGACGTTCTTCAAGGTCAGGCCGTTGTTGATCAGCCCGATGATCAGCACCCCCATCAGCGTGCCCAGGATGCTGCCCTTGCCGCCGAACAGCGAGGCGCCGCCGATCACCACCGCGGCGATCGCATTCAGCTCCAGCCCGACCGCGGCGATCGGCTGCGCGCTGTCGAGCCGTCCTGCCAGCACGATGCCGCCGAGGCCCGCCAGCGCGCCGCTGATCACATAGACCAGCGCCAGGGTCCGCCCGACCGGGATACCCGCCAGCCGGGCGGCCTCGCGGTTGCCGCCGACCGCATAGATCTCGGCGCCGAACACGGTCTTGGCCAGCACCAGGCCGGCGATCAGGAACACGGCGGCGGCGATCAGCGCCGCCACCGGGAACGCGCCGAGATTGCCGCCGCCGATATTGTCGAACGAGTCCGGGAAGGAGAACACCGTGTTGCCGTTGGTGACGATGAAGGCGAGCCCGCGCGCCATCGCCAGCACCGCCAGGCTGACGATGAACGGACTCATCTCCAGCACGGTGACGGCGAACGCGATGAAGCCGCCCGACAGCGCGCCGATGCCGAGCCCGATCAGGATCGCCACCGGTACCGGCAGGTGCGCCTGCATCGCCAGCCCGGCCATCACCCCGGAAAAGGCGACCACCGAGCCGACCGACAGGTCGATGCCGCCGGTGACGATCACGAACGTCTCGCCGACCGCGACGATTCCGATCAGGGCGCTGGCGAGCAGGATCGACAACAGGTTGGCGGTGGTCAGGAAGGACGGCGTCGTCACGGCGAGATAGAGCGAGATCGCCACCAGCCCGACGACGATGGTCAGCTCGTTCAGCGCGCCGGCCAGCCGGGCGAGCCCGGACCGGCGCGGGTTTTCCGGTGCGCCGGACCGGTGCGGGCTTTCCGAAGCGGGCCGCGTCATCCCAGCGCCGCCAGCGCCATGACCCGTTCCTGGCTGAACTCCGCCCGCGCGACCGCGCCGGCGAGCCGGCCGGCCCGCATCACCAGGATGCGGTCGCACAGACCGAGCAGCTCGATCATGTCCGACGACACCACCAGCACCGCGGCACCCCCCTCGGCCAGCGCATTGATCAGCCGATAGACCTCGACCTTGGCGCCGACATCGATGCCGCGGGTCGGCTCGTCGAGCAGGAACACGCGCGGACCGGTACTCATGGCACGCGCCAGCACCACCTTCTGCTGATTGCCGCCGGACAGGCTCCGCACCAGTTGGCGAATCCCCGGGGTGCGGATGCGCAGATCGCGTACGGCGTCGTTGGCGACCCGGTCGATCCGCGACGGCGACAGCACCATCCGCAGCCAGGACAGGCTGGACAGCGTGCTCAGCGCCACGTTGCTGCGCACCGGGAACGGCAGCACCAGCCCTTCCGCCTTGCGGTCCTCCGGCACCAGGGCGAGGCCGGCGGCGATCGCCTGGCGCGGCGTGCGCGGATGCGCCGTCGTCCCGGCGATCCGCACCCTGCCGGCGCTCGCGGGCAGCGCGCCATAGATCGTCTTCAGCACCTCGGTGCGGCCGGCGCCGATCAGGCCCCCGAGCCCGACCACCTCGCCGGCGCGCACCGAGAACGAGACATCCTCGAAGCGTGCGCCGGAGGACAGATTCTCGACCGACAGCAGAATGTCGCCCGGGGCGGCCTGCCTGGGCGGAAACATCGCATCCAGCGGCCGGTTGACCATCGCCTGGATCAGCGCGGCCTCGCTCCAGTCCGCGGTCGGCCTGGTCGCGACCACCGTACCGTCGCGCAGCACGGTGACGCGGTCTGCGAGCGCGAACACCTCGTCGAGATGGTGGCTGATGAACACCAGGCCGACCCCCTCGCCGCGCAGCCCGGCGATGGTGGCGAACAGCGACGTCTTCTCCGCCGCGGTCAGCGTCGCGGTCGGCTCGTCCATGACGATGACCCTCGCCGCGCGCGACAGAGCGCGGGCGATCTCCACCAACTGCTGCTGGGCGATGCCCAGCGTACGGACGACGGTGCGGGGCTGGACCGCGAGCCCGACGCGGGCCAGCAGCCGCGACGCCGCGCGATCGAGCGCCGCGCGCCTGACGGCGCCGAACCGGTTGCGCGGCAGATGGCCAAGAAAGATGTTCTCCGCCACCGAGCGATCCGGCACCAGGCTGAGCTCCTGATGGATGACGATGATTCCGGCATCGAGCGAATCACCAGGCCGCATCGGGGCGAAGCGCTCGCCATCCAGGAACAGCGCCCCGGCATCGGCGGTGAACACGCCGGCCAGGATCTTCATCAAGGTCGATTTGCCGGCGCCGTTCTCGCCGACGATGCCGAGCACCTCGCCGCGATCGAGCGTGATGCCGACGTTGCTCAGCGCTTTGACGCCGGGAAAGCTCTTGGAGATACCGCGCATCTCCAGCAGGTGGGTCACGACGCCCGCGACTAGCGCGACACTTCGTCGCCCCAGAGTCCGTAGGCCTTGACCTCGGCGCTGTCGATATTGGCCTTGGTGACCAGCATGTGCGGCCAGAACTGATGCGCCGGAACCTTCGCCTTGTCGCCGCTCAGATAATCCTGGATGTACGCCACCGACTGCTTCGCCATGGTCAGCGGGTTCTGCGACAGGGTCGCGTCCATCTGGCCCTTGCGGATCGCGCCGAGCGCCTGCTCTGTGCCGTCGATGCCGATCACCACGATATGGTTCTTGTCGCCGACCGGCACGAACCGGTTGGCCTGGCGGATCGCACGGATCGCGCCGACCGCGTTGTCGTCGTTGCCGTTGAAGATGGCGTCGATCTCGGGGTGCGCGGCCAAAAGCTGCGTCGTGATGTTGAAGCCCTTGTCGGCGTCGAAATCGGCCGCCTGCCTGGCGACCAGCTTCAGCCCGGGATTGTTCGCCTGCAGGGTGGCGAACTCGGTGGCAAACCCCTTCTCGCGCTCGTCGCCGGCGGTGGTGCCGAGCAGTCCTTCGAGGTCGACGACGTTGCCTTTCACGGCGCCGTTCTTGCTCTTGAGCTGAGCGGCGATGAAGTCGGCGCCTTCCTTGCCCAGTGCCTCGTTGTCGGTCTCGAGGAAATTCACCTGGCAGGCGCCGCAGGCCGCGCCGCGATCCAGCGTGAAGACGGGAATTCCGGCCGCATTGGCTTTCTTGACGATCGGCACGATCGCATTGGCGTTGATCGGGTTCAGGATCAACGCCGAGACGTGCTGGTTGATCAGGTCGCCGACCTGGGTCGCCTGGGCATTGGCGTCGCCGTTCGCGCTGGTATTGATCAGCTTCATGCCGGGATGCTGGGCGACGCCGGCCTCGACCCCCTTGCTCATGCCCTGGAAGAACGGGTTGGCCAGGGTGGCGACGCTCAGCCCGATGGTGATGTCGGCCGCACGCGCCGCAGGCGCCGCGCCGGTCACGCAGGCAAGCAGAACGGATGCAGCGATCCGCTGTTTCGGGGTCGGCATGGATGGTTCCTCCGCGCCACGACTTTGCGTCTTCAAGCGGCGTCGGCGGAAACACTAGGCAGAGGCGGGAAGCGCGTCAACGCGCTCCCATGCCCTGCCTGAAGCGGCGTGATGTCAAAGAATGAACCGCGACAGGTCGCCCTTCTGCGCCAGCGGCGCCACCCGCTCCCGCACCGCCGCGGCATCGATCCGCACGCTGTCGCCTGGCCGGTCGGAGGCGGTGAAGGAGATCTCCTCCAGCAGCTTCTCCAGCACCGTCGCCAGCCGGCGCGCGCCGATGTTCTCGACCCGGTCGTTGATGTCGGCGGCCAGGTCGGCGAGCGCGTCGATCGCGTCGTCACCGAATTCGAGCGCCACCTTCTCGGTGCCCATCAGCGCGCTGTATTGCTTGAGCAGAGAATGTTCCGGCTCGACCAGGATCCGCCGCAGATCGTCACGGCTCAGCGGCGCCAGCTCGACCCGGATCGGCAGCCGCCCCTGCAGCTCCGGCAGCAGGTCCGACGGCTTGGCGAGGTGGAAAGCGCCCGACGCGATGAACAGCATATGGTCGGTCTTGACCGGGCCGTACTTGGTCGAGACCGTGGTGCCCTCGATCAGCGGCAGCAGATCGCGCTGCACGCCTTCGCGGCTGACGTCGCCGCCGCGGAAGCCGCCCTCCGACGCACGGGCGCAGACCTTGTCGATCTCGTCCAGGAACACGATGCCATGGTCCTGCGCATGCGCCACCGCCTCGCGGGTCAGCGCCTCGTTGTCCAGCAGATGGTCCGCCTCCTCGCGGATCAGCGCCTCGCGCGCCTGCGCAACGCCCATGCGGCGCGGCTGGGCGTTGCGGCCCATCATCCCCTTCATCATCTCGCCGAGATTGATCACGCTGCCCTGCGGCACGCCGGGTATGTCCATCTGGCCGATCGGCGAGCCGGACGGCTCGGAGATCTGCACCTCGACCTCCTTCTGCTCCAGCGCGCCGTCGCGCAGCATGCGACGGAACTTGGACTTGGTGTCGGCGGATGCGGTGGCGCCCACCAGCGCATCGACCAGCCGGTCCTCGGCCGCCTTCTCGGCATTGGCCTGAACGTCGCGGCGCTTGAACTCGCGCAGCATCGTCAGACTGACCTCGACCAGGTCGCGGACGATGCTCTCGACGTCGCGGCCGACATAGCCGACCTCGGTGAACTTGGTCGCCTCCACCTTCAGGAACGGCGCCTGCGCCAGCCTGGCCAGGCGACGGGCGATCTCGGTCTTGCCGCAGCCGGTCGGCCCGATCATCAGGATGTTCTTCGGCACCACCTCGTCGCGGATGCCCTCCGGCAACTGCGCCCGGCGCCAGCGATTGCGCAGCGCGATCGCCACCGCGCGCTTGGCGTCGCCCTGGCCGACGATGTAGCGGTCGAGCTCGCCGACGATCTCGCGCGGCGAATAGGTCGGAACGTCCATCATGCGCGTGTCTCCGCTCCAGGCGCCGCCACGCCCAACGTCTCGACGATGACGGACTGGTTGGTGTAGACGCAGATGTCGCTGGCGATCCGCATCGCCCGCCTGGCGATCTCTTCGGCGGTCAGCCCGTCCACGGTCATCAGCGCGCGCGCCGCGGAGAGAGCGTAGTTTCCGCCGGAGCCGATCGCGATCACCCCGTCCTCCGGCTCCAGCACGTCGCCGTTGCCGGTCAGCGTGAAGGACCGGTCCGCGTCGGCCACCGCCATCATCGCCTCCAGACGTCGCAGGTAGCGGTCGGTGCGCCAGTCCTTGGCCAGTTCGACGCAAGCGCGCTCGAGCTGGTTCGGATAGCGCTCGAGCTTGGCCTCCAGCCGCTCCAGCAGGGTGAAGGCGTCGGCCGTGGCGCCGGCGAAGCCGGACAGGATCGACCCGTCCGGACCGATCCGGCGCACCTTGCGGGCATTGCCCTTGATCACCGTCTGTCCGAGCGTCACCTGCCCGTCCCCGGCCATCGCCACCTGGCCACCCTGGCGGACGCACAGGATGGTGGTTCCATGCCAGCCGATCGGGTCGTGGCTGGTCGCGTGAGTGTTCTGCATGATGCGAAAACATAGGACGCCGGCACGCCGGCGCAAGCGCCCGGCCTCCGCCGTGGCCCGATGCGCCGCCCCGAAGCCTTATCGAAATGTTAGTTCTTGCTGGGGCAATAAAGCGAACCTATGAAAGGTGCGCGCTGCGTCTCACTCTCCCTGCATCCGGCGTGCGAGGGCTTCTCGAACGTCCGAGCCGGGATGGAAAGCTAACAGACATGATCGTCTATGCCGGCAAGCAGATCGTGGTCCATGCCAACGAAGGGGCCACCGACTATCTGCTGGTCTCGTTCAATCAGCTCAACAGCGAGCACGTCGCCAGCGATCATTACTTCCTTCAGCCCCAGGTCGAGCACCAGTCGATTTCCTGCATCGGCGTGATGACGACCGAGAAGGCCTTCTTCCTGTCGCCGGAGATGGAAGAGGTGGTGAGGATCGTCGACGAGACGCGCCGTGGCAGGCCGGTCATCGTGTTCGGCCAATCGATGGGCGGCTACGCTGCGCTCAAGAACTCCGCCGCCCTGCGTGCCGACTACGTGATCGCGTCGTCGCCGTTCTATTCCATGGATCCGGACGACCTCGATCTGCCGAGCGAGCGTCACCGCAAGATCCTGATGCACTCCCTGGCGCATCACGGGGTGGCCTATCGTCCAGAATTTAAAAACATGGGCATCACCCGGGCCGATACAAGCGGCCGGCTGGTGGTGCTGTACGATCCCGCGGAGATGATCGATCAGTTCGATGCCGACCTGATCGGCAAACATCTCCCGGACGCCGAATTCATCACCGTCCCGCACGCCGGCCACGTGATCTACGATCCGAGCTGGGAGAGCGTGCTGATCGCCGAGCTGATGAAGGCGATCCTTGATCCCGACCGGACCGCCATCCGCCGGGCGGTCAACCGGATGCGGCGCTCGCATATCGTGTTCCTGCTGCGCTCGCTGAGCAAGGCGGCCAGCCGCAAGCCCCGCTTGTGCACCGCCGCCCTGCATGCGCCGCGTCTCATGCGCCATCCGATGTATCGCGCCCTGATCGGCGATCCGCTCAACCTGCGCGCGGTGTATCTGCTCGCCAGCCGCGGCGACCATGCCGCCGCCGCGGCGCATGTCGCCTTCATGACCCGCGCGCTGCACGGCCGCGAGATCGCGCCGATCGCGCAGCGCGACGGTCTGACCGCGCTGCAAACCGTCGCGCGCTGGCCCTGCCTGGTCCTGTCCTGCCACGGCAGCTACATGGTCTACGACACCACGCGCGACAGCGTCCGGTTCGAGCCGCACCCGTTCGGGCGGCAGGAGGTGCTGCCGATCGCAGCCAGGATCGAAAGCGGCGTCGCGCGCTTCGTCGCCATCTCCGGCACCACCGAGATCGTCGTCTCCCTGACCAGGAACGCCGAGGACGGGGCCGGCGACGGACCGGACGAGATCATCGAGATCGACGCCAACCAGATCGCGATCCGCAATGACGGCCGCTATCTCGGCACGGTGCCGACCGGCGGGCTGCAGATCCTGGGCGGAATCAGCCACCAGCAGCGGCTCGTGGTGCTGCCGCTGCCCGAGGACTCGCCGCTGGCGCGCCCGACCCCGCTCAACTGGTTCGATCAGATCGCGATCGCACAGCAGGCGCCGACGCCCCAGCTCCAGCCGGTGGCGCCGGGGCGGCATGCGCAGCGCTGGCGCAAGCTGTTCGGCAAGGGCTGAACCGACCCGACTGCCGGCTCACTGTTCTGGCGCGGTCGGCAGGCAGAGTTCAAAGCTGGTGCCCTTGCCAGGCGCGGTGCGCACCCTGACCGCCCCGCCGGTCTGCTGGATGAAGCCATAGACCATCGACAGGCCGAGACCGGTACCACGACCGATCTCCTTGGTGGTGAAGAACGGCTCGAAGATCCGCTGCGCCACCTCGTGCGTCATGCCGCTGCCGGTATCCTCGACCGCGACCACCACCGCACCGCCGGCGGGCAGGCTGCCGGCGAGCAGCACATGGCCGTCCCCGTCGTCCGGGTCCTGCGCCGCCGGCCCGGGATGCACGCCGGTGCGCAGCGTGATGGTGCCGCGATCCTGCATCGCATCGCGCGCGTTCACGCACAGATTGAGCAGGGCCAGCTCGAGCTGCGCCGGATCCACCAGCGCCTTCGGCAGGTCCGGCGCCAGCCGGCGCGTGAAGCTGATGTCCTTGCGATCGATGCTGCGGGTCAGCAGGTCGCCCATCGCCTCGACCAGACCGTTCAGCACCACCGGCACGCAGGCGGTATCCTGCTGCCGGCTGAAACCGAGCAGGCGCTGGGTGAGCGCGGCACCACGCTCCGCGCCGGCGATCGCGGTCTCGATCAGACGGGTCAGCTTGGCATCGCCGGCGGCCGCGCGATGCGCCAGCTCCAGACTTCCCAGGACCGCGGTCAGCAGGTTGTTGAAATCGTGCGCCACGCCGCCGGCCATGGTGCCGAGCGCCTGCATCCGGTCCGCCTGACGCAACCGGTCCTCCATCGTCTTGCGTGCCGTGACGTCACGCTCGAACGCCGCGAGCAGCCTGACCTCGCCATCGGAGTCGCGCAGCGGTCCGCGCAGGCGCTCCAGCCAGACCGTCCTGGCGCCGAGCTGGCGCGACCAGATCTCGGTGCTGGACTCGCCGTCCGCCAGCGCGGCACGGTCCTTCGCCTCGATCGTCGCCAGCTCGGCCGGGTCGATCCGTCCGGCGGCGATCTCGGTCTCGGTACGGCCGATGCAGGCCTCGGCGCTCTCGCCCAGACGCTCCGCCGCGGTGCGGTTCAGCCGGATGAAGCGCCCGGTGCGATCCTTGAACGACAACCCGTCGGCGGTGCCCTCCATCAGGCCGCGCAGCAACGCCCGCTCCAGACGCAGCGCGCCCGCCAGCCTGGAGCGCTCCGTCGCCTGCCGTATCATCGCCCGCAGCGCCACCGGCTCCCAGGGCTTGTGCGCATAGCCGGAAATACGTCCGTCGTTCAGGGCGGAGACCACCGCGGTCAGATCGGCGTAACCCGTCAGCAGCAGGGCCTCGGCGCAGGTCAGGGAGCGCGCCCGGGCCAGGAAGACGTCGCCGGTCATCCCCGGCATCCTCTGGTCCGACACGATCACCGCGATGTCGGGCCGCTCCGCGAGCAGCAGCAGCCCCTGCTCGGGAGAAACCGCGCTCAGCACCTGATAATCGTCTTCGAGCAGGTCCTCCAGGGCGACCAGGATGTCGGGTTCGTCATCGACCAGCAGCACCGTCGGCCGGTCGGCCGCCTCGGCGAGCAGGTCGGGCGGCGGCGACGCGGTCACGCCCGGTCCTCCTCGATCGGCACCGATACCACGAACCGCGCGCCGCCCTCAGGAGCGGTCTCCACGGTGATCGCGCCGCCATGCGCCTGGACCACGCTGTAGGCGATCGCCAAGCCGAGGCCGGTGCCCGATCCGACCGGCTTGGTGGTGAAGAACGGCTCGAACACGCGCTCGCGCAACGCCTCCGGAACGCCCGGACCGTTATCGGCGATGGCGATCTCGTAGGCGCCGTCCCGCAGGCGGGTCGCGATCGAGATCAGGCCAGGCCGCATCGGCGCCGCGCCCTCGTTTCGCGCGTTCAGCGCATCTGCGGCGTTGCCGACGATGTTCATGATCACCTGGTTGAGCAGAGCCGGCTGGCACAGCAGGTCGCGCGGCGCCTGGTAGTCCCGCGAGATGGTGATTCCGCTGCCCAGCTTGTGCGTCAATAGGGTCAGCACGGTGTCGATCGCATCGGGCACATCTACGCTCTGATGCTCGCTCTCGTCGAGACGGGAGAATTTGCGCAGATTGAGCACCAGGTTCTGGATCCGCTTCAGGCCCAGGCTCATCGACGCCACCCGCTCGCGCGCCTTGCCGAGCTTGGGCGCCCAATCCTTGGGGGGACCGTCCGGCGAGACCGCCCCGTCGAGCTGCTCCAGCAGTCGCGCCACCGTGCCCTGATGCGCCAGGATGAACGCCAGCGGGTTGTTGATCTCGTGGGCGATCCCCGCCACCAGCTCGCCGAGCGAGGCCATCTTGGCGGACTGCACCAGCTTGCCCTGCGCCTCGCGCAGCCGATCGTTGGCCTCCGCCAGCGCCTCCGCCAGGGCGGCCTTGGCGGCGTGCGCGGACGCCTCCTCGCGGGCCCGGTCGATGGCCGCCTGCCGTCCGCGCAGCTCGGTCTCGATCCGCGCGGTCTCGTCCTGCAGCAGCTTGCGCCGCACCACGGCGCGGATCCGCAGGCCGATCGCCTCCGCTCCTCCCTCCTCCGACACCAGATCGTCGACCCCGGCGCCATAGGCCCTGGCGACCAGCAGCCGGCCGGCCGGCCGATCGCCGTTGCCGAGCCCGAGGATGCGCAGGCTGCCGATCCACGTCTCGCTCTGCCGGGCAGCGTGCAGCGCGGCGCACAGCGCGATGCCGTCGAAGCCGGACGCCTGCAGATCGACCACGACGCAATCCGTTGCGTCCCGTGCCGCTTCCAGCGCCGCATCGTGCGCCGACGCGGTCCGGACATCGTGCCCGTCGCGCCGCACCAGACCGGCCAGGGTCTCGGCCGCCTCGCCGGGATCGCGGACCAGCAGCACCCTGGCCTTGCGGAACAGCCCGACCTCGCGGCCGAAACCGCCCGATTCCGGCTCGTGCGCGCCGTTCTGCCGTAGCAGCGCTCGGATCCGGAGCAGGATCAGCGACTGGTCGGACGATTTCGGCACGTAGGCGTCGGCGCCGCTCTCCAGCCCCTCGCGCTCGAGCCCCGGTTCCGCGGCCTCCGTCAGCATCAGCACCGGCGTGGCGCGGGTGCGGACGTTCAGCCGCAGCGCCCTGACCAGCTCGCCGCCATTCATGCCCGGCAGGTGGTAGTCGCACACCACCAGGTCCGGCACCGCCAGGTTCAGGCAGTCGAGCGCCGCCTCCGCGCTGTCGGCGCGCTCGACCGCGAAGCCATCGCGCTCCAGCACGCGGCGGATCATCAGCGCCTGGGTGTCGGAATCCTCGACCAGCAGGATCCGGCCGCTCATGGCGCCGTCCCGGCGCGCGGTCCCAGCATCGCCAGGATGCGGGGCGCGATCTGCTCGATCGGCAGGCTGAGGCACGATCCGCCGCGCTGCACCGCCGCCGCCGGCATGCCGTAGACCACAGCCGTGCTCTCATGTTCGGTGATGGTGAAGCCGCCGGCGCGCCGCATCGCGACCATGCCCGCGGCTCCGTCCTCGCCCATGCCGGTCAACAGCACGCCGAGCCCGGCTGGCCCGAGCGCCGCCATCGAGGCGAACAGCACCGAGGCGGACGGGCGCTGTCCGGAAACCGGCGCGCCGGCATTGAGTCCGATCCTGATGTCCGGATCGCTGCCGTCCAGGGTCAGGTGGCGATCGCCCGGTGCGACGTAAACCCGGCCGGGGACCAGCCTCTCGCCGTCGCGTCCGAGCGCCACCGAGAGCGGCACCAGCCCGTCCAGCCAGTTGGCGAACCCCTCGACGAACGGAGCGCCGATATGCTGCACCAGCAGCACCGGCAGCGGAAAATCCTCCGGCAGGGCGGACAGCAGCCTGGCGAGCGCCTGTGGACCGCCGGTGGAGGCCGCGACCGCCATGATCCTGACGCCCGCGGCTCCGGCGGCGCTCGAGCCATCGCCCCGCTCCAGCAGCCCGATCGGCAGCCCGACCGACGGCGCGGCCGGATCACCGGCGGAGGCGCGCCGGCGGATCACCGGCACCTCGCTCATGATCGCCAACTGCGTGGCGATCGCGCGGGCGGCCAGGTCGTAGCCGCCGCCGGCGAACAGCCCGCCCGGCTTCTCCACCACCGAAAGCGCACCGGAGCGCAGCGCGTTCATCGAGATGCGCAGCGAGGCATCCTCGATCGCATCGGCGATCACCACGATCGGTGTCGGATGCAGCGCCATGATCCGCCGCGTCGCTTCCAGCCCGTCCATGCCGGGCAGGCGGATATCCATCGAGATCACGTCCGGCCGCAGCGACGGGATCGCCGCCAGCGCCTCCTCGGCGGATTCCACCGCGCCGGCCAGCGTCAGACGCGGATCGGACTCGACGATATGCACCAGCAGCCGCCTGATCACCGCGGAATCCTCGACCACCAGCACCCGCGCCGGTCGTTGCCCCGGCTGCTGCCCTGGCTGTCGGCCGCTCACGGCAACACCTGCCGGATCACCGCGAGCAGCGCGCCCTGCTCGAAATCCTGCTTGGTGAGATAGGCGCGGGCACCCAGCTCCAGACCGCGGCGGACATCGTCGTCGCGGTCGCGCGACGTCATCAGGATGGCCGGGATCGAATCCAGGCGCGGGTCGGCCCGCATCGCCGCGAGCAGCCCGAACCCATCCATGCGGGGCATCTCCACGTCGGCCACCACGACATCGATCTCCTGTTCCGCGGTCCGCAGCAGACCCAGCGCCTCGATCCCGTCGACGGCGATCAGCACGCGATAGCCCTGCGCCTGCAGGATGGTCTTTTCCAGCGTCCTGGTGGTGATGGAATCGTCCACCACCAGGATCGTCGGCTGCCGCCTCGCAACCGCGTCGGCACGCCCCGGTTCCCCGGTCATGCGTTCACCGGCGGGGCGCGCTTCGGATGCGACCGGCGCCGCCGGTCCGGCCCGCAGCAGGCCATCGGGCTCGAGCACCAGCACGGGAATGCCATGGCCGGTCAGCGCCACCCCGCTGACGAGATCCCGGTCGACACCGACGATCGACGGCTGGCGCACCACCAGGGTCCGCACCCCGCACAGGCGCTCGACCACCAGCCCGATGCCACGCATCACGACGATGGCGACCGGACCGCCCGGGTCCGGTTCCGGTGCGCCGAGCAGCATGGCCAGGGACCGGAGCGGCAGCCGCGCCGACCCCTCGACCCGCGCCGCCCAACCCGCGTCAGTCCGCTCGATCCGCGCCTGCGGCACCGACAGCAGACGGGTGATCGAATCGCAGGGCAAGCCCAGCAGATGACCGCCCGCTTCCAGCAGCAGCACCGCCTGCCTGCGGGCGCCGACCGGCACCGAAACGGTCAGGATCGTGCCGTTCGCCCGCCCGTCCGGCTTGCGGCGCACCTGCATGCGCGCCGTGCCCTCTAGCCGGGCCGCCGCCTCGGCGACGATCGACAGGCCCATGCCGCGGCCGGACAGCCGGTCCACCTCGGTCGCGGTGGAAAAGCCGGGCTCGAACACCAGCGACAGCAAGCCCGCCTCGTCGGGCGTCGCCGCGCCTGGCGGCAGCAGGCCACGCGCCCTGGCGGTGCGTTCGATCGCCGGCAGATCCGGCCCGGCGCCATCATCGGCGACCGAGACGCTGAGCGCGCCGCCCCGCGAGACGACCGACAGCACGATCTCCGGCGGATCCGCTGCCGTGGCGCCGGCGCCGGCCTCGATCGGCGCGCGTTCGCGCAGCCCGTGCCCCACAGCGTTGCGCAGCAACTGGATCACCGGATCGCGCAGCGCCTGCAGCACCGAGCGCTCCGCGCGCAGCCCCATCCCCTCCAGGGTGACGACGATCTCCTGTCCCTGCGCGCGCGCCAGGTCCCGCGCCATCGCCCCGAGCGCGCCGAACACGCTCTCGGCCGAGATCAGCGCCACGGTCTGGATCTGGCTCCGCAGCGTCGCCACCGCCTGGTCGCGCTGCCAGTCCTCGCGCAGCCCGTCCCTGAGCCGGGTGGTCGCCGACCGGATCAGGGCGCGCAGTCCGCGCGCGACCTCGTCCGACGCCCCAGATGCTTCAGACGCGTCCGGTCCCGCCTGCATCGCATGCGACGGCCGCGCGCACAGCGCCAGCACCCGTTCCAGCGCGTCGCGATGCGCGATCAGCCATTCCCGTCCCTGCTCCTGGCCGGCCATCGCATCGGACGCGGCCTGCAAGGATTCGACCAGCCGGTCGATGTCGCGCGCCGATACGCGCGCGGTGGCGCCCGGCTCCTGGGGCGCGGTCTCGTTTGCCGGCTGATCCTGCGCGCCGTCCCCGCCCGGCTCGTCCGGACCGGTTTCCCCTGGTCCGGACGCCGGCACCGCCAGCGCCGAACCAGCTCCCTGCATGCCGGCCTCGATCGAATCGAGGCCGCGCCGGACGAGGACGATATCCTCCGCCGGCAGCGGGCGGTCCTGCTCGACGGAGCGATACAGCAGCGTCTCGAGCCCGTGCGCGATCTCCTCGATGACGGGCAGTTCCACCGCGCGCGACGCGCCCTTGAGCGAGTGCGCGCGACGGAACACGTCGCGCAGCGCGGCGCCGGCGACCGCATCGCCGTCGAGCACCGCGCGGATCGCGATCAGATGGTCGCGATATTCGCTCTCGAACGCGGCGAGCAGTTCCTGGCGCAGCTCCGATTCCATGCGGCGGACGGTCCGCGCCTCAGAGCCGGAACCGCTCCGCGGTCGCCAGCAACTGACGCGACAGCGCGCCGAGGCCGAGCGCCGCGGAGTCGAGCTGCCTGGTGCCGGCGGCGGTCTGCTGGCTGGCCTGGCGGATGTTCTGCAGCGCCACCATCACCTGCTCGATGCCGAGCTGCTGCTGGTTGGTGGAGGCGACGATCTGCTGGAAGGTCTGCACCGCATCCTGGATCCCGGCGGCCATCTCCTCGATGGTCGCTTCCGCGGTCTGGGTGCGCTCCCGCCCGGCGGCGCCGCGCTTGACCGCCTCCTCGGTCAGCATCACCGAGGTATTGATGCCGCGCTGGATGTCGCCGAGAATCGCGCGCACCTGGGTGGTCGCATCCTTGGCCTGGTCGGCCAGGATCTTCATCTCCGTCGCCACCACCGAGAACGAGCGCCCATACTCGCCCGCCGACGCCGCCTCGATCGCCGCATTCAGCGCCAGCAGGTGCGAGCGTTCGGAGATGTCGTTCACGCTGTTGACGATCTCGCCGATCGCCTGGGTCTTCTCGCTGAGCGCCACGATGTTCGCGGCGACCGCCTCGCCCTGGATCTGGATCTGCTCCATCGCCCGCATGCTCTCCTGCACCGCCCGCAGACCGCTTTCGCTGACGCGCGTGGTGGCCTGCGCCGAGGCGATCACGTCCTGGGCGCGCCGGCTGATCTGCGCGCCGGAATGGGCGATCTCGTCGACCGTGGCGGCGGTTTCCTGAACCGCGGCGAGCTGCTCCTCGACGCCGGCCGCCTGCTGCTGCGTGGAGGCGCGGATCTCCGCCACGGCGACGTTGAGGTTGCCGGTCGCCTCGCGGCTCTGGCCGGCGGTCTGCCGCAGCCCGTCCACCATCCGGTTGATCACCGCACCCAGCCTGCCGATCTCGCCGGCGCCGCGCACCGGCGCGCGCACCGACAGGTCGCCCGCGCCGACCCGCTCGGTCACGTCAACGAACACCGCCAGCGGTCCGGCGATCGAACGCCGGATCAGCGCCGTCACCGCGAGCGCCGCCGCGACCGCCAGCAGCAGCGCCGCGACGATCGACCAGAAGCTCTCGACATAGACCTGCTCGGTGCGGTCCTGGCCGGCGCGGACGCCCTCGTTCAGCGCATCGATCGCCTGGCTCATCAGCCGGTCGAAGCCGACCCGGTCGTTCTGCAGAGTCGCGTCCGACGCCAGCACCGCCGGATCGTTGCCGCTGCGCAGCGCCGCGAACGCGATCTGCGTATCGGCGCGGATCTGGCGCAGCGCGCCGTCGAGGTTGCCCAGGATGACGGAGACGTTGCTCCAGGACCGCTTGCGCGCCGGGTTGCGCGCCAGCGCCGCGTACTCCGCGACAGAGTGGCGTGCGGTGTCGAGCAGGCCGGTGGTGAGGGCCGCCTGGTGGTCCCAGGCGGCGATCGAGTCGTCGAGGTCGCCGTTGCCGGCGGCGAGCCCGCCGATCTGTCGCCGGATCGCCCGGTTGGTGGCGGCCATGCGCAGCGCCGCCATTTCGGTCTGCGCATCGTGCACCGCGTCGACCTGGTGATAGGCGGCGATGTCGCGCGCGACGATGGTGGTGGTGACGTCGCGCAGCGTGCCGATCTCGTTCAGGGAGAACAGCCCGAGGCCGATCATCATCAGCGTGGTCACACCGAAGCCGAGAAGAATCCGAAGGGAAATGGACACGTCGGTCAGGCTCCGGCCAGGTCAGGGACGCTACGGGGAACGGTCTCGAGCGATGCGATCGCCCGCTGCAGGGTGGTTTCGTCGACCAGCCGGACCAGGACCGGGACGGGATCGTCCCCGCCGGCGGGCAGCACGGCATGGCCGGGTTCGTCGGCGGGTTGCAGCGTCATCGCGCCCAGCACCCGCTCCACGCCCAGCGCCACCGCCGGCAGCGCGGAGAGCGCGCCCGACCGCATCGCCAGCAGGACGCTGTTCTCGCCGCATGCCGCGTCGGCGCGGGCTGCCGGGCCAAGCAAGCCGGCGAGGTCGAGGACCGAGACCACCTGACCGCCGATCACCGCGAGCCCGAGCATCGCCCGGGCGGCGCGGCCGCCGATGAAGGGCGTCGCGTGACAGACGAACGGCTGCACGCTTTCTATTGCCTCGATCGGCAGCGCGTAATGCCGGGCGCCACTCAGGCACACCAGCCGGACCGGCGACGCGGCCTGCGGGGCGCCCTGCGAGGCGCCCCGCACGGCGCTGGGCCGCGACGCCAGGGCGCGGGCGCGCTCGGCGAGCACCCGGGTGCGGAAATCGCGCGCGTCCATCAGGCCGGTTCCCGGGCCGGGTGCCAGTCCCGCCGGCTCAGATCGAGCAGCCGCGCCGCTGTCATGCCGTCGCCGCAGGACAGGATCTCGCCCGCCGGCAGCGCGGCCGCGATCCTGGCCGCCTCGGCGATCGACCGACGGCCTTGCCCGGCACGGCCGGCATCGTTCAGCAGCAGGCCGAGGTGATAATGCGCCATGGCGAACTGCTTACAGAGGTAGATCGCCCGCCGGAAGTCGGCCTCGGCCGCGCCCTCCAAGCCGAGCGCGCGCTGCAGCAGGGCGGCATAGAAGAACAGTTCCGGGCTCAGCGGATGGGCGACGATGGCGGACCGGCAGGCGGCCAGCGCCTCTGCCGGCCGGCCGCTGTCGGCGAGCCGCCGCACCTGGTCTATGGCGCCGGAATCGTCCGGCCTTGGCGGCAAGGGTGGCCCGGGCAGTTTCGGTGGCGCTCGCTTTCGCGGCGCGGAAAGCGGCAAGCTGGCGGCGGGCACAGGGCCGCCGATCGCCTGCGCGGATCGAAGCCCCGCATCGTCGCGCCGCCATGCCACGATGCCGTTCAGAGCGACCGGCCTGAGACCGACGGTGTCGACCGCCACCGCCTCGGCATGACCGAGTAGCAGCCAGCCATCGGCCGCCAGGCTCTCGCCGAAGCGGCGCACCAGCGCCCGCACCCGGTCGGTCCGGAAATAGATCAGTACGTTCCGGCATAGCACCAGATCGTAATCCAGCCCGTCGGCGGCGCCCGGCTCCAGCAGCGTCAGCAGGTTGCGCCGCTCGAACCTGACCATGGCGCGGAACGCCGGGCGCAGCCGCCAGCTTCGTGCGCGCGACCCCTCCACCGGCAGGAAATCCCGGTTCACCGCCTCGGGCGACAGCGACCGCAGCGCCCAGTCGCCGAATTCGCCGACCCGCGCCGCCTGCAGGGCGGCCTCGCTGATATCCGAGCCGACGATCGAGATCGACCAGTCTCGCAGGGCCGGGCCCAGCAGGCGATGCAGCAGGATCGCCACCGAATAGGGTTCCGCGCCGGTCGAGCAGCCGGCGCTCCAGATCCGCAGGCGCCGCGTTCCGGCGCGCGCCGCGATCAGCGCCGGCAGGATGGTCGCGGACAGGGCGTCGAACTGCTCGGCGAAGCGGAAGAAGAAGGTCTCTCCGATGGTGATCTCGGATTCGAGCGCGACCCATTCCGCGTCGTCGTCCCGCTCCAGGACCGCCAGATAGGTGGCGGCATCGAGGCCGGTCGCCGCCATGCGACGCTGTACGCGGTCCCGCAGCAGCGCATCCTTGTCCTCGTAGTAGTGATGCAGGGTGCGGCCGATCACCAGCGCCTTGATCCTGGCGAAGATCGCCGTTTCAGCCGGCATCGCGCCACCCGTCGGCGCGTCGCTGCGCCGCCTCCGCCAGGGCGGCCAGCCGGACCCGCTCGTCCTCCAGCAGGATACGCGCGGGATCGAGCAGAGCGACCGGTGCGCCATCGGCCATGAACCGCGCCTGCACGCAGCCGTGCTGCCAGGATTCGGCGCCATCCTGCTCCAGAGCGGCGCCGCGCTGGCTGAGGCCGGTGACGCGGTCGACCAGGAGGGCGACCTCGCCGAGCCGGATCAGATGCCGGTAGAGACCCTCCTGCTCTTGCCTCTCCTGCTCGAACTCCAGGCCCAGCAGGAGCGCCAGATCGACCACCGGCATCATCCGGCCGCCGAGCGAGAAACAGCCGGACACCGATCTTGGCAGCCCCGGCCGATGCCACAGCAGAGGCAGCGGCAGGCACTCGCGCACCGCGCCGGCCGGCAATGCCAGCCTCTGCCCGGCGAGCAGGAACATGAGGACCGTCTCGCTCATGAACCGAGCAGACAGAACTGCGCCGACCCCGTCAATCGCCGGCCAGTTCGACGCCGGGCGCGCTTGACCACCGCAACGAACGATGAGAACATAACAGAAACATTGGAGGTCGCCCGCCATGTCTTCTGCCGTGTCGCCAGCCGTACCACGACCGAGCTATATCGAGCTGCCGTCGCGCGACATCGACAAGGCGCGATCGTTCTATGCCGCCTTGTTCGACTGGAAACTCGCCGGCTACGGCCCGAGCTACGCCTGCACCACCTTCGGGCAGGCGGGCGGCGGCGTCGATCTCGGTCTGCAGGGCGATCCGGACGAGGCGACGGCGGCGCCGCTTCCGGTGATTTCCGTCGCCGACCTCGACGCGATGCTGTCGCGTGTCGGCGACCTCGGCGGCACCGTCTCCAGACCCGTGTTCGCGTTCCCGGGCGGCCGGCGGTTCCATCTGATCGATCCGAACGGCAACGAGATCGCCATCATGCAGCCCGACCAGGAAGCCTGACGCGCCTGCGCGCCGCGATCAGGCGACCATCACGCTGATCGGCCCGCTCGCATCCATCACATGCAGCGGCGTGGTTCCGGCCGGATCGCCGTCCGCCTGCGCCGGCAGGCCGGCATCGTCCAGGAACCTGATGTCGCTGGCGCGGCGATGCACCACGCCGGGCACCCGGCCCAGCCGGTTCAGCGGCAGCGCCGCTCCGGCGATCAGGGCTGCGCCGATCCCGGCATGCTCGAACAGCATCACCGAGAAGCCAGGCGCATCCGGCCTGGCTTCCGGAGCCAGCAGGTAGGGACCGCCATAGAGGCTGCCCTTGGCGACGATCACGCTGCCGGCGACCGCCTCCTCGCCATCGATCAGCAGGCGGATCGGTTCGAATCCGTAACGCGGGAGCTCGCGCAGCGTCTGTGCCACGTAGGCGCCCTTGCCGAGCGCGCGCTTGGCCATGCGCGACACGTGATGCACGACATGCGCGTCGAAGCCGATTCCCAGCATCTGCACAAACAGCCGGTCGCCGGCCGGGCCACGGGCGATTCCCGGCCAGAGCGGCCTGCTGCGCTGCGAGGCCAGCGTGGCGGCGAGCCCCACCGCACCGGTCGGCAGCCGGAGCTCGTGCGCAAGAACGTTGGCGGTGCCGAGCGGAATGATTCCGAGCGATGCGAGTCCGCCCTGCAAGCCCGACGCCACCTCGGCGATGGTGCCGTCGCCGCCTGCGGCGACCACCAGGCGGGCCGAACCGTACGCCGCTTCGCGCGCCAGCGCCTCGGCGTGACCGGCATGCTGCGTCTCGACGACCTCGAGCCGCACGCCGTGCGCCACCAGGACGTCGAGCACCGTCCAGAGCCGGCTGACTCGCCTGCGGCCTGCGGTCGGGTTGTAGATCACGAGCATGCGCCCACCATGACAGGCTTCGCGTCGAAGCACCCCATCCGTTCGTGACGATCATGGAAACGTCACGCAACTGATGCGGGCGAGCGCGTAAGAGACCCTCGCCGATCGAGAGGCCGCCGGACCGACCGGGCGTCGATTCGTTTCGGAGGAGGAGAGGCCGATGGATGCCATCCCGCTCGACCAGAGCCTGACCGCGTCGCCGACCGTCACGCATTACCGTACCGTGTTCGTCTCCGACGTGCATCTCGGCACGCGCGGCAGCCGCGCCGACTTCCTGGCCGACTTCCTGCTGCGCATCTCATGCGACACGCTCTATCTCGTCGGCGACATCATCGATGGCTGGCGTCTCAGGCGGAGCTGGTATTGGGACAGCCATCACGACGAGGTGTTGCGGCTGATTCTCAAGATGGCGCGCAAAGGCACCGACGTCGTCTATATCCCCGGCAATCACGATGAGATGTTCCGCAACTGGCTGCCGATGCGGCTCGAGATCGCCGGCATCAGACTGTGCGAGAACGCCATCCACGAGACCGCCGACGGGCGGCGACTGCTGGTCATGCATGGCGACGAGTTCGACAGCGTCGTGCGCTACGCGCCCTTCCTGGCCCTGCTCGGCGACCGCGCCTACGAAGCGTCGCTGATCATCAATCGCTGGTTCAATCTTGCCAGACGCCGTCTCGGTCTTCCCTATCGCTCCCTGTCCGCGTGGCTCAAGCGCCAGGTCAAGGGCGCGGTCAAGGCGATCGACCGGTTCGAGATCGCGCTGGCCGCGGAAGCACGCCGACGCGCCGTCGACGGCGTGGTGTGCGGCCACATCCACCATGCCGAGATGCGCGAGATCGGCGGCGTGCTCTATGTCAATGACGGAGACTGGGTGGAGAGCTGCACCGCCCTGGTCGAGCATGCAGAGGGCCGGCTGGAGCTGATCGACTGGGCGGAGCAGCGCCGGCTTTCGTTCCTGGCCAGCCGCGACCGGCGCGGCGGCCGCGATCGCGGCCACGCCGACGACGCCGCCCTGCCGGTCACGGCCTGAGCGATGGACGATCTCGGCTTCGCGCCGGACCGGATCCAGGCCGGCGCGCCGGCGGCGGCCGGCCGCAGGATCCTGATCGTCTCTGACGCCTGGCTGCCGCAGGTGAACGGCGTGGTCCGCACCCTGTCGACCATCGCCGGCGAATTGCGCGCGATGGGCCATGTCGTCGAGGTGGTGGGTCCGGACCGGTTCCGCACCATCCCCTGCCCGACCTATCCCGACATCCGCCTGTCGCTGTTCCCGCGCCGCCGTCTGGCCGGGATCATCGCCGGCTTCGCCCCGGACTGCCTGCACATCGCCACCGAGGGTCCGCTCGGTCTCGCGGCGCGCGGCTGGGCGGTCAGGCGGCGGATCGCCTTCACCACCTCGTTCCACACCCGCTTCCCGGAATATCTCCAGGCTCGCACCAGGCTGCCGGTCGGCCCGTCCTACGCGTTCCTGCGGCGCTTCCATAATGCCTCCGCCGGCACGCTGGTCGCCACCGCCAGCCTGCGCGACGAGCTGGCCGCGCGCGGCTTCACCAGGCTGGTCGCCTGGTCGCGCGGCGTCGACCTGTCGCGCTTCACGCCGGAGCCGCGTCGCGACTGGGTGACGGAACATGGATTGCAGCGGCCGATCTTTCTCTATGTCGGCCGGATCGCCGTGGAGAAGAACATCCCCGGCTTCCTGGATCTCGATCTTCCCGGCTCCAAGGTCGTGGTCGGCGGCGGTCCGCAGCTCGCCGAGCTGAAGGCGCGCTACCCGAACGTGGTGTTCGCCGGCCCGTTCTCGGAAGCCGAGCTGGCCGCCGCCTATGCCGGCGGCGACGTATTCGTTTTCCCGAGCCTTACCGACACGTTCGGCCTGGTGCTGCTCGAGGCGCTGGCGTCCGGCGTGCCGGTGGCCGCGTTCGACGTGACCGGTCCGCGCGACGTGCTCGCCGGCACCAACGGCAGCGTCGGCGCAGTCGGCGACGATCTGCGCGCCGCCGCCCTGTCGGCGCTCGACGCCGACCGCAGCTCCTGCCGCGCGCATGCCGAACGTTTCGGCTGGCGCGCCTGCGCCCAGACCTTCCTCGATGCGCTGGTGCCGCTCGCCTCTTGACGCCACCCAGGCCGACAGGCCGGATGCGGCATGCCAGACACGGAGCCCGTTCAGAATCAGCCAGGCGGCAGCCGCGCCTCTGCCGGTTTCATCCTGGCAACGATCGCGCTCGACGCGCTGAGCTTCGCCATCGTCATCCCGGTGGTGCCGGCGCTGCTGATGGAGATCGGCCATCTGCCGCCGGCCAGCGCATCGCTCTGGCTCGGCATCATCTTCTCGATCTTCGCCTTCATGCAGTTTCTCTGCGCGCCGATCGCCGGCGGGCTCAGCGACCGGTTCGGCCGCCGGCCGGTGCTGCTGGTCTCGCTTGGCGTGATGGCGCTCAACGCGCTGCTCTGGACCTGGGTGCCGAACCTGTTCTGGCTGCTGGTGCTGCGCGTCGTCGCCGGCGGGCTCGCCGGCAACGTCACCGCCGCCACCGCCTACATGGCCGATGTCACGCCGCCGGAAAAGCGAGCCCGGGCGTTCGGTCTGGTGGGGGCGATGTTCGGGCTCGGTTTCGTCGTCGGCCCGGCGCTCGGCGGGGTTCTGGGCAGCGTCTGGATCAGGTTGCCGTTCCTGGTCTCCGCCGGACTGATCGGCATCAACGTGCTCTACGGGCTATTCGTGCTGCCGGAGAGCCTGCCGCCCGAGCGGCGGCGGCCGTTCTCCTGGCGCAGGGTCAATCCGCTCGGAACGCTGCGGCTGTTCTCCGGCGACCGCACCACCATCCGGCTCGGTCTCGCCTGGTGCTGCGGCTGGCTGGCGCTGGGCGCGCAGCAGAGCAGCTTCATCCTCGCCAACCAGATGCGGTTCGGCTGGACCCTGGACCAGAACGGGCTGGCGCTGGCCGCCGGCGGCATCGCCCAGGCCCTGGTGCAAGGCGTGCTGATCGGCAGGGTCAGCGCCAGGCTCGGGCCGCGACGCACCGCCATCGCCGGCTTCTCGTTCGCGGTCGCCGGCTACGCGCTCTATGCGCTGGCCAGCGCGCCGCTGGTAATGCTGTCAGGGATGCTGGTGCTGGCGTTCGGCGCCCTGTCGAATCCGTCGATCCAGACCATGCTCTCGATCGCCGCCGGGCCGCAGCGCCAGGGCGAGGTGCAGGGCGGGCTGGGCTCGCTGCAGGGGCTCAGCATGGTGGTCGGGCCGACCCTGACCGGGCTGACATTCGCCGCGGCCACACGGCCGGGCGGGGCGCTGCATTTCCCCGGCGCGCCGTTCGCGCTGTCGGCCCTGGTCTGCGCGGCCGGCCTGGCTGCGATCCTGCTGGTGCCGAAAACCGTGACGCCGGCACGGACCGCGGCCTGACGGTCGTTGCTGTCTGGCCCAGGAAGGGGTTAGGTGCGCCAGCCGGCAGCGCCGGCCCGACCATAACGACCGGCGGAGCGCCGGTCCGATCCTAACGACCGGCGGAGCGCCGGTCCGGCCATAACGACGCGCACGGTCCGGGATCGTGCCGCTGGGAGACATCGCATGGACCGCCCGACCCGGACCACGGACTGGACCGGACGCCTGCGCGACCAGTCCGCCACCACCCTGCTCCGGCTCGGTCTGTGGAGCCTCATGCACGTACTGTTCTACTTTCTGCAGCAGGTGGCCGAGCTGCTGGCGCCGCTGCTGCTGGTGGTGGGGGTCGGCTGGTGGGCGTTGCCGCGCGTGGTCGGCGCGATCACCACCCAGACCGCCGACGCGGACTCCCAGACCCACGACATCCTCAACACCATCTCCGGCACCATCCCCGCCGGTCTGCATCTCGCCGGTTACTGGATCACGCCGGGCGGGCTGATCTTCGACGGGCTGCTGCTGATGGCGCTGGCGGCGGTCGGCGCCACGCTGTCGGCGCTCGCCGCTCGCGGCATGTGAGCCGGTTGCTCATCCGGCGACGCCGCCAGGAAGCAGCCGGTAGAGCCAGAGGCTCGGCGGCCAGTGATGGCCGACCACGCCCCGCCAGTGCCACAGCGATGCGAGGCACCCGGCGATGAGCAGCAGGCTGAGGACCCACAGCACCGACCAGAGCAGCGCCCCGGCTGGCCTGCGCGCCGGGGCGGTGGTCGCGGCGATCTGCCGATCTCCGGCCGACGGAACCGGCTCGGACGGGGGCGCCGGCTCGAGGGTCGCCTCGGTCGCGACCCTATCGCCCGGCCGGGCGCCCAGGCCCGGCTGGTCCGGTGTCGGCTGGTCCGGTGTCGGCTGGTCCGTCTCCTGCGGGGCGGGAACCTCGCGCCACTCGCCGCCGCATTGCGCGCAGCGCAGGCGTCGCGGGCGCAGCAATGGCGGGATCTCGTATTGCGTCGAACAGACCGGGCAATGGACGTGCATACGCGGCGACCTCTTGTCGTCGGCCCATCCTCGCACCGATTTCTTGCGACTTCCTGAATGATCCGTCTGCAGGAGATCGGCCTCCGCTATCCCGATCGCGCCGGGAGGCAGGGCAACCGCGGTCACGTGCTGCAGGCGATCAGCGCGGAGATCCCGCCCGGCAGCTTCCGGTGGGT
This sequence comes from uncultured Rhodospirillales bacterium, assembly GCA_903844135.1. Classification (GTDB taxonomy): domain Bacteria; phylum Pseudomonadota; class Alphaproteobacteria; order Acetobacterales; family Acetobacteraceae; genus Lichenicola. The sequence continues at coordinate 45,954 of CAIMSN010000106.1, read as the reverse complement.
GCTGGGCCCGTCGGGCGCCGGAAAATCCAGCCTGCTGCGTCTGCTCGGTCTCGGTCTCAAGCCCAGCAGCGGACAGCTCGACCTGTTCGGCGTACCGGTCGCGCGCGCCAGGCGCGCCGCCCTGGCCAAGCTGCGCCGACGCACCGGCACCGTGTTCCAGGATCTTCGCCTGCTGCCGGAGCTGAGCGTCTACGACAACGTCGCCCTCAGGCTGCGGCTGGACGGGATCGCCGAGGATCGGATCGAACTCGAGGTGACGGAAATGCTGCGGTTCGTCGGCCTTGGCCGCAAGCTCGGCGTCCGGCCCTCCGCCCTGTCGGGCGGCGAACAGCAGCGCGTCGCCGTGGCCAGGGCGGTGGTGCACCGGCCGCCGCTGCTGCTGGCCGACGAACCGACCGGCGCGCTCGACGAGCCACAGGCGGTGCGGCTGATCGCCCTGTTCGAGGAGCTCAACCAGATGGGATCGACCGTGCTGGTCGCGACCCACAACGAGGCGCTGGTGCGGCGCTTTCCGCATCCGGCGCTGCAGCTCGAGCGCGGCCGGCTGGTGTCGCATGGTTAGGCTGGCCGGGCGCAAACGACGCGCCGACGGCCTGGCGCTGCGACGCGCCATGGGGGACCGGCTGCTGCCGGCGCTGGTGGCGGCGATGACGTTCCTGGCGGCGCTGGCGCTGGCCGGCGCGGTCGGCGCCAGCCTGCTGGCGCAACGCTGGAGCGCCGGCGCCGCCTCGATCCTGACGGTCCAGGTTCCAGACGGCGACAGCGGGTCCGACGCGCCGGAGAGCGGCACCAGGCTGCAGCGGGTGATGGCGATCCTGTCGGCCGATCCCGCCGTGCTGGCGGCGACGCCGGTGGATCGGGCCAGGCTCGCGGCGCTGCTGGCGCCCTGGCTTGGCGACGGCGCGCAGCCGGGCTTCGGTGCGGGAGCGCTCGCCTTGCCGTTGCCGTCCGTGGTGCAGGTCCGGCTCAGGCCGGGCCTGAGCGCGCCTGGCGATCTCGGCGCCAGGCTCGACCAGGCTGCCCCCGGCACGCTGGCAGAACGCAACCAGGACTGGAGCGACCGCCTGGTCGCGCTGACCACCAGCCTGCAGGCCTGCGCCGGGCTGGCGCTGCTGGTGGTCGCCGGCGTGGCGGTCGCGGTGGTGGCCACGGCGACCCGTGCCGGGCTGGTCGCCCGGCGCCAGGCGATCGAGATCATCCATGGCCTGGGAGCCGACGATGGCTACATCGCCGGCCGATTCGCCGGCAGGACCACGGTCCTGGCTCTGTCTGGCGGCATCGCCGGCACCGTGCTGTCGGTGCCGCTGCTGCTGCTGCTCTGCCGGCTCGGCGCGCCGCTCGCCGCCGGTACCGCGGGTCTGGCGGGGCTCGCCGACACCCGGCCGGCGACCTGGCTGCTCGAGAGCGTGCGGCGCGTGCCCTTGCCGCTCTGGATCGCGCTGCCGCTGCTGCCGCCGCTCGCGGCGACGATCGGCTGGATGACCGCGCAGGCCACCGTCCGCACCTGGCTGCGACGACTGCCATGACCGGCGGACCGAAACCCATCCTGGTCCGCGTCCTGGTTCCCCTCCTGAGCCTGCTGGTGGTCGGCTGGCTCGCCGGCTTCGCCTGGTTCTGCCGCGATGCGACGCTGCCGGCGGCACCGGTGCCGGAGAGCGACGGAATCGTCGTCCTGACCGGCGGCACCGGTCGCATCGATGCGGCGCTGGATCTGTTGTCGGCCGGCCGGGCCCGGCTGATGCTGATCTCCGGCGTCTCCGAAGGGCTCGATCTGGCCGCCTTGCTGCGTGCCGCCGATCGCACCGAAGATCCGTCCCTCGACGGTCGGATCGCGCTCGGCCACACCGCCACCTCGACGGTCGGCAACGCGATCGAAACCGCGTCCTGGGCGCGGGCGAACGGGCTGCATTCGCTGATCGTCGTCACCGCCGGCTATCATATGCGGCGGGCGATGGCCGAGATCGGCACCGCGCTGCCGGAGGTGACGCTGCGCGCCGATCCGGTGCGGCCTCCGGCCCTGACCAGGTTCGGTCCAGGGACGCTGCGGCTGCTGGCGTCGGAATACACCAAGTGGCTGCTGGTCGCGTTCGGACTGACCGGCTCGGCCCATCTGCGGGAGATCGCCTGACAGCATGACCGGCCTCGTGATCCTCGTCCGCGCCACCCTGTTCAACCTCTATTTCGCCCTGCTGACCCTGCTGATGGGACTGGCGGCGCTTCCGCTGCGCTGGTTCGCGCCGTCCCGGGCGCTACCCTACGCGAAGCTCTGGGCCGGCCTGTCGGTTGCCGGCCTGAAGGCGATCTGCGGCATCGAGGTCCGGGTCAGCGGGCGCCGGCACCTGCAGGCCGGTGCGCCGGTCCTGATCGCCTCGCAGCACCAGTCCGCGTTCGACACCCTGGTGTGGATGAACCTGGTGCCGCGCCCGGCCTACGTGATGAAGCGCGAGCTGACGCGGATCCCCCTGGTCGGGCCCATGCTGCTGCTGGCCGGGATGATCCCGCTGGAACGCGAGGGCGGCGCGAGCGCGCTGCGCGACCTGTTGCGCGATACCGCCCGCGCCGTGGCCGACCACCGGCAGATCGTGATCTTTCCCGAAGGCACCCGCGTCCGGTCCGGCGAGCGCGTGGCGCTGCAGCCTGGCATCGCCGCCCTGGCCAGCCACGCCGGCCTGACGGTGCTGCCGGTCTCGACCGACTCCGGCCGTTGCTGGTCGCGCAACGCCTTCGTCAAGCGCCCCGGCATCCTGCATATCGATATCGCCGCGCCGATCCCGCCCGGCCTCCGGCGCAGGGAGCTTCTCGATGCGATCCGAGCCGGATGGGACGATTGCGAAGCGCTGCGACAGCGGTCGGCATTTTTGGACAAACCTGTGGACAACCCTGTGGGAAGCGCTCCCGAAAAGGCGGCCGATCCGGGATAGTTCGGCATCAAGCTGCCGGCCGGGCCGCCCGGCGCGATGCTCCTCCGCGCCGGCGGGTTCGCGAGGAGGCGCGAGCCCGGCCGCAACGGCCCAATGCTGCACTGCAACTTTACGAACCCCTCACCAGGCGCCGGTGAGTGCCCGGGCCGCCGATCCGCCACCGCCGCTCCCAGCCGGGCGGTCCTTGGATAGCGGATCGAGTTTGTGGACAACTCCGAACCGGATCGCCCGACGGCACCGGACCAGGCGGGACAGATCGCGTCATCAGACACTTCGCGCCTCCGGCCGAGGTGATCTATGAACGGCCTCATGCAGGGCGCTCGATCGACCGATCGGACCGGACCGCGTCGCTGGCTGCGCAGCCTGGCGACGCTGCTGTCGCTGCTGGTCGCCGGCCTGGCGATCGCCGACACCGCGCAGTGGTTCCGTCTCGAGCACGCACTCGACCGTCGTGTCGCGGCTTTCCGGGCCAAGGCCGCCGCACTGGGCTGGTCGTTGCAGGCCGAGCGCGGGCAACGCGGTGGATGGCCGTTCGCGGCCACCGTGACCTTGCGCGGTCCGCGTCTCGACGGCGCCGCCAGGCTGCTGCCTGAGGGGATCGGCTGGAGCGGCGAGGCGATCGAGATGAGCCTGTCGCTGCTCCACCCTGCGGTGCTGCAGACCGAATTGCGCGGCACGCAGAGCCTGCATCTCGGTGCCCTGTCGCTCAGGGGCTGGGGCGCCGTCCTGCTCCTGCGCAGCCAGGACGACCGGATCACGCTGGATGCCGAAGCGCTGCATCTCGCCCTCGCCGGCGCCGGGCCGGACGATATCCTGCAGGCCGCCGGCCTGTCCGGCGAGCTGCATTGGCGGCCGGACCGGCCCGGCGGAACCGACCTGTCCGTCACCGCGCGCGCCCTGGCGGCGCCGATGCCGTCCGGTGAGACGGATCGTCGCGTGGTGCAGCGGGCGCGGCTGATCGTGCGGCTGGAAGGCGCGCTTCCCGGCGGCGACGCCGGCTGGCCCGCCGCGGTCGGCCTGTGGCGCGCCGGCGGCGGCGCGATCCGTCTCGACGAGGCGAGCCTCGATTGGGGCCAGGATGGCGATCCGGACCGGGGCAATCCGGGCGCGTCGCTCTCCGGGCGCGCGGTGCCGAACGACGACGGAACGCTGGATGGGAGCTTCACCCTCGATCTCACCCACGCCGACCGGGTCCTGGCGACCCTGCGCCACGACGGTGTCATCGGTGCCGGCCAGCAGACGGCGCTCGGCGCGGTCATCGGGCTGGTCGCGGCGGGCGAGCATCCATCCGGGCCGGAACCGCAGATCCACCTGCCGCTGACGCTGCGTCGCGGCGTGCTGCGACTCGGAGAGATCCCGCTGCTGACGTTGCCGTCGCCGTAATAACACCCACTTCGACGCCGTCGTGACCGCTTTACCCCTTCCGTTCGGACCTCCGGCAGCCCACCTGCGCTGGTGACGCGTCCTCCGGCTTGTGCCGGCGGCGCCGCCTTGCCGGCGATCGTGCCGGACCGGTCTTGAGGACATTGCTGCATGTTCGGCATTTCGGCATTCGAGCTCGCACGCGCGCAGTTCGGCTTTACCGTTGCCTTCCATATCCTGTTTCCCGCCTTCTCGATCGGCCTGGCGTCCTACCTGGCGGTGCTCGAGGGGCTGTGGCTCAAGACCGGAAAACAGGTCTATCTCGACCTGTTCAAATACTGGCTGAAGATCTTCTCGATCGGCTTCGCGATGGGCGTCGTATCCGGCGTGGTGATGTCGTACGAATTCGGCACCAACTGGTCGCGCTTCGCCGCCAAGGCCGGACCGGTGCTCGGACCGATGCTGGCCTACGAGGTGCTGACCGCCTTCTTCCTGGAAGCGGGCTTCCTCGGCGTAATGCTGTTCGGCATGGGCAAGGTGGGCCGGAAGCTGCATTTCACCGCCACCTGCCTGGTCGCGATCGGCACCCTGATCTCGATGAGCTGGATCCTGGCCTCGAATAGCTGGATGCAGACGCCGCGCGGCTACACCATCGAGCCCGGCACCGGACGCTTCCTGCCCGCCGACTGGTGGCAGATCATCTTCAACCCGTCCTTCCCGTTCCGCCTGGTGCATATGGGGCTCGCCGCCTTCCTGTGCGTGGCGTTCTCGGTCGGCGCGGTGGGGGCGTTCCACCTGCTGCGCGACCGTCGCAACAAGCGCCGCCCGTCGGAGGCGGTCAGGGTGATGTTCTCGATGGCGATGTGGATGGCGGCCCTGGTGGCGCCGCTGCAGATCATCGCCGGCGACACCCAGGGACTGAACACGCTCGAATACCAGCCGGCCAAGATCGCGGCGATGGAGGGCGACTGGGTGTCGAAGACCCGCGCACCCGAGATCCTGTTCGGGATACCGAACATGAAGACCGAGACGACCGACTACAAGATCGAGCTGCCGTTCGCCGGCTCGCTGATCCTGACCCACAGCATCGACGGCAAGGTTCCCGGCCTGAAGGACTTCAAGCCGGAGGACAGGCCCTATTCGCCGCTGATCTTCTTCACGTTCCGCATCATGATCGGCCTCGGCTTCCTGATGTTCGCGCTCGGCCTGCTGAGCCTGTTCCTGCGCTGGAGGGGAACCTTCTACTCCAACGTCTGGCTGCACCGCTTCGCGCTGGTCATGGCCCCGTCCGGGTTCGTGGCGCTGCTGTGCGGCTGGATCACCACCGAGGTCGGACGCCAGCCCTACACGGTCTACGGCATGCTGCGGACCACCGACAGCGTCTCGCCGATCGCCCTGCCGGGCATCGCCACCTCGATGACCGCGTTCGTGATCGTCTATTTCGTCGTGTTCGGCGCCGGCCTGGCCTTCATCCTCAAGCTGATGAACAAGGAGCCGGGGCCCGGCGAGACCGATGTCGATCCGCACGCGCCGACCAGAACCGCAGGGCTGCATCCGGGGCCGGCCCAGGGCCACGACAGTAGGGCGGACCGCCGCTCCGGCGCCGCCGGCCAGCCGCAGCCCGCGGAATGACCGCCCTCACCGGCCAGGCGCACTGGCTGCCGATCGTCTGGGCCTGTATCGCGAGTTTCACGGTGTTGGCCTACATCACCCTCGACGGGTTCGACCTGGGTCTGGGCATCCTGTTCGCGGTCGAAAGCGACAAGGCCGACCGCGACGTGATGGTCAATACCGTCGCTCCGGTCTGGGACGGCAACGAGACCTGGCTGATCCTGGGCGGCGCCGCGCTGTATGGCGTGTTTCCCCTCGCCTACGCCACCATCCTGCCGGCGTTGTATCCGCCGATCATCGCCATGCTGCTGGCGTTGATCTTCCGCGGCGTCGCGTTCGAATTCCGCTTCCGCGCCGAGACCCGCCGCAGCCAGGCGATCTGGGATTTCGCCTTCTTCGGCGGCTCGGTGATGGCCGGATTCACCCAGGGACTCATCCTTGGCGGGCTGATCCAGGGCATCAAGGTCGTGGACGGACAATATGCCGGCGGCTGGTGGGACTGGCTGACCGGCTTCTCGGTGTTCTGCGGCCTGTCGACCGTGGTCGGCTACGCGCTGCTCGGCGCCTGCTGGATCGTCTGGCGCACCGCCGGTCCGCTGCAGAAGCGGGTCCGCGGCCATGCCAAGGTGCTGGCGCTGATCACGCTCGGCCTGATCGTCATCGTCAGCCTGTGGACGCCGACCCTCAACCTCGCCTATCTGCGGCACTGGAACGTCTGGCCGCGCATCCTCTACGTCACGCCGGTGCCGATCCTGGTGGCGCTGCTGGCGCTGCTGTTCTGGCGCAGCATCGACGACGAGAGCCGTCACGTCACGCCGCTGCTCTGCGCGCTCGGCTGGTTCTTTCTCTGCTTCACCGGCCTCGGCATCAGCGCCTGGCCCTGGATCGTGCCGCCCGGCATCGATATCTGGCAGGCCTCGTCGCCACCGAGCAGCCAGAAATTCCTGCTGGTCGGCGCGGCGGTGCTGATCCCGACGATCCTGGCCTACACCGGGTACGCCTACTACGTGTTCCGCGGCAAGATCGATTCGGAGACGCATTATCACTGAGGATCGCACCCCGATGCAGCCCGTGCCGGCGCCGCCGGGACGGCTGTTTTCCCGGATCGGCTGGTTCGTGGCGATCTGGGCCGCCAGCATCGTCGTGGTCGCGGTCGTCGCCGAGGGGCTGAAGCATCTGATCCTCGGCTGAAGCGGCAGCGCTTCCACGATCGCGACGCTCCGGTAAGATGGGTGCGGCGCTGGTGGAGACGGTGGTGGCGGAACGCGGCCTCAAGGACATCTCGCAGCCACTGTCTGCCGGTCTGCCGAGCTGGCCCGGCGATACGCGGTTCGCCGCGGAGACGCTGTGGTCGATCGGCCCGGATTGCCCGGTGACGGTGTCGCGCATCACCTGCTCGACCCATGCCGGGACCCATGCCGACGCGCCGCTGCATTACGATCCCGATGGCGCCGCGATCGATGCGGTCGATCTCGAACCCTATCTCGGGCCGGCCCGCGTGCTCGATCTGCGCGGCGCCGGTGCGGTGGTCACGCCCGCCCTGCTCGGACCGGCGCTCGCGACGCCGGTGGCGCGCGTGCTGTTCCGCACCTACGACCGGTTTCCGCACGCGGCCTGGAACGAACGCTTCACCACGGTCTCGCCGGATGCGATCGCGATCCTGGCGGAGCGCGGCGTACGCCTGATCGGCATCGATTCGCCGTCGATCGACCCGCAGCACGCCAAGGCGCTTCACGCGCACCAGGCCGCGCGCGCAGCCGGCATGCGGATCCTGGAAGGGCTGGTGCTCGACGACGTCGAGGCGGGCGATTACGAGCTCATCGCCCTGCCGCTGCGCCTCCGCGGGCTCGATGCCGCGCCGGTGCGCGCGATCCTCCGGCCACTGCCGCGATGACAGGCTTCACCCGGCAGGATGCGATGCGGTGCGACGCGGAGGACGGTCTCGCCGGGCTGCGCGACCGCTTCCACCTGCCGTCCGGCGGCGTCTATCTCGACGGCAACTCGCTCGGCGCATTGCCGCGCGACACCGAGGAGGCGGTCGGCGGTCTGGTCCGGTCGCAATGGGGTCAGGACCTGATCGCAAGCTGGAACCGGCACGACTGGATCGGCGCGCCGCAGCGGCTGGGCGGTCTGATCGCGCCGCTGGTCGGCGCGCGGGACACCGAGGTGATCGTCTGCGACACCACCTCGGTCAATCTGTTCAAGCTGATCGCCGCCGCGCTGGCGGCGCGGCCGGGACGGACGACGATCCTGTCGGAGACGGGAAACTTCCCTACCGACCTGTACATGGCGCAGGGCGTCGCCGGCATGCGCGGCGACGTCGCGCTGCGCACCGTCGCCGCCGACGACATCGTCGATGCCATCGACGACCGGACCGCCCTGGTCCTGCTGACCCATGTGCATTACCGGACCAGCCGCATGCTGGACATGCGCGCCATCACCAGGGCCGCGCATGCGCGCGGCGCCCTGGCGCTCTGGGACCTCAGCCACTCCGCCGGTGCGGTGCCGGTCGCGCTCGATGCGTGCGCGGTCGATCTGGCGGTCGGGTGCGGCTACAAATACCTCAATGGCGGCCCGGGCGCGCCGGCCTTCCTGTTCGTCGCCGACCGTCTGCAGCCTGAGCTGCGCTCGCCGCTGTCGGGCTGGATGGGCCACGCATCGCCGTTCGCCTTCGACGACGCTTATTCCCCCGCCGACGGTCTCTCGCGCTTCCTGTGCGGCACGCCGCCGATGCTCGCCATGGCGGCGCTCGAGAGCGGACTGGCGCAGTTCGCCGGCGTCGATCTCGACGCGCTGTTCGCGAAATCCCGCGCGCTGTGCGACCTGCTGATCCTACTGATGCGCGAGCGATGCGGCGATCTCGGCTTCACCCTGGTTTCTCCTCGGGACCCGCTTCGGCGCGGCAGCCACGTCTCCTACGCGCACCCGCAGGCCTATCCGATCTGCCAGGCGCTGATCGCCAACGGCGTAGTGGGCGATTTCCGCGCCCCGGACGTGCTGCGGCTCGGCCTGGCGCCGCTCTATCTCCGCTTCGTGGACGTGTTCGATGCGGTCGAGACGCTGCGCCGCATCATGACCGAGGGTGAATGGGATCGGCCTTCCTACCACGCCAGGGCGCGCGTCACGTGAACGGCGTGGAGAGGCCGACGCTACAGCGCCGGCTCGGCAGCGGCCAGCTCTCGATGATCGCGATCGGCGGCGCGATCGGCACCGGCCTGTTCCTCGGCAGCGGCTTCGCCATCAGCCTGGCCGGGCCGGCGGTTCTCGTCAGCTACGCGATCGGCGGGCTGATCGCGCTCCTGCTGATGGGGTGCCTGGCGGAAATGACCGTGGTCCATCCCAGCACCGGGTCGTTCGGCTGGCTGGCCGGGCACTATGTCGGCGGTCTGGCCGGCTACCTGGTGCGATACGCCTACTGGTCGGCCAACGTGCTGGCGGTCGGCACCGAGGTGACGGCGGTGACGATCTACATGCGCTACTGGGTGCCGTCGCTGCCCGGCTGGTGGTGGATCCTGGGGTTCTCGTCCGCCCTGGTGGCGATCAACGCCGCCAGCGTCAGGATGTTCGGCTGGGTCGAATACGCGTTCTCGTCGATCAAGATCGCGGCGATCCTCGCCTTCCTGGTGCTGGGGATCTGGACGCTGCTGCGCGCACCGCCCGGCCCGGCGGTCGGCATCGCCAACTACGCGCGGTTCGGCGGCTTCTTCCCGCATGGCGCCGGCGGAGTATGGGTCGCGGTCGTGGTCTCGATCTTCAGCTATCTCGGCATCGAGACCATCGCGGTGGCCGCCGGCGAGGCGAAGGATCCGGAGCGCGCCATCGCCCGGGCGCTGCGGGCGACCATCGGCCGGCTCGGCTTCTTCTACCTGGCCACGCTGGCGGTCATGCTCGCGGTGATGCCGTGGTCCGAGGCCGCCTCCGGGACCAGCCCGTTCGTGACGGTGATGGTGGCCAGCCTGGTGCCCGGCGCCGCCTCGGTGATGAACCTGGTGATCCTGATCGCCGCCCTGTCGGCGATGAACAGCCAGATCTATGCCGCGACCAGGATGCTGTTCAGCATCGCCCAGGCCGGCCATGCCCCGGCGGCGCTGGGTGCCGTCAACCGCAACGGCGTGCCGCTGCCGGCGCTGCTGCTGTCGAGCCTCGGGATCGGTCTCGCGGCGATGGTCTACGTCATGGCGCCGGACCGCGCCTTCACGGTGATGATCGCCGTCTCGATGTTCGGCGCGATGTTCACCTGGGGCATGATCTTCGTCACCCATCTCTGCTTCCGTGCCGCACGGCATGGTGTGCGCGGACGGTTCGCGATGTGGGGCTATCCCTGGACCAGCATCCTGGGGCTGCTGCTGATGGCGGCGATCCTGGCGACGACGATCTTCACCGTCGCATTCCGGCTGACGCTGGTGTACGGGCTGCCGTTCATCGCCGTGCTGAGCTTTACATATTTAACGCTTTTACGTCGGAATACGACATCGTAACAACCACGCGTTTTCTCTTCCCTGCTCTTGATTGCTTGTTTCGCCTTATGTGAAAGGCTTATCACGAGCCCGACCAATCTCGTGACGCTGCTTGACCACGCGTTACCGCGTATGCACTTTCACAGAAGCAAAACCAGCCGCTAATCGAACCGGCCTGGCCGTCGATCCCTGGAGCGTCATCAGATTGCTATGTAGCGCAATGGCAACAGGACCCCCACCTCAGTGCCGGTGACGCGTCCGTCATTCACGAAACGACCCTCAGAGCCTAGCTACTTGCCTATGCTAACAGCACCGAGTCCCTTTACATAAATAGGATAGCCCGACGGCCTCGGTCACGTCTATAAACTAATCGATAACGATGGAAAACTCAACGAAAGTGGGGAGCAATCTGTTTCTTTCGTCGGCACCGCGTCCGGAACCGACGATATCAGTGATCCCGTTATTTTAGATCTAAAAATACAATAGAGAAGACAAACATCCAATATCATACGCTAAAGGCCAAAAGGTCCTGAACCGCTCAGGCAATGGCGTTCGTTGGGAATGGTCTGATTCTCGTTGACCAGAATATTGATTGCCGTAGGCTTTTGTTTAAGTAGTTGCCGATCACAACTTCGCGTGACGCGAAACCTGGGTCGAAGACGATGCATCAACTAGTCATAATAGACCGCTGCTTCTTTACTCCGTGCTAATCAGTAGTGTTTCCTGTTGCGTGGAGCTAACATCGCAACAAAGGATCCATAATTCAACTCGCTGGGTGATGGGGATGGTCCGCCTTCCCACCGATGAGGTAGATGAGAGCTTGCACGATCCATTGCCGAAATGGTCGCCGAAAACTGGCATTTCAATGGATTGTATGTAGGCCCAGAACTCTAAAACCGTGGTCTTCGCGAACCTTCCAAAATAGAATTCCAACAGGGAGATGTGATCTGGGGAATAGCGCTTCATAAGCTGTCCCTATTCCGGCAATACCGTACCATGAAACGACCCCGCAAATCGACGATGGGAGCATGTAAGTCTCAGACCGGCGTCGGGACGCTGCGACACGCTACAGACCGATGCCAGATACCTACTATACGATTGATATGATTCAACCGACACCCAGATAATCTTAAGATGTGCTCGATATACAAATCTTGAGACTGGAACACCTCTGCTGCTCGTCCTATCAATTTGAGCATGGAAGGCAGCAGCCTGGCAGGCCCCCTTGGGAACAGGCTCCAGGTTTGGAGGCACGTATGATTGCGCCATTCGGTTGTCTGCGGGGCATCCAGCAGGCAGGTTCTATGCGGGTTATAGAGGTGGTAGAAAGTCGACTCAGGGAGGTGCTCCAGAGCGTTCTATGGAACGTGGAGTTTGACGAAAAATATTATCGCGCGGCCAACCCTGACGTAGACGCAAAAATACGTTCCGGGGAAATTGGGTCTGCGAAAATGCACTATGTTCTCAGCGGCTACTACGAGGATCGGTTTCCGAGAAAAATCATAGTCGATGAGGCATGGTATTTGGCCGAATATCCCGATGTGGCTGAGGCAGTTGCTCGAAGATATTTTACATCTGCCTCGCACCACTTTGGCGCCGACGGTTTTCGTGAAGGTCGCCTCGCTCATGCCGGTTGGTCGTTGATGGGGGGATCTCAAAGCGCTTCGAAAACACGCCAACAGAGCCTAACTGAGGCCACGCTGTGAACGGTTTGATTGGCCATGTCGACGGATTGGTGGGCCTTTACGTGCATGGTTGGGCGTTGCCTGGCCAGGACGGTTCGGAATGCGTCATTGAGATCGTAAGCGATGCGGGCGTTGTTGTGGGCCGAGGCCGCGCTCAACATGCACGTGAGGACCTTGCGGCGCTCGGATTAGGACGGACAGATTTCGGCTTCAAAGTTTCCCTTGATAATTGCGATGATATTTCGTCCCTCCGTATCCTCGCGGACGGCATAGAATTACCCAATTCCCCACTTCTTTTGCGGACTGATATTGTTGATGGATACATTGAGATTTTGGAGGATCGCGTCATCGGCTGGGCGTGCCGCCGCAGAGGTAATGATTTACCAATTGAAGTTACAATCAGGACTTTAGACGGTCTCGCTAGTGTTATTGGTAAGACGTTTAAGAGCGAGTTTGACTCAGACCCTCGCTTTCAGCCCCATCGTTTTGATGTCCTTCTTCCTGAATGTTTTTTCAATCGCAAGGATCTGATCTTAGAGGCGATGGTTGGCGACCATGTTTTCGCACAAGCTCGCGGTAGGCTAACTGTCGTTGGATTCATTGATGTTATTGCGCCTGATCACTGTGCTGGATGGTTCCTCTCTCCCGAGGCACCTTCAAGAGCTCTTAAGCTTGAAATTTGGCGCGACAATATAAAGCTTGGTTTAGCTCCATGTAATCGCGATCGAGGTGATCTCAAGGATACCTATCCAGACAATTGGCGCCGCGGCTTCCACCTTACATACCAGCCAAGCCACAGTCCGGTCGGTAGGTTAGCTGAGTTCTCCATAAGACTTGCCGCAACTAATGCCGATCTATTGAATGGACCCTTCATAGCTGGGCCTCGTTCTGCGTTCGTCTTGGCAGGAAAGCGGCTAGCCGCGCTTACGCACAGCGACACAGGCCGACTTGGAAAGGCTGAACTTGGGTTACTGCAGAATGTAATTCACGACTACCTTGCTAAATGCAGGCACGGAGCCGATTTTTCTTGGACGTCCGGACTTGCGGCGTCAGCCAGCCTCAAGCCAGGCCGACCTATAACTATTCTGATTCCGATATATAAAGGTATAGAAATCACCGATGCTTGTATTCGAAGCGTATTAGCTAATTATGGACCGCTGGACACGGTCATACTGATTGGAGACTGCCCGCCGGAGGCAGGCATGCAAACCATGCTGACCCGCTTCAGGGAAAGCGATCGCGTCGTTGTGCTCAATAATGAATCTAATTTAGGCTTCGTTGGATCGGTCAACCGAGGCCTGGAGTACGCCAAAGCCAACGACATTCTGCTTTTGAATTCAGATACATTCATACATTCTGGCGGGATCGAACAGATGCGTCAGATTCTGCACATGGCAGACGACATAGCTACGGTCACAGCGTTATCGAATAACGCCACTATATTCTCGTATCCGCATCCGAGTTTAAGCCGTCTATGCCTAGAGGATATCAGTTGGCGCGAGCTTGCCGAAATAGCCCTATCGTCTAACGCTGAACAAACAGTGGATGTCCCCACCGGCCACGGGTTTTGTATGCTTGTTCGGCGTGAGGTCCTCGACCGACTCAAGACGCTTAATGAAATGTTTGGCCGTGGGTATGGAGAGGAGAACGAGCTTTGTTTACGAGCCTCAGATCTCGGCTTTCGCCATGTTGCCGCGATAGGTGTACTCGTCGAGCACAGAGAAAGTGTGTCGTTTGGTTCTGAGAAGGAAGTTCTCATTAGCCGGAATCTCGCGACATTGAATGGGATGTATCCGGAATATACACCGACGATTATGGATTTTGAAGTGACTGACCCTTTGCGTATTGGGCGTTGGCCACTTGATATAGCGAGACTTCGTCGCAGCCGCCACCGCGACCAGAAATTTGCGCTGATCGTAGAAAATTGGCTAGGTGGCGGGACTGTCAAGGCCAGCAAAGATATAGCCAGTCTTGTCGGCTATGGAGACCGCGATATCATAACTATGAAGTGTGACCAGAATGGCATGGTTACATTAACAGCCGAAAATCCATTGTTGCGCGCGGTGTTTAGCTCCGATGACACTGAATCTATGATACTGTTACTGAATGCTGCTGTGATAGATCTTGTTGTAATACACCAGCTTTTAGGTTATTCCGAACTCTTTATATCGGCTCTGACCCGCTGGATGGGTCATCGAAAGAGTTTCTTTTACGGGCATGACTTTTACGCCGCTTGCCCGCGGGTCACATTCATAGATGCGGCGCAACGCTTTTGTGGCGCGGCTCAGCCAGACGTCTGTCAGCGCTGCCGTGAATACGGTAAGGATCATGAAGCGTCTATGCTCACTGAGCTTAATACAACCGACCATCGCGAGTTATTCTCGCGCCTCTTCCGAGCAATTACTAAAATAATCGTGCCATCTAAAAGTGCGGAAGGCTATTTTTCCGACATGTTTCCCGAAGCTTTGATCACAACTATCCCGCACCCTGAGCCAGTTATCTCGCGGTGCCTGAAAGTGCGTTCAGGGCACAGTGACAACGTAATCGTGCTCGGCGGTATAGGGCCTCATAAAGGGTCCAAGCAATTATTTGAAATCGCCTCTCAGGCACGTTTGACCCATCAGCAGCTTACGTTCACAATAGTCGGCCATACGGATATGGATGAAAGTTTCACCAAATTAGGTAACGTTGAAATCCTCGGTCGATATGACCCGACGAAACTTTCTAGGCTACTGGACGAGGTAGGCGGCCGTATTGCCCTTTTCACGAGTTGCTGGCCAGAAACCTTCTCCTATACACTATCCGAAGCCGTACATGCAGGCTTGGTTCCAATGGTACCGGATATTGGGGCACCAGCGGAACGGGTCCGGGCCGCGTCTTACGGTGTGGTAATTGACTTCCCAATTGATCCATTGGCCGTTCTCGATGCAATAGTCAATTTCAATTACGACGCCATTATTCCTCAAGATGCACAGTTGAGCTATGGTAACAGTTCTTCCATAGAGCGTTTAAGGCGTGAATTCGGCTCTTTGTCTGACGCACCGACTGACGCATTGTCTTGCAAAGACTTGGCCGATCAGTCGTTTGGCCGCTAAGCTAGCTTCGCGATCAGATCTTCGGCCCATATGAAGCGTGGCTCGAAGGGAGCGCGCTCCGACCACGCGTCCGCCGTGTCGACGAACCGCTCCGGATCGGTGATGTCGGCCGCCTGCAGCAGATCGGGACCGTGTCGCCACCATCGCGTCCCAAGCATCCGCTCGACGACGCGATCGGAGAAGCGCTGTTTGATCTTGCGGGCTGGCACCCCACCCATGATCGAATAGGGCGGCACGTCCCGCGTCACCACGGCTCCCGCGGCGATCACGGAGCCGGTGCCGATCGTAATACCACGCGCGAGCTGGACGTTCTGCCCGATCCAGATGTCGTGCTCCAGGGTCGGCGGCGGGGCCATGAGCGTATCTGGCCGCCTCGGCGGCATCCGTCCCTGGTTGAAATGCTCCTGTGCCGCGATGAAGGCCTGGTAGCCGATTGGCGCAATGAAATCATAGCTGATCGATGATGAGGTGGCCCATTCCACCGGATGGCGATCCTTGAAGACGTCGAGACCTGAGGCGATCGAGCAATAGCGGCCGATCCGCATGTCTGGGAGCGGGCTCTCGGTATAGGAAAACGCGCCCATCTCGACGATCCTGTTGCCAATGGAATAGCTGCAATAGGGTTCAGTCCGCCCGGCGCGGGGAACAAACACCACATCTCCCTCGGCAAATCGGTTCACGCTGCGTCCAAAATAGATGCCAAGCCCGGTCAGTGCCGCGATGACGCGGCTGCTGGTGCGAAACAGGACAGCTTCGTGGAACACCGAGAGTATTTCGGGAACCGTGTCACGAACGCTTTCCCAGTCCTCGACCCTCTCGCCCTCGTGCAGTTCGTGATGGTCTGGCCACCCCAGCGGAAGGAAATCACCGAGCAGCATCCAGCGCCCATGCGCAAGCATCGCGGTATGAAAACATGTGGTCGCTAGTCCGCCATCCCCGCTCAGCACGAGCTGATCCTGGGTCAGAGACCAATGCTGTTCGAAGGGGCTAGTCTGACCGATGACCCGTCCGTCTGCGGCGAACTGGAGCGTGCCGATCCTCTCGCCGCCGCGGCGGACGAAGTCCCATTTCTGTCGCACCAGCGTCGTGGCGGGGATCATCATTGAGCGCTGTCCTCGATAGACCGGCCAAGCCCGGCAGGCATCTTGTCAGGGAAGATCGGCAATCACCGGGGCGCGCACGTGCACGTGCCCTTTCATGTCGACCGCGAATGCGGCGAGGCCATTGACGGTGATCTCGGTTCGCCCGTGATTGGGATCGTAAACCACCCTGAACACGCCGCCATTATCCATTTGGATACCTCGGCCGTCCCCGAGCGCGATCAGCGGCCCGGTGCTACTGAACCGAAGGCGCGCACGGAGCAACGTGGTGGCTGGATGATCCAGCCTTATCAGGCCGCTGACCGGATCGGCGGCAAGAACGACACTTCCAGCGGCGATGCCTGGCCCCGAAACAGTCTCACCCGGCGCGATCAACGACAGCGGTGGCTGCAGCTGAAGCGTCGCGGCGTCAGGCTGCGGTGCGACCGTCTCGGCGAAGCTGTCCACCGGCTGCGCGCCGGAAAGATCAAGCGCCGCGCGCAGATATTTCGCGCCTACTGCATCGATCAACGTCGTATTGAACGCCCTTGCGCCGCCTGCCCCGTGATCCTCGTCGCCGAAGAGGATGCCATGACCGCATTGCGGTCCGCTGCCGGGGCCGTCGATCGCGCAATTGAGGGTGAGCGTGGCCCGGGCGCCGGCCGGATCGAGATTGTGGACAGCGACGTCGATCTCCGCGCCGACCAGGGAACCGTCGACCGCAGTCGGCACGTCGTTCGGACTGCCGACGTGGCCATAGAGGCCGAACCCGATATTGCTTTGCCGCGTGTCGCCGTTGTCTCGCCTTGAACGTTCGAGCTGACCGGTGAGCGCGACATGCTGCGCACCCCCACCACCGTCCGGGGCGGCGCGACCACCATCGAAGACATACGAGCCAAGTCCCCAGACAAAGGGGCGGGTCCATTCCCCTGATCCAGGTGCCGGCGTGGGCACCAAGCTGTTGACCTGCAGGCTGGAGACAACACCTCCCGGCCCGCCCGGGGAAAATGCGACGCCATTGGACGTCGTCGCATCGAAACTTTCCGTCACTGTCAGATTGGCTGGCTGGCTTGCGGTATTTCTGGGCCCCCTTGCCAGCACCAGACCACCATTGCGTGAGGTGACCAGCTCGTCGCAGCCAAGATGGTCGACGACATAGGCGCCGTCGTAGGTCGTGCCGGGAACGATCCAGATCGGACCCTTACCGGGATCGCCGCAGTCCAGGCCATCCTGCCCGCGCGCCACGAGCCGGCCTGGGCGTGCATAGATGAATTGTCCGGCGGACGCGGCTCGCAGCGCAGCGGCGACCGCCGGACCATCATCGGGACCCTGTGACGCTGGGCCTGAGGCAGTTGCGACCTGCAGCATCGGTGCCGCATCCTGTGTCGCGCGCTGTTCGACGGTAGAGGCAGGCGCGCCCCCGTTCGCCGCGATGCACAGCACGGGACCAACCAGATAGCATGCCCTCCTCAAGACCCGCATCAGTCCGCCTCCCCCGCCGACGCCATTGCGGCGCACGCCGGAATCTGTCGGCCGCGTCGCACGATGGCAACACGCAAACCGGGCCAGCGGTGTCTTTTTAAATAGATAGTCCAGCTTGAGGCGCTCAGTTCTGACCGATTGTCCTGGGGCTTTGGATTATGATTGCAAGTAACCACAGCCATGCTACGTCTCGACCGTGGTTTGCTATGGAGCTCGTATTCACGTGCTGCGACGTTACCGTCTGATGGATCTGCGCTACATCATCGCTACCGCACCCGGCGAACTGCACGGATTCCCCGTGCCCGTGCAATCCGAGGGTCTCCCCTACGCCGAGGTCGCGATACCGGCGATTGAATTCGGCCAGGTAAGCAGGCCCGCGGAAGTGATCCAGGAGTGGCCGGAAGGTACCTGGTCGGCACCATCCTACAGTTGCCCGCATGTCGATCGTTTCACCCTGTTCGGAGCCGTGATCCATGGTGAACAAGGCGTCATTTCGATAGGCGATATCGTCATTCGCGAATCGCTCTATCACGTCCATCTGGCGGCGACTGGTTTCACCCGCATAGATGACAATACGCTCGAGCTCGAAGAGCCGGAAATCGCCCTTGAGGTCGCTGACGCGACTTATTCGATGTGCGGTTTCGTCGCCAATCGCAATTACGCGCACTGGTGGATCGACGTCGCCTCGACGCTGCAGATACCGCCATTTGGCGACGATGTGCGAGGATCCGTCGTGGTGATGCCCAAGCTGCGCGCGCCGTTCCAGCTTGGCAGTCTTGATCTACTTGTAGAGGCAAAACGCCGCGCCGTGTTCATTGGCGAGCAGACCCGGGTTTCGTGCCAGCGTCTGACCTACATGCCGCAAATCGTCTCCTCCGATCCAAACCCGCATCCTGCGCGGCGGCTGCTGCTCGAGGAGGTCAGGCGGCGCGCCGGCGCGCCGTTGGTTGCGACCAGGAAAATCTACGTCAGCCGAAAGGACGCGACCAAACGGCGCCTCGCAAACGAGGATGAGGTGATCGAGATCTTGGAGCGCGAGGGGTTCGAACCGATCATCATGAGCGGCATGTCGGTCGCCCAGCAGGTGCAGCTCTTCGCCAGCGCGACGCACGTTGTCGGCGCACATGGCGCGGGCCTGGGCAACGTCATCTTCTGCCAGCCCGGCGCTCGGCTGCTCGAATTTCACATGGTCGACAATCTCATCTGGAGCATCCGGCGCATGGCTGGATTGGCGCAGATGCGATACGGGTGTGTCTTCGGCACCACCGACCACGCCGAGGAACCGTTGGATACGCGCGGGTGGACAATGCCCGCTCTGGCGCTGAAGCGCGCATTAAAAGATTTCTGCAAGCAGGACGACGTTGTTCAGCAGCAGGAAATGGTCGGCGCTTGATCGGCAGAGCATCAGTCGCTGTGGTAACCGATTCCGTTAGCGGTATAGGATGATCACCGCCGAGGAGCTGATAGAACGGAGCTGGCGGTTTTCGCGCTCCACCGGCGAAGTAATTGCGGCGGACCTGCGATTTGAGCAGGACGGTTCGTTCAGTGGCGATATGATCGGCGAAACAGGCTGGGCGATCGAGAACGGAGCGCTCGTGCTGTCGCTTGGAGATGGTACGGTTACCAACCGCTTCGACCGCCGGCATCTGGTCTCCGGCAATTTGACCCGCCTGTGCGGGAAATTCGTAATGGCTCCTGGTCAGTCGATCTATCATTTCCTGGACCCCTCCGCTGCTCAGGCACCGATGCGGGAAAGTCGATTCAACGTATCGATGTCGCTCAGCGGCGAGAGCGACACAGTTCTGGTCATTTTCAATTCTGCCGGCCGGCCGAGCGAGGGTCCCTACACGCGTTGGGAATTCTTCGATCTCCCGATCGCTCTGGGACTCGATCACGTTAGGATTGCCGAGGTGCGGTCGCCTACCGTATATTACACCGACAAGCTCCTGCGGCTGCAGAGCATGCTACATGCCATCATAGCAGGCACCTACCGAAGGGTCGTCCTGATCGGTATGAGCTCGGGCGCTTATGCGAGTTTGCTGCTTGCGGAGCGTCTTTGCAGAATCCTGCCCGACACGTCTTTCCGGACGTTCGTGATCAATCCGCAGACCGCGCACAGCCAGCGCCACAGGGATTTCATCACCCAGCATGTTCCTTATGGTCTTGCGGCGGAATTGCTCACTGATCAGGCCGTCGGCATGGCCGGCAGAGCCGAGATCGACCTCGAAATAGCGGTGCTGGGGGACTCATGCCATCGCCATAACGTCAGACACACGATGTTTTACGACAGCGAGAACATGGCCGAGGCCTACTACGTAAGCCTTGTCGCCGGTCTTCCGGGCTTTGAAACACGCCCGGTGCCGCTCGGATTGAGCCACGTCGAAGGCACAATCGAGATTTTCAATAGGAACCTGGTTCAAGACGCCGTCAGCGACTACGTCCTGGCCCGCTTTTCAAGCCAGGCATTCGCACCTGCAAGCGACTGATTGATGACCTGGTGCATGTCGAGATACTGGTAGGTACCGCAGCGGCCAATGAAATCCATTGTATTGAGGGTGTCCGCGCGCTGACGGTAGCGCTGATAGATCGCATCGTATCGGCCATCGCTCGTCTTGACTGGATAGTAGCGCTCCATCTGATTGTCACGGTAATCGCAAGGCTCCTCAAGGGTGATCAGCTTGCTCCCAGTCTCCACCACACGGTGTCCGGGCAGCATGCTCCAGTCGGTTTCCCTAGTGAATCTGCCGGTATCAGTGAAGTTGACGACGGAAGTCGCCCCCCTTTGATAGGAAGCCGGCTTGACTTCGTGATGAAACCGGATCGACCTGTATGGCAACGGCCCTTCGTCGAAATCAAAAAACTCGTCGATGGGCATGCTGTTGAAGCAGTAGTCGTAGGCCGAAACCATAGCTTTATCGAATTCCGTCGACAAAGACACTGATATGTCCGGATGATCGAGAATGCTGACGAACGTGGCAGTGTAGCCGCCGCGCGGCATCAGCTGATAATCGTCATTGGGAAAGTATCGGTCCTCGTCGTCATACCGGAGCGGAATGCGCTTGACCACGTTGGCGTCGAGTTCCTCCAGATCCATCTGCCACATCTTCCTCGTGTAGGGGCGGAAGAAGAGATCGGTGAGCCTGGACCCGATGTTGGCCCTCAAATGGTCCGCGGCGTTGCTTATGTCAGCAATCGGCTCGGCCTGCGCTGCCAGGAAGGCCCGCACCTCCGCCTCGTCCTGGAGCGATACGCCGAACACGGTGTTGAGGGTGCGACGGTTGATTGGCAGTGGTACGCACTGACCGTCCTCGAGCAGAGCTTCCACTTTGTGGTGATATTCGTCGAGCAGCGTGAAGCGCGACAGCCAGTCGACAACTTTCTTGTTGCTGGTATGAAAAAGATGCGGGCCATAGCGGTGCAGCCGCACGCCCTGCTCCGTCACCTCGTCATAGGCGTTGCCGGCGATATGAGGCCTGCGGTCTATCACCTGGACGGCATAGCCGCTGTCAGCCAAGGTCCTGGCATAGACCGCGCCGGCAAAGCCGGCCCCGACGACAAAAATGCGACCCTTCGACATGGGTATCTCCGGCAAGCGATCAGTTCGTGCTGTCAGTGTCGTCGGGGTGGCTTACCGCAGTGCGGCGTCCCACGTGACGTTAGATCGTATCGTCCGCGCGGGGCGCCCGACCGATAGGGTATAATTTTCGAGCGTTCCGGTCACCACCGAGCCGAGCCCTACGATCGCGCCCTGGCCTACATGCGACCCGCCCATCACTGTGACGGAGTGCGCGAGCCATACCTGGTCGCCGATCACGATGTCCCTGGCCGGATTGATCCTCTGCCCGGTGTCGCGGTCGATGATCGAATGCATGTCGCTGATGGTCATCAGCACGTCGCTGGCGATCAGGCAGTGCTCGCCGATCTCGATCCTGCCGGGCTCGTGCAGATAGAGCCGTGTGTGCCAGGTGAAATTGGAATCCGCCCCGATCCGCACATGTGCGGAGCGCTTCGCGACCAGCTCGAGGGCCGCCACCCTGCAATCCTGCCCGATCACCAGGGCGCAGCCGGAGCCCAGGCTGATGCTGGCATTCTGCAGCGAGACGCCGTGAGCGATGCTGACCAAGTTGCCGCTGCCAGACAGCACGATACTGCCGTCGGACGTCTCCATGGTCTCGGCATCGATCTCGATGCGATTGCCGCTTCCCTGGTCGCTGATCGCCAGCGGCACGCTAGAGCTCCGCCGCCAGGTCCGACAACAGGACCTTGTCCGGCTCGTACGGGCTCTGCTCGGCGACCACGCGCTTGATAGCCTCGACCGCATCGGCCGGCCGGGAGAAATCGACCTCGGTCAGCTGCCAGGGCGCATAGCGCCACCATTGCAAATGCAGCAGCTGGGCGAAGATGTAAGGGTCGAGCCGAAACCTGATCAGCCGGGCCGGATTGCCGGCGACGATGCCATAGGGCGGCACGTTCTTGGTCACCACCGCCATGGCCCCCACCACCGCGCCGTCGCCGATGGTGACGCCCGGCATGATGCAGGCGCCGTGGCCGATATAGACGTCGTTGCCGATCTTGATCGGCTTGAAGGCGGTCGCCTGCGCGTGCGGCCGCATCGGCGCGCTGTAGGTGCGATACTGCTCGGCCTGCGCGAACTCCTCGCCGACGGAGAAGATGTTGCCCGGCAGATAGAAGAACGGGCTGCTGCTGATCCAGTCGGTCGGGTGGCTGGCGCGGCCAATCTGCACCGATTCGCCGATCGAACTGTAGCGGCCGATCCTGACGCAGGAGAAATAGCCGCTGACGGCGTAGCTGAATGCGCCGAGCTCAAATTGGCTTTCGATGTTCATCCATTTGATCGAGCAGGGCGGCTCGAAGACCGCCTGGGCGGAGATGTTGACCCCGACGCCATGCAGGGATTCGACACCACGCTCCTGCAGTCCGGTCTTCAGTGCCTGGGTGAACGGAATAAACATGCCTGCTGCCAACCCACCTGCGCCGGAGTCTCGCTCAAACTGGCTTCCGCCTGCCGTCGCTCGAGCGATACACCGGAGTATCAATGCAGTATCAATATGGCAACTCTGAAGACTTCGCGAGGCAATGTTTTTGTATGCTCGACAGCAGGTCTGCAAGCGAATTGCTCTATGTTTTGAGACGAACGCCTTCTGCAACGTTGCGCGTCGCGTTATTGAGATTCCGGTACCCGGTCAGCCCCTGCTCTGTGGGTCCGGTATGGCGCCGGCGAGCAGGCGGTTCAGCCGCTCGATCTCCTTCTGCAGCCGGCGTATCTCCTGCGCGCTGGCGTTCGCAGCCGCGGGTTCGCGCCCGCCGGCACCGCGATAGTACGGGTTGAGCAGGCTCTTGGCGCGGTCGACGATGGGCGTGAGCAGCCGTCTGAGCGGTCCGCCGCGCGGCCGAGCGCCGGTTTCGCCCCGCTCGCCCGGGCCTCGCGAGGCGCGCTCTCCGCACAACGCCGCCAGCAGACGCCGCGCCTCGTTGTGATCGATGCCACGCAACGCCTGCTCCATCGCCTCGCGCACATCCGGCGTCGCCGCTGGCAGCGCCCGTCCCCACCAGGACAGCGCCTCGTCGAGCGCGCCCTGCTCCGCCAGCGCCGTCGCCAGATTGTGCTGTCCGCGATAGTCGCCGGCCTCCGCGGCGCGCCGATACCAAAGGAGCGCCGCCCGGCGGTCGCGCGCCCGGTCCCACCCCTCGTCCAGGAAGCGCGCCACCAGGTTCATCGACTTCGCATGTCCCTGGCCGGCCGCCTGAAGGAACAGCCGCCACGATTCCAGCCGATCGCGCTCGACCCCGCGGCCGCGCAGATACAGGTTGGCGAGATTGTAGCAGCCCCAGGGATCGCCGGCCGCGGCGGCGCGCCGATAGCAGGAAGCGGCCTGGCGGGGATCGGCCGGCACGCCCCAGCCTTTCTCGTGACACCTTCCCAGCATGTTGGCCGCCGGCGCGAAGCCGGCGGTATCGGCGATCGCGAACCAGCGTGCCGCCTGCACGGGGTCTGCTGAATCGAGCAGCGCCTGGCCGAACACCAATTGTGCGGCGACGTGTCCGCGTTCCGCCTGGCGCCTGAGCGAGGCCGTCCGGGACAGTACGAGAGGGTTTGTCACCGGCCGGAAACTCCTCTACCAGTTGTTGCGACTGAGTTGCATTTACAGAAAGGCATCTCCCGTGACAATCGACGCGACCAGAAGCCTGCGGACCTCGACGCTGGGCATGGCCTTGGCCGGCGCCTGGCTGATGCCGCAGCCCGCCCGCGCCCAGCCGGACGATGCCGACGACGCGGCCGACCAGGGCGCGGAATCCCTGACCGTCCTGGGGCATCACACCGGCTTCCAGCAAAAGCATCCGCATCTCGACCGAATCATGACCAGGCTGGTCGACACGCCGCAGACCGTCACCGAGATCCCGAAGCAGTTGCTCGCCGACCAGAACAGCGTCTCGGTGCTGGATGCGCTGAGAAGCGTCCCGGGGATCAGCATCGCCGCCGGCGAAGGCGGCCAGCAGGGCGACAATCTGTCGATCCGCGGCTTCAACGCCCAGAACGATTTCTACCGCGACGGCATGCTGGATTTCGGCAGCTACTACCGTGATCCGTTCGATCTGGACACGATCGAGGTGCTGAAGGGCCCGTCGGCCACCCTGTTCGGCCGCGGCTCGACCGGCGGCGTGATCAACGAGGTCACCAGGCGCGCCCAGGCGAGCCCGGTTGCCGCCGGCACGCTGTCGTTCGGCACCGACGGCACCGAGCGGCTGACACTCGACGTCGACCGCAGCAGCAAGGCGCTCGGCGGCAGCGCGATCCGGGTCAACGCGATGGTGCACGATGCCGGCATCTCCGGCATCGACGTCGCCCGCACCAGGCGCTACGGCGTGGCGCCCTCGCTGGCGTTCGGCCTCGACACCGCCACCAGGTTGCGGATCGATTATTTCCGGCAGCAATCCTACGACACCCAGTCCTATGGGCTGCCGTGGCTGAACGGTCGTCCGGCGCCGGTGCAGCGGTCGAACTTCTACGGCTATCCGGACGACGATTACCTGCGCTCGATCGTCAATATCGGTACCGTTCGCGTCGAACGCGATCTGGGCCACGCCGTCACCGTGCACGACCAGATCCGCTATTCCGCGTTCAATATCGGCCAGCGCGCGGTGGAGCCGGAGTTCCTCGGCTATACCGGCTCGACCGACATCGTGCCAGCCAGCCTGCCGCTCTCCTCGCTGCAGGTCTCGCGCAACGTGCTGGCGCTGAGCGGCCCGTCGACGCTGCTGGACAACCAGCTTGAGGCAGAGGCCAGATTCGCCACCGGGACGGTCCGCCACGCGGTCCTGGCAGGCTTCGAAGTGCAGCGTCAGACCTCGGACATCACCCGCTATCTCTATCCGCAGGGCAAGACCAGCCTGCTGGCGCCGGACCTGTCCACGCCGTTCGTCTACCGGTCGACGATCCGGTCGATCTCCGGCAGCGTCAGCAACGACACCGCGCCGTACGTCAACGATACCGTCTCGATCGGACGCTTCCTGCAGCTGCTCGGCGGCTGGCGCTGGGACCACTACGCGACCGAGTACAAGCAGATCGTCGCACCGGCCATCTCTGTGACGCGGGTCGACGACCACCCGTCGTACCGTGGCGCCGTGGTGCTGAAGCCGGCCGAGAGCGGCAGCGTCTATTTCAACTACGGCTCCTCGTTCGATCCGTCCGGCGAGGCGATCGCGCTGACCGCGGCGACGGCGAGGGTCGCGCCGCAGACCTCGACCACCTACGAGGTCGGCACCAAATGGGACCTTGGACGGCTGAGCCTGGCCGGCGCGTTGTACCAGATCCAGATGGCCAACGTCCGCGAGACCGACCCCACCGACGCTACCCGCACCATTCTCGCCGGCAACTACCGCTCGCGCGGCGTCGAACTCTCTTTGTCCGGCCACCTCACCCGCTACTGGGAGGTGTTCGGCGGCTACGGCTACGACGACGTGATCGTGGTGTCGTCGCCGAACCGCCTGGAGCTGCACAACGCGCCGCCCAATGCGCCCAAGCACACGTTGGCGCTCTGGAGCGAATACCTGTTCCCGGCGCTGCGCCTGACGCTCGGCGCCGGCGTCAATTACACCTCCTCGCGCACCGCCAGTTCGCTCCCGGTCAGCGGCACCACCATCATCGAGCGCGCGCCGGGAGCCACCACCCTGCAGCTCATGGCGAAATACCGGATCGATCGTCACCTGACGGCTCAGGTGAACGTCACCAACGTCAGCGACGTGACCACGTATGCGGCGCTGCACCCGACCCATATCGTAATCGGACCGGCGCGCGCCGCCCTGGTCTCGCTCAGCGCCAGCTACTGATGCTGATCGAGATCCCGGTGCTGACGCAGCAGGCGGCCGCCGCGCTGCGCGCGCGCCTGCTGGAACGCGACTGGGAGTCCGGCGCGGTCACCGCCGGCCACCAGTCGGTACACGCCAAGCGCAACCACCAGTTGCCGGCGGACGATCCGGTGGCCGGCGAGCTCGGCGAGGCGCTGGTCGCCGCCTGGGGGCGTATCCCCAGCTTCGTCGCCGCGGCGCTGCCGCGACGCGTGTTCCCGCCGGTCTTCTCCCGCTACCGGCCCGGCGATCGGTTCGGGTCTCATGTCGACAACGCGATTCGGCATTTTCACGGCGGCAGTATCCGCACCGACCTGTCCGCGACCCTGTTCCTGACTCCACTCGACCAGTATGACGGCGGGGCCCTGCTGATCGAGGATCGCTTCGGACCGCGCCGCGTGCGGCTGGAAGCGGGGACGATGGTGCTCTACCCCTCGTCGAGCGTTCATGCGGTCGAGCCGGTGACCAGGGGCGAGCGAATCGCGGCGGTCACCTGGATGCAGAGCCTGGTCCGCGACGACGGGCAGCGGAGCCTGCTGCTGGAGCTGGATCAGGCAATCCAGTCGCTGTCCGCCCAGGCTGCCGGCGCCCCCGCCGTCATCGCGCTGACCGGGATCTATCACAATCTGGTCCGGCGCTGGGCAGACCTCTGAGCGCCGCTCCGGGCCAGGCTCAGGAGCGACCCTGGCTCGCCTCCGCCGTCGTCGAAAGCAGCCGGTTCAGCCGCTCGATCTCCTGCTGCAGGCGCCTGATCTCCGCATCCTGCGGGTCCTGGGAAGCCGGTTCGCGTCCCGAACCGGAGCGATGGAACGGGTTGAGCAGGGTCTTGGCCCGGTCGATGATCGGGGTCCCGGATTTTGCCGGCTCCTGAGCCGGCTTCGCCGACCGGGCGGCGAACTGCGCCATCATGTCCTCCAGGAACGCCGGGACTTCCCCCTGGGCGCTGTCGCCGTAGAGCCCGATCAACTGCCGGAGGAACCGGGTCGGCAGCATGTTGCGGCCCTTGGTCTCCTCCTCGACGATGATCTGGGTCAGCACGCTGCGGGTGATGTCGTCGCCGGTCTTGGCGTCGAACACGACGAAATCCCGCCCCCGCCGGACCATCGCCGCCAGGCTGTCGAGGGTGATGTAGATCGAGCCTTCGGTGTCGTAGAGGCGACGGTTGGCGTATTTCTTGATGACAACCGGAGCGACCGGGCGATCGATATCGGGCAACGCGTCCTCCCTCCCGGTCCTGGACGCGGGACGATAGCATGAGGCACCGCGCCCGAGGCAACTCGCCTGGCCCGGCCGACGGATTCGGCGCCCGGTAATTTGTCCGACATGAGGCTCTTGTCGTGCCCCGCCGGCGACGCCATTTGCTGTCCCGTTTAACGCTCACGGAGACACCATGCTCGCCTGTACAGGCTTTGCGGCGCAGAGCGCCGACGCGAAACTGGCGCCGTTCTCGTTCGAGCGGCGCGATCCCGGCCCGAACGACGTCCAGATCGACATCGCCTATTGCGGCGTGTGCCATTCCGACATCCATACCGCCCGCAGCGAGTGGGGTGCCGCGAACTACCCCGTCGTTCCGGGCCACGAGATCGTCGGCACCGTGGCCGCGGTCGGCGCCGAGGTCAGCGGCTTCAAGGTCGGCGACACGGTCGGCGTCGGCTGCATGGTCGATTCCTGCCGGACCTGCGCGAGCTGCAAGGAAGGCCTCGAGCAGTATTGCGAGAACGGCTTCACCGGCACCTACAACGACCCGGACAAGAAGCTGCCCGGCAAGTTCACCCAGGGCGGCTATTCCAAGCTGATCGTGGTCGACCAGAGCTTCGTTCTGCGCGTGCCGGAGAAGCTGGAGCTCGCCGCCGTGGCGCCGCTGCTGTGCGCCGGCATCACCACCTATTCGCCGCTGCACCATTGGAAGGTCGGTCCGGGCCAGAAGGTCGGCATCGTCGGGCTGGGCGGTCTCGGCCATATGGGCCTCAAGATCGCGCACGCGATGGGCGCCGACGTCACCCTGTTCACCACCAGCCCGGGCAAGGCGGACGATGCGCGCCGTCTCGGCGCGAACCACGTGGTGATCTCCAAGGACGAGGAGCAGATGAAGTCGCAGGCGAGGAGCTTCGACTTCATCCTCGATTGCGTCTCGGCCAAGCACGACATCAATGCCTATCTCGCCCTGCTCAAGCGCGACGGCACGCTGGTCCAGGTCGGCGCGCCGTCCGAGCCGCTGCCGGTGCAGGTGTTCTCGCTGATCTTCCCGCGCCGGCATTTCGCCGGCTCGCTGATCGGCGGCATCGCCGAGACGCAGGAGATGCTGGATTTCTGCGCCAAGCACGACATCGTCTCCGACATCGAGATGATCGACATCGACCAGATCAACGAGGCTTACGAGCGCGTGATCAACAGCGACGTCAAGTATCGCTTCGTCATCGACATGAAGTCGCTGGCCGCCGCCTGACCGGCAATGCCCGTCCCGCCCGCAAGGGCAGGGCGGGCATCCAGCCTCAGGCCAATTGCGGCGCCGTCTCCGACAGGCACGCGTGACGCGAGATTTGCGCATGCCAGGACGCAACCTGCGGATGCGTGGCGCGCCATTGCATCGCCGGGAACCGCAGGTCGAGATAGCCGAGTGCGCAGGCGATCGAGATGGTGCCGACATCGACGTGCTGCGCCGGCCTGGACTTCTCCAGATGGTCCAGGGTCCGCTCGATCGCGCCGAGATGCCGACGCGCCAGCGGGTGCTCGGCTGGCAGCATCCCGGACCCCTGCACCTGACGCAGCGAGACCGCCGCATCCATCAACCCGTCGCCGAGCGCCTCGAGTCGCAGACACAGCCAGCGCGCCGCGCCCGACGGCGGAACGATCGGCAGGAATTCGGCCGAGCCGTTGAGATATTCGCAGATCACCGCGCTGTCGAAGATCGCGAAGCCATCCTCGGCGATGAGCGTCGGCACCCGTCCGAGCGGGTTGGCGGCCAGCAGCCAGTCGGGCGGATCGGCGACGTCGGCCTCGACGAGCTCGATCTGCCGGTCGATGCCGAGCGCGATCGCGCAGGCGCGCACCTTCCGCGCATAGGGACTCGCCTGTGAGTAGATCAGCTTCATCGGAACGAATCCTTCCTGGATCGTAGGACGGCCAGGCTCTGGCTGTCGGCGGCGGTCAGGAACGGGTTCGCCGTTCGCTCCTGGCCCAGACGGGTGGGCAAGGTCGGCGTTCCGGCCCGTCGTTGCGCGTCGACCTGGTCGGCGCGGGCGCGCAGCGCCGCGTTGTCCGGGTCGACCGACAGGGCGAAACGGGCGTTGCCCTGGGTATATTCGTGTCCGCAGCAGACCAGCGTGTCGTCCGGCAAGGCCTTGAGCTTCCGCAGGCTGTCGAACATCTCCTCGGCG
The DNA here is from genome assembly GCA_903844135.1 of uncultured Rhodospirillales bacterium. Taxonomy (GTDB): domain Bacteria; phylum Pseudomonadota; class Alphaproteobacteria; order Acetobacterales; family Acetobacteraceae; genus Lichenicola. The sequence continues at coordinate 16,518 of CAIMSN010000106.1, read as the reverse complement.
GTGCCCTCGAGCAGCCGCCCGCAGCCGAGGCTGAACAGGGTGTCGCCGCAGAACAGGATCGGTCCGCCGGCGAAGAAATACGAGATGTGGCCCCTGGTATGGCCGTCAGTGTCGATCACCACCCCGCGTTGGCTGCCGAGCGCCACCGTGTCGCCCTCGGACAAGGCGACGTCGAGCGGCGGCAAACGGCGCGAGTCGCGCGCGGCGCCGGCGATCCGCGCCCTAAAATGGCGCGCCACTTCCAGCGCACCGGCGATATGGTCGTCATGGTGATGGGTGAGCAGCACCAGGTCGAGGCGGCCGCCGGCACGGTCGAGCGCGGCGATCACCGGGGCTGCATCGGCCGGATCGACCACCGCGATCGCGCCGCCCGCGGTCTCGCGCAGCATCCAGGCATAGTTGTCCGCCAGGATCGGAATCGGTGCGACCGTGAGCGCATGGTCTGACGCCATGACAGAAACCTTCCAACGCGATGGGAGGGAGACGGGCTCCGAGCACGGCCCCTGACGTGCTATATTGAGACGATGCTCGACGACGTCCAGACCGTCACCGACTTCAATGCGACCCGTCTCGGCCGCCACGCAACCTTGCGGCTCCGCGCCGAGATCAGGGCGATCTGGCCGGATCTGTCGCGCCAGCGCGTGCTCGGTCTCGGTCACGCGGCACCCTTCCTGACCCTTTGGCAACAGCATGCGCATCTCTGCGTCGATGCGATCGCGTCCGGAATGCCGGCCGAAGGCCTCGATCCGGCCCCGGGGCGCTGTCTGGTCCAGGACGACTCGCTGCCGTTTCCGGATTCGGTGTTCGACCGCGTCCTGTTGGTGCACGCGATCGAGACCGCGGACGCGACCAGGCTGCTGCGCGGCGTCTGGCGCGCCATGCGCGACGACGGACGGCTGCTGGTCGTGGTGCCGAACCGCACCGGACTCTGGGCGCTCCGCGACGGAACCCCGTTCGCCGACGGCGCGCCATGCTCGGTCGGCCGTATCGAACGCCTGCTGGCGCGTAGCCTGTTCCGCGTCGAGGCGCTACATGGCGCGCTCTACACGCCGCCGATCGCGTCGCGTCTGTTGCTGCGCGCCGCTCCGGCGCTCGAGGCGATCGGCCGGCGCGTATCGCCGCGGCTGGCCGGGATCCTCCTGGTCGAGGCGGTCAAGGACGTGCACGCAGCCATGCCGGTCGCCAGGAGCGCCCGTTCCCTGGTCCCGGGCCTGCCGCGTCGCGTGCTGGTCCCGCTCGGCAGGAACCCGGCCGATCAGGCCTCGATGCCCATGCCATATTGTTCCAGCAGATCGAAATAGGGCGCGAGCTGCAGTGCGAAGCGGGTCGCCTGGATCAGCAGTGCGCTGATCTCGGCCGGGAGGGTCATGCGGATCTCGGTCGCCAGGGTCAGTACGTGATCGGGCTGCAGGGTCAGGCTCCAACCGGCTGGCAGCACCGGGGCCAGCCCATGCGTCATCCGGAAGGCCTCGGGCCGGCGGTCGGCGGCGAGCGCCGAGCTTGGCATCCTGCCGGCGCATGCGGAGAGCGTCATGCGACACTCGGATGGCTTGCCCGATCTCGATGCTGTCGCCTCCTCGACGGCGATGCGGAACGCCCGGCCACGCCAGCGGAAGGCGAGCCCGCCGCCTTTGGCGTCCCGAAGCGAGATGCGGCCGAAACGATCGACCGCGAACGCTCCCAACGAATGGCCCTGGTCATGTTCCTGGACATGCCGGTGAGACAAGGCCTGCTGCGTTTCCAACCTCGGCTCCATCGCGCTTGCCGGCGCAGCTTGACCGCAAAAGGTGAACCATCCATGAACCGGGCCCCATGTCCCTGATCCACTCCTTCAAGCTCGTGCTCTCGCCGCCGCATCCGGCCGGAAAGCCCTTCCTGATCGCCGGCGCCGTGGTGGCGCTGGTCGGGCTGGTGCTGCCATTTCCCGCCGCCCGCCTGATCGGCGTGCTGGGTGTGCTGTTCGTTCTGTTCTGCCTGTATTTCTTCCGCGATCCGGAGCGCGTGGCGCCGTTGCAGGCCAATGCGGTGGTGGCGCCGGCGGACGGCAGGATCGTGTCGGTGATGCAGGTAGCCCCGCCGGCGGAGCTCGGCCTGGGCCTGGAGCCGCGCTGGCGGGTGGCCATCTTCCTGTCGGTGCTGGACGTGCACGTGAACCGCATGCCGGTCGCGGCCGAGGTCACCCGCATCGCCTATCACAAGGGCCTGTTCCTGAATGCGAGCCTGGACAAGGCGAGCGACAAGAACGAGCGCAACGCCCTGGCGCTCAGGCTGGCCGATGGCCGCACCATGGCGGTCGTGCAGATCGCCGGGCTGATCGCGCGGCGCATCCTGTGCCACGCCACCGAGGGCGCCTATTTCACCGTGGGCGAGCGGTTCGGCATCATCCGCTTCGGCAGCCGCACCGACCTGTATCTGCCGCCCGGCATCGAGCCGATGGTGCGGATCGGACAGACGATGATCGGCGGCGAGACCGTGATTGCCCGACTCTAGCGCCACCGGCTCCGCGATCGACCCGGCGGCCGCCAGGCTGGCCGGGACCAGGGCGCGCCGGCGCCGCCTGCGCCGCCTCGGCCGCCGTCCCAGGCGGCCCAGGTTCCGCGGCCAGTCGTTCAATCGGCTGATCCCCAACATCCTCACGCTGATCGGCCTGTGCGCCGGGCTGATCGGGATGCGCGCGGCGCTGGAAGGTCATTTCGGACAGGCCGGCGCGGCGCTGGTGATCGCCGGCTTCATCGACGGGCTCGACGGCAGGATCGCCAGGCTGCTGCGGGCGACCAGCCGGTTCGGCGCCGAATTCGACAGCCTGTCCGACTTCCTGTGCTTCGGCGTGGCGCCGGGCTTCATCCTGTATCTCTGGTCGCTGCACGGAGCCGGCCGCTACGGTTTCGTGCCGTCGATCATGTTCACGGTCTGCATGGCGCTGCGCCTGGCGCGCTTCAATGCCGGCCTCGGTGACGACACGCCGAAAGCGGCGAGCGCGCCGTCCTACCGCAACAATTTCTTCACCGGCGTCCCGGCACCGGCCGGCGCCGGCCTGGCGCTGTTCCCGCTGTTCCTCGGGTTGGAAGCGGAAAAGCTCGATCTTCCCTGGCTGCAGGCGCTGTCTCACCACCCGGCGCTGGTCGCACCGGTCCTGATCGGCGTGGCGTTCCTCAGCGTCTCGACCCTGCCGCTGTGGAGTTTCAAGAACTTCAAGGTCCCGGCCCACCTGGTGCTGCCGCTGCTGCTCGGCGTCGGGCTGTTCGTGGCAGTGCTGGTCGCCGATCCCTGGGCCGCTTTGGCGGCGGCCGGGCTGATCTACATGGCGATGATCCCGCTCAGCTATCGGAGCTTCCATCGCCTGAGAGCCGATGCCGAGGCGCTGCAGGAAGAAGTGCCAGAGGAGCAAGCGTCGGAACAGGGGTCGGAACAGGCGTCGGAGCAGAGGTCGGAACAGCTCCCGGGGCCGGTGTCGGCGCCGCTTCCGCCTCGGCCGTCCGCCTGAACGGTTCGTCGGACAGCGTGGCGCCAGCCTCGATCGCCCGTACGAGCGCGCCGAGCGCATCGCGGATCGCGTCCGGCGCCGGCGGGCTTCCAGGGATCGCCAGAGCGACCGGCAGGCGCCCCTCCAGTCCGCCCTCGACCGCGTAGGTGCCGCGGAAGCGGCCACCCTCGATCGCGCAGTCGCCCAGCGCCACCAGATATTTCGGCTCGGCCATCGCGGTCCAGGCGGCGCGGACCGCCCGCATCATCTCCCGCCCTGGTGCGCCGCTGACGACCAGCAGATCGGCATGACGCGGATGCTCGGTCTCGACCAGACCGAGACCGGGCAGCGCCACCAGAGCGAACTCCAGCGCACAGCCGCCGCAGCCGCCGGCCTGCAGGTGCAGAACCTCAAGCCTCCTGCCCGGCGCAGCGTCCGATTCATTCATTGATCCGCTCCCGACACCGAAACCCCGAAACGCGCGCAGAGCAGCGCGAGACCGTCGCGATCGAGCCCCACCGCCTCCGACGCCAGCGCGGCGACGCACGCCAGGTTCGGATCGACCGCGTGCCAGGCGGAGACGACGCCGTTCTCCAGCCTGACCCAATGCCAGACCTGGCCCTGGGCCGCCTCCGCCATTCCCAACCCCTCCTGATCCGCGACCGGCTGCCCTGAATGCTCCTCTGCGCGCGCCCCTGGGCGCTCCTCCTCCTGGCCGAACTCCGGAACCGTCCGCAGCGGATCGCACCCGCTGCGACAGAGAACGAGATCGCGCTCGATCGACAGCAGCCTGTCCTGGCCCGGCAAATCATCCGGCAGCGGATCGAGACCCGCCTCGACCTTGTCGAGGGTCGCGGCCATCGTCGCCAGCCCCGCCTTGTCCGGCGCCACCGACCATCCGCCCGGCGCCAGGCTGCGCATCATCAGCCGGTCGCCGAACGCCGCCTCGGCGGCCGGCAGCAGCATGCCCCGCAATGACCCCGCCCGCGCGGCCGCTGCGCGATGGCCGCGCAGCGACCAGAGACGCGCCAGATGGTGCAGGTCGATCGCCATCCGCTCCAGCGCACCCATCGCCCGACGCAGCGCCTCGGTCGCACGACCTGGCTGCACTCCGGACGCCGCCTCCACGGCGCGGGCGAACGCCAACTGGTGCGCGACGCTGGCGGTGGCGTCGATCCTGGCCACCAAACGGATCGCCTGGTCCGGCTGCAGCCCGCGCAGCGCCAGCGCGATCCCGCGATGCGCCGCGCCGAGCAGCGGCTCCAGCCGCCTGATCCGCTCACCGACCAGGGTCAGGCGGAACTGCGCGGGACCGATGGTCAGGGTCTGCACCGGCCCGATCGGCAACTGGAACGCGCCCGCCGCATCGTCCGCCTCGTCCCAGAGAAAATCGGGCGGCTCGGGCGGCCAGCTCGCCGGCCCGGGCCGCGCCGCGAGCGGTGCGGTCAATCCCCAGGCGCCGTGATCCAGCCAGGGCCGGAGGTCCCGCGCCGCCATCGCCTCGATCCCCCAGAGATCGCGCACGATCCGCTCCGGCAGGATCGCCGACGCGCGCATCGGCGACAGCGCCAGGAAGCGCTGGCGCTCGACCGCGACCGAGGCGATCAGCGGCGCATCGGCGGATTCGAGGAGCAGCGCATGGATCTCGGCACCGTCGCTCCACAGTCCAGACAGGTGCAGCGGATCGGAGTCGAGCCGCTCGGCGAACGCCGCCCATTGGTCCTGGGACAGCAGGTAGCGGCCGGACCGCGACGACGGAACCGGCCGTCCGGCCCGAACCAGGGTGGCGGCGGACGGGCGAGGACGGGGCGCCGCGCTCATACGCCGTTATCCGCGAGGACGAGCAGCCAGTCGGACAAGGCGGCCGGCATCGCCAGCCCGAACCAGAGAGCGACCGCCAGGACGGCGATGCCGCAGACCAGCCAGATCGCGGAACCATTCTCGTCCCCGACCGGCCGGTCACGACAAGCGGGGTCCAGCACCGAGACGGCCCCCGCGCCGATCGCCGCCAGGACCAGCATTCCCGACCAGGGGGCCAGCGAAGCACCCGGCCACGACCAGGGCGCGAACAATCGCGGCAGCAGCATCTGCAGGGCGGCGAACGATGCGAACGGCGGCACCCCGACCAGGGCGGCGATCGCCGTCCGGCGCAGGCGACGCTGCGCCCGATCCCGCGCCGATGCGAGCGCCACCGGACCGAGTGCCGACAGCATGCCGAGCAGCAGCAGCCCGCCGGCGATCCCGCCGGCGCCGCCGGCGCCGATCCCGACCAGGACGGCGCCGAGCTGGATCGACACGCACAGCGCGACACGCTCCGCGAGCAGGCGCCGGGACGGCAGCAACGCCACCGACACGCCGATCCAGGCCAGCCCGGTCAGCACCGACATCGACCCAAGCGGGGACCCAAGCGGGGACCCAAGCGGGGACCCGACCGGTGAGCCGGCCGGCGATAAGGGCAGCGTCGCGGCGCGCAGCGCGATCCCCAGGGCGGGCGCTGCGAACAGCAGCGCCGACAGGCCACGCGCCGGCGGGTCCCGCACCGCGCGCACCGGATGGACCGCCGACCACAGCGCCAGCAGCAGGGCGGGCATCGTCAGCAGGGTCGCCCCGGTGATCGCCAGCGCGGCCGGAATCAGTGTGTCGTGCGCCGAGAGTGCGCTCCAGCGCGCGGGCCGGCCCAGCCCGGCCGACAGCACGACCACCCCCGCCAGCATGGCCAGCAGCGGCGCCAGGCCGGACACGCCATCGCGCCAGTCCCGTCCCTCCAGGCGCGACCACGCCGCCAGCAGCAGCGCGAAGCCGATCGGCAGCAGGGCCAGAAGCTCGAGCCGGGACAGCGCCATCGATGCCGCGGTGCCGAGCTGGGCGGCGATCGGCCAGCGGGCCCAGCGTCCCGCGGTGCCGCCTTGTTGCACCCTGGCCTGCGTCGCCTCGCGCAGCGCGACCAGCAGCCAGGCGATCGCCGGCGGCAGCGACAGTGCCCGCGCGAGGGCATCGTCGCCGAACAATGCGCCGGATGCTTCGAGAGGCGCATCTCCGGCCGTCCACACCCCACCGACGGCGACGCCGGCCGTGACCACCGCCATGCCGAGCCCGGTCATGGCGACGCCGCGCGGCCCGGCGGCACGCGGCAGCGCGGTCGGGACCAGGGACAGCAGCAGTGGAACGAGCACGATCAGCCCGACCGCTCCGCTCATGACGCGATCCTGGCGGGCCGGAGGCGCAGGCCGAGCAGGCCCAGCGCCTGCAGCGCCAGGATCGACAGCAGCGACCCCCATCCAGGCCCCTCGACAAGGCAGGCAGCCAGCAGCACGCCGTTCCCGGCCAGCAGCAGAGCGGCGATGCGCGCACGCTCCTCGCGCGCCGCCAGGGCGCCGACCAGGCCGGCGAGGACGATACCGATCGACGGGCCGAGTATGTCCTGCGACCCTGATGCGGACACCGCTCCCGGCAGCAGCCGGATTGCCAGCCACGCGGCGAGGAGCGCCAGGAGCACCGGCCAGACCGGCCTCGCCGGCACGGCGCCGGCGCGCAGCAAGACGGCGCGCCGGCCGGCCCACACCAGCCCGATCCTGGCCAGCACCGCCAGCAGCCCGGCGAGCGCGAGGCCGGGCGATGCGCCGCCCGGCTCCGGCGCGACCGTCCGACCGACCAGGCTCGCCAGCAGGCAGCATGCGACCAGCGCGTCCTGGACCGGCAGACGGAAGCTCCAGACCGGCAACGATGCCGGTCGCGCGCAGAAGATCGCCAACAGCAGCAGCGCGTCCGCCAGCAGGCCGACCAGGCCGGTCATGCCGGCGCCCGTCCCGCCAGCAGCAGGACCGGCGCCAGAGCCGCCACCAGCAGCGACAGGCCGGCCAGCCGGCGCCGCGACGACAGGCTGGTCAGGCTGGCGCCGACCGTCCGCAGCAGCAGAGTGCCAAGCGCCAGCCTGAGCGCCCAGAACAGCAGCCCCTCCAGCCATCCGAGCGGCCCGGACCGCGCCGCAGCCAGCATCCCGGGCAGTGCGAGACCGCCGATCAGGTCGATCCACACCAGCATCTGCAAGCCGTCCTGGACCCTGAGCAGAGCAAGATCCGCCCCCGACCAGCCCTGCGACAGGATGGACCGCCGCCCGGTGGCGGCGATCGCCGCCAGTCCGAGCGCGCAGCACGCCGCCAGCCCGGCACCCCCATGCGGCACGGCGAGAATCTGGTCGAGCCCGGTGCCGCCGGCGAGCAGCGACAGCGTCAGCACCGCGACGATGCCGCCCGGAACCGCGAGTATCAGGTTCACCATCTGTCCGACCGCCTCAAGGCCGGACGACGCCAGCCCGTCATCCGCCGCCGCCAGCAGCAGCGTCGCCTGAGCGCCGGCCAGCAGCCCGAGCACCAGCAGCAGGTCGGCCAGCGGCGCGTCGAGCAGCCCGACCGCGAACGACGGAACCAGACAGGCGGCGACCAGGGTCAGGCTCACCGCCAGCAGAGGTGCTGCGACCGCCAGCGGCGAGGCGTTGCCGGACCGTATCGTCTCCCGCGCCAGCAGGGCGCCCAGCGCCCGATACGGCCGCATGATCCGCTCCGGCCAGCGCGCCGGATGGGTGACCGGGATGGTTTCGGGGGCGATCCAGGCTTCCACCAGCGGCGCGGCCGCGACCATCAGTGCCGCATGCAGCAGCAACGCCGCACCGCCCAGCAACAGCCCTGCGAGATCGGTCAAGGCACGTCAACCCGCACGGCGTCCGGCGGCCCGAGCGCGCCGAACGCCATCGCCAGCAGCATCAACGCCACCCAGGCGGTCGCCAGCGCGTTGCCGTGCGTCAGCAGCAGGCGGCCGGCCACATCGCTGGACGCGCGCAGGCCCAGCAGCAGGCTCCGGGCACGCCAGCGCATCGTCCACCGAACGCCCCGGCCACGACCCCAACCAGACCGCAGGCCCGGATCCGCCCCGTCGCGCGCCAGGAGCGCCTGCCGCAGCGCGATCGCCAGACTGGACGGCGCGATCTGCGTCGCCGGGTCGCCGAACGGCAGCCAGGGCGGCGGCGGCGCCGCGCCGCCCTCCCAGGCGGGCTCGCGCCGTTCGCCGCGCACCGCCAACCGGCGCACGAGCAGGACCGACAGCAGTAGCGCCAACAGGATCGCCAGCAGGATCGGCAGCGGGACCAGCATCGTCGTGCCGCCCGGCGCGGTCAGCCGGAACGGCGGGTGCGCCGGACCGGGCTGGGAACCGAGCCACAATCCCGGCAGCAGCGAGGTCAGGAGCGGAAGCACCAGCAGCGCGCCATGGCGACGCGCCGACGTCGGTCCGATGTCGGTCGCTGCGGCGCCGCGCGGCGTGCGCGGCCGTCCGAGCGCCACCACCCAGGCCAGGCGGATCAGCCCGGCCGCGCCGAGCGACGTCGAAGCGGCAATTCCGGTCACCAGAAAACCGGTGAGCAGCGGCACGCCGGCGATCGATGGCAGGGAGACGGAGAACGCGCATTGCAAGAGCAGCCAGGAGGCGGCGAACCCGCCCGCCGGCGCCACGAAGCCGAGCAACCCCAGCGGAACGGTCATCACCAGGCAGGCGCCCGGCATCGAGGTCGCCAGGCCACCGAGCCGCCTCACCAGCCCCGACCCGGCTTCCTGTTCCATGATCCTGGCCAGGCCGAGCGCCGCGAGCCCGGCCAGCGACAGCACCGGCAGGAACAGCAGCACGGCATCGAACGCCGCACCGGCGAGCGACGGCAGATCCTCGGCCTTGGCCAGCAGGCACAGCCCGACGCCGCCGACCGCCAGACCATTCTGCAGCGCGATCGCGCCGCCGATCGCGGCACCAGGGCGATTCTGCGTCAGACCGGAGATCCCGGCCCGTACCGACGAGCCAAGTCCCAGCAGCACCAGCATCGCGCCCCACCACACCGACGGGACCGGGCCGGCGAGATCGAGCAGCAGCCGGATCAGCAGGAACAGGCCGAGCAGGCTGCCCAGGACCGGCGCCCAGACCGGCGCGAACGCGCAATGCCGGCGGAACAGGGGCTGCGCCGGCCACAGGCCCAGCAGCGGTATCGCGGCGATCGCGGCGAAGATCGGCAGCAGCGCCGCCCCCTGCCCCGACGCGACGCCGGAGGCGCCCGCCCGCAGCACCGCGAAGCCGGGATCGGCCAACAGCGCGCCGCCCGGCGCCGCGCGCTGGCAGAGCACGATGCAGGCGCCCACCGCGCCGATGCAGGCCAACGCATGCGCCCTGGGCGCCCTGCCGCCGCAGGAGGCGCCGAGCGCCAGGATCGCCAGCACCGCGCCGCTGCCGAGCAGGAACGAATCCCCCGCCAGCAGCACCAGCAGGCTCGCGGCGATCGCGAGATCCCGCCTGCCATCGGCGAGGCGCGACGATGGCGGCGCCGTCTCGGCGAAGCAGGTCACAGCGAAGATAAGCAGGCAGAACAGGCAGGAGAGCGGATCGAGTGTGAGGCCGCCAGCGAACCCGGCCGTTCCGATCGGGATCGGCAGCCCGGCGGACCGGCCGGTTGCCAGACCCAGAAGCGAACAGGCGAGCCCGGAGATCGCGAACACCGGCCAGCCGGCACGTGCCGGCGCCACCGGCCCCGGAACCAGGACCCGCAGCCCGCCACGCAGCGCGAACAGGCCCGCGAGCAGGAACAGACCGATCAGCATCAGCAGGGTCAATGCGGTCAGGATCCCGGTCTGGAGCGAGGTCTGGAGCGAGGTTCGGCGCCGACTCCACCCAACCTTGGACCCGGCCCCGGACCAGCGCCGAAGGTAGGCCGCGCGGCGTGCGCGGCGCCAGCCCCCGGAACGCGGTTCAGAGCATGGCCAGAGGCTGGCGCGATGTCGGTGGCGGAAATGCCCGGTCCAGTCGCATCAGGTCGTCGTCGTTCAGGCGCAGGCTGCCGGCGTCGGCATTCTCGTGCACATGCGCGACGGTGCCGGCCTTCGGGATCGCGATCACGTTGGGCAGCCGGAGGGTCCAGGCCAGGGCGATCTGGGCGGGGGTCGCGTCATGCTCCCTGGCAACCGCCGCCAGGGTCTCCGATCGCAGCAGGCTGCCGCCCTGGCCGACCGGCGAGTAGGCCATCGGCGGGATCGCCCGCGCCTCCGCATAGGGCAGCAGATCGAGTTCGATGCCCCGATAATCGAGGTTGTAGAGGATCTGGTTGGTCACGCAGCCCGACGCGCGCGCGATCCCGGCCATCTCCTCCAGATCGTCGACGTCGAAGTTGGACACGCCCCAGCTCGCGATCAGCCCGTCCGCGCGCAGACGTTCGAACGCCTCGATGGTCTCGGCCAGCGGCGTGCCGCCACGCCAGTGCAGCAGATACACATCGATCCTGGCGACCTTGAGCCGCTTGAGGCTGGCGCGGCAGGCCGAGGCCAGCTCGTTGCGGCCGGCATGCGACGGCAGCGCCTTGGTCACCAGCGTGACCTTGTCGCGCAGCCCGGCGATCGCCTCGCCGACCAGGATCTCCGACGCGCCGTCGGCATACATTTCCGCCGTGTCGATCAGGGTCATGCCGCGCTCGATGCCGGCGCGCAGGCTGGCGATCTCCTCCGCGCGGCGCGACGGATCCTCGGCCATCCGCCAGGTGCCCTGTCCGAGGCAGGGAACCTGGGCACCGTCGGCCAGCCGCACGGTGCGCAGCGACGCGTCACGCATTCCCGAGCCCCGCCTTCTCGGTCCGTTCGCGGTCGGAATTCGGCGTGCCTTTCGCCTCGCCCTCGTCGCTGCCGTCGGGAATGCCGGTATCAAGCGGCGTCTCGTCGTTTCCCTGTTTTTCTTTCGGGTCGGCCATCGCCTGTTCTCCGTTTTTTCCCAACCTGAAACTTCGCCGCGTCGGGTTGGTTGCGGCCGCCTTCCTCGCCGCGATCAGCCGGCGCGGACCCAGCCCTTCGGCTCCTGTCTCCAGTAGGCGAGCGCATGTCCGGCCGCCTTCGCGGACTGCCAGCGCCGGCGGGCCTGCTCCACCTGCGCCGCGTCGTTGCCGTCGAACAGATCGAACACCCGCTCGAACGCGCCCAGATCGGCCGCTTCGAGACCGTCGAGCAGGAACAGGTATCCGGCTTGGTTCGGCACCTCGGTCCCGTCGGTGATCCAGATCGGCTGCAGCGCCGCGTCGCCTGTCCGCGCGGTGCCGTGCGGCAGCCAGACCGGTTCCGGAACGCGCCACAGCGAGGCATCGAGCGCATCGGCGCGCTCGACGTCGCGGCAGCGCACGATCGCCCGCTTCCCGGCCTGCAGGGTGCGCCCGAGCAGGGCCGGGAGCGCGTCGTCCGCCGACGATCGCGTCAGATGGTAGAACCCGATTTCGGTCATGATTGACGCGTATCGCGACGTCGATCGAGCGGATGCGTATCGGCGGGGAACCCTCCCAGGCCGCCGCCGGTTCGGCTAGGCCGCCGCCAGACCAAGCGGGGCGTTGTTCCGGGGCAGCTGGCGCAGACTGAAGACGAGGAGAGAGACACCATGACCATATCACCCCTGAGTCCGGCGCTTGCCGGCCTGATCGTGGCGCTGTCGCTGCCGCTCGGAGCGGCCGCCTTCGCCCAGGGAACCGACGCCGCTTCCCGTGACGACCGGCCGGACCATGCCGCCACGACCCCGGCGAGCCCGGCGCCGCGGCATCACCAGGCGGTGCCGCCCTCCGAGCGTCTGCACGATGCGCCGAACCAGATCAACGAGCAGGTGGCGCCGATCCCCGACCCGCCGGTTAAGCCCGGCACCAATGTCGCACCGGGCCAGGACACGCCGAAACCGCATCGGTAACTAGGCCCGGTCGGCCGAAAAGAATCCTTCGAGCCGGTCCCAGGCCGGCTCGTCCTCCGGCAGTCCGAATCGCAGCCAGGTCGGGTGATCGTCGAAGCGCCGGACCAGGATCCCGCGTTGCGCCAGGCGTCGCCACAGCGACCTGGCCGATTCGGTGTTGGCCAGACGGAACAGACCTGTTCCGCCCAGCATCGTCAGGCCGGCGGCGCGCAGCAACGCATCCAGCCGCGCCGAGGACTCCGCAACCCGAACCGCGGTGCGACGGCGCCAGGCGAGATCCGACAGAGCCTGCCGCCCCGCCGCCAGGGCCAGTCCGCCGACCGGCCAGGGACCGAGCAGCGCCGCCGCCGCCGCCGCGACCGGCGGCGATGCCAGCAGGAAGCCCAGCCTGATCCCGGCCAGCCCGTAGCTCTTGCCGAACGAGCGCAGCACGACGACGCGGCCGTTCCCGGCGAGCAGCGTCGCCGCCGGGACCATGTCGCGTTCGAGGTCCGCGTAGGCCTCGTCGACCACCAGCCAGCCTCCGGCGGACGCCGTCCGCGCCGAGAGCGCCGACAGCGTCGCGGCGTCGATCCGGGCTCCGTCCGGATTGTTCGGGTTGCACAGCACCAGCGCCGTATCGGCGGCGACCGCGTCGAACAGAGCCGCCACCGAGCCGGGCTCGATCACCGGCACGCGATGCCGCCGCCAGGAGGCCGCATGCTCGGCGTAGGTCGGCCCGAGCACCGCGGCCCGGCGACAGTCCAGCAGCCGCGGCAGCAGGGCGATCAGCATCTGCGATCCGGGCGCGATCGTCACGTGCTGCGCGTCCGGCGCTTCATAGGTCGAGGCCGCGACGTCGCGCAGCGCCAGTTCCTGCTCAGGCTCCGGCAGCCGGGCGAAGCAGGCGGCCGGCGGCATCGCGAACGGATAGGCGAACGGGCTGATCCCGGTCGAGAGATCGAGGAACGGCGCCGGCGCCTCGGGGAAGGCGCGCCGCGCCGCCAGCAGACGGCCGCCATGGGCGACCTCCGGGATTGAGCCCGGCCCGATGCCTGGCCCGATGCCTGGCCCGATGCCCGGCTCGGTGATCGTGCTAGACCCCGCCTCGCCCATCTCGACCCTCCCGACCGCCCCGGAGCCTGCCAGCTTTTGGTCCAGACCCTCGTCGTCACCGCCATCGCCCTCGGCGCCGAAGCCGCCCTGGGCTATCCTGACCGGCTGTTCCGGTGGATCGGCCATCCGGTCACCTGGATCGGCGCTCTGATCGGCTGGACCGACCGCACCCTGAACCGCGACACCCTGCCCGAGGCGAGGCGACGTCTCAACGGTCTGCTGTCGCTGGCGCTGATCGCCGGCGTGCCGACCGGATGCGCGATCCTGCTGCAGAGCGCCGCTTTGTCGCTGCTGCCCGCTCATACGCTGCCCTGGGCGGCGCTGGTCGTGCTCGGTCTGCTGTCGGCGACGCTGCCGGCGCAGCGCTCCCTGGCCACGCATGTCGGCGCGGTTGCGGACGCCCTCGCGCAGGAGGGCCTGGACGGCGGCAGACGCAGCGTTGCGATGATCGTCGGCCGCGATACCGACGCGCTCGACCTGAGCGGCGTCGTTCGCGCCGCGATCGAGAGCCTGGCGGAGAATTTCTCCGATGGCGTGGTCGCCCCGCTGCTCTGGTGCGCGCTGTTCGGACTGCCCGGGATCGTGTTCTACAAGGCGGTCAACACGGCGGACAGCATGATCGGCCATCTCACCCCACGCCACGCCGCGTTCGGCCGCGCCGCGGCGCGGCTGGACGACCTGATCAATCTGCCAGCCTCTCGGCTGTCGGCGTTCTGGATCGGCCTGGCCGCGCCGCACCGCGCCATCGCCGTGGTCGTCGCGACTGGACGCGACGCAGGACGGCACCGGTCGCCCAATGCCGGCTGGCCGGAAGCGGCGATGGCGGCGGCGCTCGGCATCAGTCTCGGCGGCCCGCGCGCCTATCGCGGCATTGCGGTCGATGGCGCCTGGATGGGCGATGGCCGGGTCGCGCTGACGCCGGACGACCTGCGCCGGGCATTGTCGCTCTACCGCGCCGCCTGTTCGATCCAGGCGCTCGCCTATGGTCTTGCCGTGCTGTTCGCGCTGCCGCCCGGCTGGTGGCGCCCTTGAACGGCCCGGTGTTCGACCCGGCGTTCCGCGTGCAACTGGCGACCTTGTTCGGCTGGCGGCGCGACGTCCGGCATTTCCAGACCAGGCCGATCCCCGAACCGGTCTTGGAGCGTCTGCTGGCGATCGCCCGGCTGGCGCCGTCGGTCGGTCTGAGCGAGCCGTGGCGCCTGGTCAGGGTGCGGTCGGACACAGGCCGCGCGCAGGTCAGGCAGGAGTTCGTGCGCTGCAACGAAGCCGCCCTTTCGGCGCGCGACGGCTCCGACGCCGGCCGCTATGCCGCGCTGAAACTGGCCGGGCTGGATCGCGCGCCCTGCCAGCTCGCCGTGTTCGCCGAGCCCGACCCTGCCCAGGGGCGCGGACTGGGACGACGGACCATGCCGGAGACCACCGACTATTCCGCGGTCCTGGCGCTGCACACGCTCTGGCTGGCGGCCCGCGCCGAGGGGATCGGCCTCGGCTGGGTCTCGATCCTGGATCCGGAACGAATCACCGCCCTGCTCGACGTGCCGCCGGCCTGGCATTTCATCGCCTATGTCTGCCTCGGCTGGCCGGACGGGGAACACGACACCCCCGAGCTGGAACGCGCCGGCTGGGAGCGCCGCGGCGTGGCGGTCGAGATCCTGGAACGCTGAGCCCGGCCGCCGATCAGCCCCCGAGGGGAATCATCATCGCCAGCAGCGTCGGATCGGAATGGCGTCGCATGTCGCGGACGAACGCACGGTCGGCGACGACGAGGCCGCGCGCGCCCATGGCGATCGCGAATGCCAGATAGAGCGTGTCGTAGGTCGGGTGATCGGTCTCGAGACCGATCTCCAGGGCGACCTCGTGCAGCGCCATCGGACCGGTCGGCGTGGGCGGGACCAGCGCCCGCAGCAGCGCCAGCCCCTCGCGCGCTTCGTCCGCGGTGAAGATCCGCCGCCTGACCTGCAGCCACAGTACGTTGGTGGCTTCGGCGAGCCAGAAATCCGGCATCAGCAACGGCTCGGAGCCCGCCGCCAGCGCATGCGCCAGATGGCTGTCCGGCTCGTCCAGCACCCATTTCAGCGCGACGCTGGCATCGACCACCAGGGACAGGGTCAGGGTCAGGGCTCCGTGGCGGATGGCCGACGCCGGGCATCGGCCAGCAGCGCGGCGCTGCTGGCCGAACCCCGTCCCGCCGTCCGGAGGCGAAACGCCGCGAGGCGTCGCGCCGCCTCATGCTGCGCCGACAGCGGCGGCGCCTCGGAGACCGCGATCCGCAGGATCTCGCGATGCTCCGCTTCGGTGGAGCGGCCATGCTCGGCCGCCCGTACGCGCAGCCTACGCGCCACCTCGTCGTCGAGGTTGCGGACCGTGAGTGTCGCCATCACCGCATCTCTCCATCTCGAGTGACAGCATAATGCTGGCAATGACTGCACGCCAGAAAAAACGCAATTGCTCAGCCCCGGCTCGCGCCCTTGAGTTCCTCCGCGACCGTCGCATGGTTGAGCAGCGCCACCAGGGCGGTCCCGGAAATGATGTTGCCGAGCAGGGTCGGCGCGAAGAACTTCCAGAGATAGTCGGCCACCCCGGCCTGCCCGGACCAGACCGCGAACGCGGCCTCGACCGAGCCGGCGATCGCATGCGGGAATTCGCACAACGCGACCACGTAGGTCAGCACGATGACGATCAGCGGCCGCGCCGGGCCGGCGCCGGGCAGCAGCCAGACCATCAGGCCGATCAGCCAGCCGGCGGCGCCGGCCAGCATCGCGGTCTGGCCGAACGAATGCGACATCAGCTTGGCGGCGATCTGCTGCATCGCCTGGTAGGCCTCCGGCGACACCACGCCACGCTGGGCCAGGATCGCCGAGAAGATAAAGGTGCCGATCAGGTTCGCGCCCAGCACGATCGTCCAGACCCGCAGCGTCCCCCGTGCGTCCTTCCAGGTGCGACGCGTGAGGGTCGGGATCAGCGCCGTCAGCGTGGTCTCGGTGAAGAGCTGCTGCTGGCCCAGGATGACGATCAGGAAGCCCAGGCTGTAGCCGAACCCGTCCACCAGCCTGGCCCAGGGTGCGTCCGGCAACGCGGATTTGATATAGGCCTGCGCCACCAGCGAGAAACCGATCGACAGTCCCGCCGCCAGCCCGGACCAGGCGAGACCGTTGAACGATCGGGCCAGTTCCTTCTCGCCCTGCTCGCGGACGATCTCGTGGATCACCAGCGGCCCGACG